>DRFF01000001.1 GCA_011050685.1 Aurantimonas coralicida
TCACCGGGCGGACCGGCAATGCCGCGGCGCTCGGACCGATGCCGGTGCCCCGCGCCAGGGCGACGGGTTCCGACACGGGCGGATTCGACCAGCTGATCAACGTCGCCTCGATCTTTGTCCTGGAGAAGATGATCGCCGAGAATGGCGGCGATCCAAGTGCGATCTGGCGCAGTGATGCAGCCTGGGACGGGCTGGGCCCCATCCTCGATCGCTGGCTGGCGATCGCCGGGGAAGGGCTCGCCCATGCTTTCGTCGCGGCGAGTTCGATCTATGATTTCGAATGTGCGGTCATCGACGGCGGCTTTCCGCCAGCCGTGCGCGCGCGCCTGGTCGCGACGACCGAACGGGCGATGGCGAACCTCAAGCGCAAGGGCTTGACGCCGCTGGAGATCCGGCCTGGCACGATCGGCTCCAGCGCGCGTGAGATCGGCTCGGCCAGCCTGCCGCTCTTCGCGCGATATCTCTTGGATCATCGGGTGCTCTACGCGGAGGGGGGGTAGCGATTCTCCTCACCGTGTGGCGATCACCCCCGCGGCGCCGGCCATCAGCGTCGCGCTACCGCGGTTGGCAAAGCGCATGGCGCGCGGGCTGGAAAAGAGACCGCGGGCTTTCTCCGCCAATGCCGTCCAGGCGAAGTCGATGACGATTAGCACGAGAAGCATCGTCGCGGCCAGTTCGGCCCAGCCGAGCAGCGTCACGGCCGTCAGATCGACGATGGTCGGCAGTAGCGCCAGGTAGAACAGCATGATCTTCGGATTGCCGAGCGTCACCGCCAGCCCGGCGAAAAATAGGCGCCGGGGCGCATCGGTGTGCGGAATTTCGCTACTTTCGCGCGTCTTCGCCGACGCCATCCACATCTTCCACGCGAGATAGAGGAGGTAGCCGACGCCGGCATATTTGACCGCGACGAAGACGAGGTGGAAGCTGGTCGCCAGCGCCGACAGGCCGAGGATCGCCGCCGTCAGCCAGATCGCCTCGCCAATCCACATCGCAAGAAGAAACGGCAGGACGTCGCGCCATCCCTTCACGAGAACCCGCGCGACGAGCGCCGCTATGCTCGGCCCCGGCGACCCGGCGGCGACGAAAAGGGCCCCAGCGAAGATGATGAGTGAGGTAATGTCCATCGATTCCCTCGGTCGAAAGCGCGCGGACGTGAAGTCAGCGGCGGGGTCTCCTCCGCCATGTGCGCGATTCTATCAAAGTCAGGCGATGGTGTCGCCGCTCGGCTGCCTCGCGGCCTCGATACTCTAGGCGCCGGGCGATAGAGTCGACGCGGGTAGAAAACTCTTCACGAGTCTCGCCACATCCAGTTCCGACGACCGCGTCTTAGTCACGGTCGCCCTGACACGGGCGTGCACGTCGTGGCTGATCTCCGCTGCCGAGAAAACGATCACCGCAGTCTGTTCGGGTAGATCCGGCAGCAGATCGAGCCCCGATCCGTCGGGCAGCGCGACATCGAGGATGACGACGTCGAACTGGCTGTGGGCGAGGATCTGCCGAGCCTCGGTCAAGGAGCGCGCTGACGCGATCGAGACATCCGTCCCCAATCCCATCGACATGATGTGGAGAACGCTTTCGTCGTCCTCTACATGCAAGATCCGCGGCCGGAGATCGCCGGATTCCGGCGGAAGGTCGGGATCCCGCGACGCGGCGACGAATTCAGCCAGATCGACGTAGAACACGGTCCCCGCGCCCAACTGTGTGTCGAAGCCGATCGTGCCATCGAGCTTTTCCACAATGGCCTTGGCGATGCTGAGGCCGAGGCCGGTGCCACCTTTTTCCCGTGTATCGGAGGCATCCGCCTGTTCGAACTTGCCGAAAATCCGCTCCCGAAACGCGTCCTGGATGCCCGGTCCCGTGTCGATCACCGAAAGGCGTAGCCGGCCGCCCTCGCGTCGCCCGATCTTCACCGTGACCGTTGCTCCGACCGGAGAAAATTTGATCGCGTTCGACAGAAGGTTGGCAAGCACCTGATGCAGGCGGTTGGGGTCGATGTTCGCCTGCGCGCGCGGAGCGTCGTCGATCAGTACGGTCTGGATCTGTCGCTCGGGGAGATAGTTGGCACTGGCGCTGATGGCGCCCTCGATCAAGTCACGAAGGGGCGTGGGCCTCAGATTGAACTGCATCTTCCCCGATTCGATCTTCTCCATGTCGAGAATGTCGTTGATCAACAGCACCAAACGTTCGCTGTTATCGTGCGCGATCTCGACCAGGCGGGCGGCCTTGGCCGGCAGTTCCCCCGCCATGCCGGCGGCGACGAGGCCGAGCGAGCCACGGATCGAGGTCAGAGGCGTGCGCAACTCGTGGCTGACGGTCGCGATGAATTCGGCCTTGACCTGAGCCGCGCGCTTCATCTCGGTGATGTCGCGATTGTAGGTGATGATTCCGACGATGCGGCCTTGTTCATTCCTGAGGGGGACCTTGAGCGTCGAAAGCCAGCCGGTCGTTCCGTTCGGTAATAGCGTCTCCTGGTCGACGCGCTCGGGTTTGCCGCGCTTCAACATGGCGGCTTCGTCCTGCCGGAATTTTTCCGCCAGGTCGGCTGGATAGAAGTCGAAGTCGGATTTGCCGATCAGGCCCTCCGCGGTGTTTGCCCGCATCAGCGTGGCCGTGGCCGGGTTGGCGACGACGAACCGACCCTCCATATCCTTCACGTTGAGGCAGTCGGGTAGTTCACGCACCATCGCGCGGTAGATCAGGTTGGAGGTCGAGAGGTCGCGACGCCGCGCCTGCCATTGCAACACGACGGTCATCAGCACGGTACTGACGAAGGTGAGCGCGACGAGCGGAAATCCGGTGCTTGCGAGAAGCGCCATGCGCATGTCCGCCGGGACCGCGACATAGGCGATCAGTCGGCCAAACGCGACCACGAGCGCGAAGATCAGGATAAGGCTGGTCGTCTTGGGCCGAGACCGCGTCCACCAGAAACCGGCAAGCCCGACAAGGCAAGCGATCAGCACATCGAGAGCGCCGGCCGGTGCGCCCATGCCGCCAAGGTACAGGCGGTAGATAAGGGCTGCCGTTCCGGCGATGGCCACTGCCGGCAGACCGCCGAAGAAGGCCGCGGCAACCACCAGCGGTCCGCGCAGATCGAAAACAAATCCTGCGATCAGCGGTTGCGCCGTCGCCATCGACACGATGGCGCCGCCGCCCATGATGAGCCCCAGGAGCAGGGGCTGGAGCCGCACCGACAGCCGCCCCGTCCACTCGCTGATGAAATCCCACAGTACGACCAGGATCGCGACGAGCGCGAGGTTCGCAAAAAGGGATTGCCAAAGCGATGTCATGCCTTTTGCTAGCAGGTTACGATTAAACGGACATTACCGGCGCTACAGGCACAGTCAGTTTCCGAAAGTTCTATAATTTCCGAAATAAACTCCGGTCGCCATTCGTCAGTAAATCATCGTATTACAAGAAAGGCATATCGGACGATATCCACGGACTTGCCGCGTGGCGGCGCGGCATTTCGAGACGAGTGCCAGTGCCGGACATCAGGGGGCTTACCTACAAGGCGGGGGAGGGGCGTGTGGGGGCCGCCGCACAATCACCCAATCGCCCATCGTGGTCATGGCCGTACGCCGGACTCCACGGTGCGGCACATCGAAACTGACTGGCATCACTGGCTATATTTATGTAATATTATAATATATCATCGTTGATTAGAGATTATTCATGATAATAATACTATTATATTCTATAAATTTGTATTATTTATATTTGTAATTTTGTATATTACCATGAGTAACATATACATGTTCCGGAATTGCTGTAGTCGCCAGCTAGACGTCATCAAACGGTCATAGATGAGTGTGTTTTGCGAAGGCCGACCCGGCATCGGCCTGGCGAGGCACCGCAATCAACCTGGAGATTAAGACCATGCGCAAGTTTCTCGCTACTGCGGCGCTCGCCGCCGTTCTTGCTCTGCCGGCAGGCGCCGGCTTCGCCCAGGACGCCCCCAAGGCCGGCGGCGACGACATGGGCAAGATGATGCAGGGCCAAGCTGACATGCAGGGGCAGACGATGTCCATGCAAGAGGGCGTTGACCCGACGCAAAGCTCGCAAGGCTACATGGATGCCATGCAGCGGATGCAGGAGCAGATGGGCGCCACCCAGATGACGGGGGATGCCGATACCGATTTCGCGAAGATGATGATCCCCCACCATCAAAGCGCGATCGAGATGGCGAAGGTCGAGTTGGAAAACGGCAAGGACGAGGAATTGAAGACGCTAGCTCAGAAGATGATCGATGATCAGGAGAAGGAAATCGAGCAGCTGCAGACTTGGCTGGAAAGGAACGAGAAGAAATAACGCCTGACTCTTTAGCGCAGCTGGGCGAAAGCCCGGCTGCGCTGTGATCATAGGGCTACGCCCCGCCCTGCCAGACCTTCACCGCCTCGATGGGCCAGAGCAGCATCAGGACGTTGAGGGTGAGATTGTCCCGGATCATCCATCCGGTGAACAGCTCGAAGGTGACGGCGATCAGGACCGTCAGCCAGACCGGCAGCCGGCCGGCCAGCCAGAAGCCGAGCACCATGAAGCCGAGATCGCTGACCGAATTGACGATGCTGTCGCCGAAATAGTCGAGCGAGATCGTCGCCTCGCGGTAGTGCTGGATCACCCTGTCGGTGTTCTCGGCGATCTCCCAGGCGCTTTCGACGATGAGTGCCAGGACGAGCCGGGCGCCGAGCGACCAGCGCCGCAAAACCAGCCATCCAAGCCCGAAAAAGATGAAGCCGTGGATGACGTGCGAGGGCGAATACCAGTCCGACAGATGCTGGGAGTTTTCCGAGCTCTGCACCACGCCGTGCCAGAGCTTGACCGTGCCGCAGGTACAGATCGGTTCGCGGCCCATGGCGTAGAGGACGAGCGCCGCGAGCGCGACGATGACGAGCCCGATCAGGGCGTGCCACCGGGAATATCCGGCGGGCATGATGCTCGTTTGCGGCATGGCCTATCCTCGACACCAAAAGGCCGGCGCGTCCGGCCGGCCTCTCGTCCTATAGCGTCGCAGGCTTACGCCTACTGTGCCTCGGTGATCCGCCCGTCGGTCGCGGGATCATAGACGGCGTTGTCACGGCCAAGATATTGCGCCACCACCTCGTCCAGCGCCGGGCCGAAATCATAGGCTTCCATGCCCTTGTCGGCGAAGATCTTGTAGCCGTCGCCGCCGCCGCGCATGAAGTCGTTGGAGACGACGAGATAGGTCTTCTCCGGGTCGAGCGGCACGAAGCCATCACCCTCCTTGACCGCGACCGACGTCACCCGGTCTTCGCCCGGAGTGCCGGATTTCGACCATGTGAATTTGAGCCCCGCCACCTGTGGGAACCGGCCGCCGCCTTCCTCGACCTCGGAAACACCGTTCTCCAGTGCCGCCTTGAGGTCGGCGCCGGTGAGCTTGAAGGTCGCCAGCGTGTTCTGGAACGGTAAGACGGTCAGTACCTCGCCCATGGTGATCTCACCGGAATCGATCGAGGCGCGCAGGCCGCCGCCATTGGTGATGGCGATCTGGGTGCCCTGGTCCCTGACCCGGTCGAGCATGGCTTCGGCGACGAGGTTGCCCATCTGGCATTCGCCCGCCCGGCAGGTGTCGCGACCGCCGTCGATCGGCGCGCTCGTCTCGGCGACGACCTTCTGGCGGATTTCGTCCAGCGGCTTGGCCAGTTCCGCGATCCGGGTCTTCAGCGCGCTGTCTTCGACCACCTCGCCATCCATGATGATCGGCTCGCCCGAGGCGGCGATGACGATGCCGGCATCGTCGAAGGTCACGTCCAGCTGGCCGAGATATTTGCCATAGGCATAGGCCTGGACGATGGCCACATCGCCCTCGGGCCCCTTGATCATGGTCGGGTAGGGGCCCTTGGCCTTTTTGTTGGTGTTCGACAACAGCGTGTTGGTGTGGCCGCCGACGATGACGTCGATGCCGGGTACTTCAGCCGCGACGCGCTGGTCGACCGCGTAGCCGGAATGGCTGAGCACGACGATCTTGGTGACGCCCTGGCCGGTCAGCGCCGCGACCTCGCGCTTCAGGGCCGCCACCGGATCGGCAAAGCTGACATTCGGGCCGGGGCTCGACAATTCGGCGGTGTCGGCCGGCGTGATGCCGATCAGGCCGATCCTTTCGCCGTCCTTCTCGATCACCGTCGAGGATTTCAGCGCGTCGGCGAGTTCCGGCTCCTTGGAAATATCCGCATTGGCGAGCAGGATCGGGAAATCAATCGCCTCCATGAAGGCGCGCAGCACCTTTGGCCCGTCGTCGAACTCGTGATTGCCGACCGTCATCGCCTCATAGCCGAGCGTGTTCATCAGTTCGGCCGCTGCCTTGCCCTTGTATTTGGTATAGAACAGCGAGCCCTGAAACTGATCGCCGCCGTCGACCAGCAGCGTGTTGTCGGAGGCTTCCCGCGCGGCCTTGATGCCGGTCGCCAGCCGCGCCGAGCCACCGAAGCAGGCGTTCTCGGCGGCGTCCTTCTCGCCGCAGCCCGAATCGTACTTGTTGATCGGCTCGATGCGGCTGTGAAAATCATTGGTGTGCAGGATCGTCAGTCTGTACTCGGCGAGCGCGGCGCCGCCACCGGCAGTGGTCAGCGCCAGCGCGGCGGCGGTATAAAGAATTTGCTTCATTTCGTAGCTCCTGCCGGCGAAAAGAAATGCGGCCGCACCGTTGCCAAATCCAGCGAGACAGCCGCCGCCATCAAAATCCCGCTTCTCGTCGCCGTCAATTGCGACTGGCGAATTTCCCCATTTTGCACTGGTCCCTATTCTGATTCCCACTCCAGCCAGTTGACGGGGATCTAAAGATCTATTAGTGCTATTTCAGCTAAGGAGATTTCAAACATGAAAACCATAGATATCGACATTGAGGTTCACAAGCGCATTGAGGCTGATAGGACGGCATTCGAGGAGACAGAGAACGAGATATTGAGAAGGTTGCTAGGCCTCCCAAAATTCGACTGTCACCAAGCGATTAAGGGGAATTTTGACGAGTCAGGCGGTAGGGCCGCATGGTCCTCTGGGGGCGTATCTTTATCCCACGGCAGCCAACTGGAAATGCACTATGGGGGCCGGAAGATCGAGGCAAAGATCGACGATGGCGCCATTCTCTACAACGGGGAGCGCTACAAAGCTCCGTCGCCCGCAGCAATTAAGGCGGTAGTAGATTGCGGCGGGCCGCCTGCGGCGCGGAACGGTTGGAACGATTGGAGCGTCCTCCTTCCGAACGGTACTAAGAGATCTATTAGTAGCATGAGGTAAGGGGCTCCTTCAGCCCTTGAGATCGGGAATCTCAAGGAGGATTGATTGACGGATCAATCAATCGATCTATGCTGCCGGCCATGAACCAATGGACCCGCATCCGGCCCGCCGCGACAGGCCTCGAGGCCGCCCGCCGCGAGGCGCTGATCACCGCAGCCATTGCCGCCATCGAGGAAGCCGGCTCGATGGAGGCCACCACCATGGCGCAGATCGCCGCCCGCGCCTCGGTGTCGCCGGCGCTGGTGCATCATTATTTCGGCGCCAAGGACGATCTGATGATCGCCGCGATGCGCCATCTGCTGTTCGGCTTTCGCGATGGGCTCACCCGCCGGCTTGCCGCCGCCGGCACGCCCCGCGAGCGGGTCAGCGCCGTCATCGAAGGGTGCTTCGATCCCAGTCAGTTCTCCCGCGAGGCGATTGCCGCCTGGCTGGTCTTCTATCTTTACGCCCGCCGCTCGTCAGAGGCGGCGCGGCTATTGCGGCTGTATTTCCGTCGGCTGGAGACCAATCTGATCTCCGGCCTCGCCCCGCTCCTCGGCGCCGATGCGGCCATCCCGGTTGCCGCGGCGACCGGCGCGATGATCGACGGTGTCTGGCTGCGCCAGGCGCTGACCCCGCTCACCGCTCCCGACGGACCAGCGGCCGTCCGGATGGTTGAACGCTATATCGACGCAGAGATTGGCGCATGAAAATCATCGAGGAAGCCGACTACGTCGTCGTCGGCTCTGGTTCGGCCGGCTCGGCGCTGGCGTACCGGCTGTCGGAATCGGGCCGCTACGACGTCGTCGTCGTCGAGGCCGGCGGCACCGATGCCGGCCCGTTCATCCAGATGCCGGGCGCCCTGTCCTTTCCGATGAACATGGCCCGCTACGACTGGGGTTACCGCTCCGAGCCCGAGCCGGCGCTCGCCGGTCGGCGCCTCGCCACCCCGCGCGGTCGGGTCATTGGCGGTTCCTCCTCGATCAACGGCATGGTGTTCGTGCGCGGCCACGCCCATGATTTCGACCATTGGGCCGAGATCGGCGCATCCGGCTGGGCCTATGCCGACGTCGTCCCCTATTTCAAGCGGATGGAGGCCTTCGAAGAGGGGCAGGGCGGCGATCCGGCCTGGCGCGGCAGCTCCGGCTCGCTCAACGTCAAGCGCGGCGCCATGGAAAACCCGCTCTATGGCGCCTTCGTCGAGGCCGGGCGGCAGGCCGGCTATCCGGTCACCGACGATTACAACGGCGAATTCCCCGAGGGTTTCGGCCCGATGCAGCAGACGATCTGGCGCGGCCGACGCTGGTCGGCGGCCAATGCGTATCTGAGACCCGCCATGGCGCGGGGCAATTGCCGGCTTCTCCAGGCCAATGTCATGCGCGTCGCCTTCGAGGGCAACCGCGCCACCGGTGTCGAGGTGAAGCGATCCGGTCGCACCACCGGTCTCGTCAAGGCGCGGCGCGAGGTAGTGCTCGCCGCCGGGGCCATCAACTCGCCGCTGATCCTCATGCATTCGGGCATCGGAGACCCGGCCGAGCTGTCCCGCGTCGGCATCGACACGCGGCTTGCCCGCCCCGGCGTCGGGCAAAACCTGCAGGATCATCTCGAACTCTACATCCAGCAGAGCTGCACCCAGCCGATCACCCTCAACGGCTATCTCGACCTGTTCTCCAAGGGCCGGGTCGGGCTGGAATGGATGATGCTCCACACCGGCTACGGCGCCACCAACCATTTCGAGGCGGCCGGCTTCATCCGCTCACGCGCCGGCGTCGACTATCCCGATATCCAGTATCACTTCCTGCCCGGCGCGATCCGCTATGACGGCCAGGCGGCGGCCCCCGGCCACGGCTTCCAGGCCCATGTCGGGCCGATGCGCTCGAAATCGCGGGGCGATATCCGGCTGGTGAGCGCCGATCCCGGCGCCAAGCCGGCGATCCGCTTCAACTACATGTCGCATGAGGACGACTGGACTGAGTTTCGCCAGGCGATCCGGCTCACCCGCGAGCTGTTCGCGCAGGCCGCCTTCGATGAATATCGCGGGCCGGAGATCCAGCCGGGCGACGCGCTCCAGAGCGATTCCGATCTCGACGGCTTCATCGCCCATCACGCCGAAAGCGCCTACCATCCCTGCGGCGCCGCGCGCCTCGGCTCCGAAAGCGACGCCAACGCCGTGGTCGATCCCGAATGCCGGGTGATCGGCACCGACAATCTCAGGCTTGCCGACAGTTCGATCTTCCCGCGCATCACCAACGGCAATCTCAACGGCCCGTCGGTCATGGTCGGCGAAAAGGCGGCCGACCATATTCTGAGTGAGGGGATGCTGGCGCCGGAGCCCGAACTGCGACCCTGGATCAACCCGGACTGGCAGACCCGTCAGCGATAGGCCTCGCGCCGTCCCAGTGGAGGTGACCCGTATTCGTTGGTCACCGCCTCGCTGGGCTGGGCGGCGAAATAGAGGAAGACCAGCCAGCCGACCAGCGGGATCAGGCCGATCAGCAGCCACCAGGCCGAGCGGCCGGTATCGTGCAGTCGCCGCGCAGCCACCGCTAGCGTCGGCAGGAAGACCGCCAGCGTGAACAGCGCGTCCAAAGGGCGGGCACCATGACCGCTCAGTGGGCTCAAACCGAGAATGGGTCCGACGATCACGCTGTCGACGAGGCCGAGGACAAAACTGGCGATCAGGGTGAACAGCACGAACCACCAGAATTCAGAGCGCGGCGCGCGGCCCCGGAAAATGGCGTAGTTCGAAAACACCGAGCGGACGGCGGCTGTGAAGTTCATGTTTGCCTCGATTGAATAGCGGACCGATGTCGCGAAAGTGATGCCTTGGACGATGCCGCAGGGGCGGTGGCAACGCCAGTGCCCTTCCGCGGCGTCCACGGCAGGCGTAAACTGCAACGCTCTGCCCGCTTGGGAGGTTGCGATGCCTGTATCATCCCCAGATGCCGCGTCGGCCGGCTCCTGCGTGTCCCGTCGCCAGGTCCTCGGCCTTGCGGCCCTGTCCGGCCTCGCCGCGCTTGGCGGCTGCGCCACGGCCGGTTCGACGAGCCCGCCGCCGGGCGTCGCGGCCGTTATTTCCGCGACGACGCTGCTGGCGTTCAGCCCGGCGGTCGTAACCATCAAGGTCGGCGACACCGTCGAATGGCGTAACGCTTCGCCCTTCGGCCACACCGTGACCGCCGATCCGTCGCTGGCGAAGAATGCTGCCAATGTCCGGCTACCGCGAGGCGCGGGGCCGTTCAGTGGGCCCCTCCCGGCCGGCGGAACCTATCGGCGGAAATTCACCCGTCCGGGTACCTACGATTATGTCTGCCTGCCGCACGAGGGCGCAGGCATGAAGGGCCGGGTGGTGGTGACGGCGGGGTAGGGCATTTTGCTGCCTTAAGCCGCAGAGCAGTGCGTGCGATGACTCCGCCTACGGATTTCCCGCCTCATCTGCCTTGCCCGCCGCGCACCAGCGCACGATGACCGGGACGGCGGCTTCGGCGCCGAGCGTCAGGCACTTCGCCGCCTTCGAGCCTCCTGCGTCCGCGCTCCCCTCCATGCACAGCGTCCAGCCTTCCCCGGTCGCGCCGGAGGCGGCGAGCACCAGCTCCGGGATGGCGGGGAGATGCGGCGTATAGACATAGGCGCCGTCCTTGAGCACCGCGTCCGGCGGCGGCTCCATGCCGGCGCCCGAGCCCTCGATGCGTCCCTCGACCACCGTCAGCCCGTCCGGCCCGGCGGTCCAGCGTTCCTGCCAACTGGTCTTTTCCACCGAGTGGGTCCAGGCGAGGGTGAAGGCGGAAGCGGCGAGCATGATCGTCTTGCCGGCCGCGACGACGCAGATCATTGCGCCGGTGTCGCCGTCTCGTCGGCGGCTTGGACAGAAGCGGGCCGCTCCACGAGACCGCCGGGTCCGCCGGTGCGGTTCACCGTTTCCGGCACCCCGTACTTGCGCACTTGCCACAGATGCCAGCCGATAATCAGCGCGGCGAGGCCGAAGCCGATTTCGTCGGTCGCCGGCAGCGCGGCAATCAGGGTGAAGGCGGCGACGGCGGCCAGAATCCGCTCCCACCATTTGAGCGGCGCGACGAGGAAGCCGATCGCTGCCGCGCCCCACAGCCCGATGGCGAGGCACGCCTTGATGACGACGTAGATGACCGCCGGCCAGAAGCCGATCGCATCGGCCAGCGGTCCGCCATCCTGCAGCATCAGCGCCGGCGTGTAGACGGCCATGAACGGGATGATGAAGCCGGCGAGCGCGACCTTCACGGCTTCCATCGAGATTTTCAGTCCCGGCGCCTTGGCGATCGGCGCCGCGGCGAAGCAGGCGAGCGCCACGGGCGGGGTCAGATCGGCGAGGATGCCGAAATAGAAGACGAACATGTGCGAGACGATCAGCGGCACGCCGAGAGCGAGCAAGGCGGGGCCGGCGATCGAGGAGGTGATGATGTAGTTGGGGATGGTCGGGATGCCCATGCCAAGGATCAGGCAGGTGATCATCGTCAGCACCAGCGACAGGAACAGCGAGGTATCGCCGACCGAGACGATATATTGGCCGAAGGTATTGGCGACGCCGGTGAGCGTCATCGTACCGACGATGATGCCGACGATGGCGCAGGCGATACCGACCGGCAGTGCCGTCTTGGCGCCTTCCGACAGCGCGTCGCGGGTCAAGATCAGCGTCTCGCGACCGCCCTTGAACAGCGCCGAGAGGGCGATGAGGATCGCCAGCGCGATCACCACCGGCATGATGCCATATTGGAAGAAGGCGGCGGCCGACAGGCCGAGGCCGATCCAGAACACATAGCGCAGCGCCTGGACCGGGATGCGTCCGGCCAGCGGCGCGCCGAGGATCAGAAGCGCCGTCAGGGCGAGGCCGATGGTGCCGGCGAATAGCGGCGTGTAGCCGTTGAACAGTAGCCAGACCAGGACGACCAGCGGCAAGAGCAGGTACCAGCCGTTCCTGAGAGCCGCCAGCGGCGAGGGCAGTTCGGCGCGCGACAGGCCGAGCAGGCCGCGCTTGCCGGCTTCCAGATGCACCATCCAGAAAACCGAGCCGAAATACAGGATCGCCGGGACCACCGCCGCCTGGACGACGGCGGTGTAGGGAACGTCGATGGTCTCGGCCATGATGAAGGCGACGGCGCCCATCACCGGCGGCATGATCTGGCCACCCATCGAAGCAGTGGACTCGACGCCGCCGGCGAAGGCGGCGCGGTAGCCGAAACGCTTCATCAGGGGAATGGTGAACTGTCCGGTGGTCACGACATTGGCGACGCCGGAGCCGGAGATCGTTCCCATCAGGCCGGAGGAAATGACCGCCACCTTGGCCGCGCCGCCCTTGGCGTTACCGACGAGGCCGAGCGAGATGTCGGTGAACAGCTTGATCATGCCGGCGCGTTCGAGAAACGAGCCGAACAGGATGAACAGGAAGATGTAGGTGGACGAGACGTAGGTCGGGATGCCGTAGATGCCCTCGGTGCCGAAGGCCATGTGGTCGATTACCTGCGAAAAATCGTAGCCGCGGGTGACGAAGGGCGAGGGCAGATACTCGCCGAACAGCGTGTAGGCGAGGAACGTCCCGGCGATGATCGGCAGCGCCGGCCCCATGATCCGCCAGGTGGCGACGAACAGGATCGCCAGCGCGGCGACGCCGACGGCGGTGTCCATCGGCAGCGGCATGCCGGCGCGAAAGATCAGCGCCTCGTATTCCCACCATTGGTAGAAGGCGACCCCCATGCCGGCGACGCCGAGCGCCCAGAAAAGCGCGCGCGAAGCCGGGTTTTCGCGCTTGATCGCGGCGATCAACGGCAGGCCGAGCAGGCAGAGGAAACCGACATGGACGGCCCGCACGATCTGGCTCGGCAGATCGAGAAGATGCGAAGCCGTCGCAAGCTGAAAGATCGAGAAGAAAAACGCGATCCAGAACAACAGCCGGCCTTCGAGGCTGGCCGGAAACCCGGATGACAGCGGGTCGTGCAAATCGGCGCGTTCGTCGTCGGTCGGATTCAGTTTCTCCGCAAGCCCCTGATTCATGATGCGGTTCCTCCCGAATGCCCGTCGCGGCGGGACCTTAGCCGCGCGGAGGAGGGGGTGCAAATGGCCAGGCGCCGGGCTGCCGGAGTATCGCACGACCGCAATGACGGGGAATCACTTTGCCGCCCTATTGCGCCCGTAATTCGCTAGCCGGGCACATGTCTGAATCACCAAGGAGGCCTTCAATGAAGACCAGAGCGGCAATGACAAAAACCACAACGATCCTGTTTCTTGGCACGGCTCTTGCCGCCACACCAGTTGCGATCGACTGGACTCATTTGTCCGTCGGATCGGCGGATGTGCTGGCCCAAGGCAAAGGCGGCGGAAATGGTGGTGGAAACGGGGGCGGCAACAGCGGTGGTAACAGCGGCGGCAATGGTGGCGGCAACAGCGGCGGCGGGAATGGAAACGGCAATGGCGGGCGAAGCGCCAGTGGCGGGAACGCTCACGGCAAAAGCGGCGAGAATCGCAATTCCGCTGCCTCGCTCGGCCGGTTGAATGCCTCCCACGCATCCGCGACCGCGATGGAAAATGCCTCCTCGCGCTCGGTGGTTGGCCAACTCGGCGCATACAAGGACGCTATGGCCGGCGGAAAAATGGAAGAGGCTGCCGAGTTCCTGGCAACGGCCGCGAATCATACGGTGACCGAGGAGACTGTCCGCGCCGTCAATGACAAGCTCGGCATTGAACTCGACGACCCCAAGGAGGTGGCGAAGCTCGCCGAGATGGCGAGGCATATGCAGTAAGCTTCGGCTATTGCCCGGCCCCAAGGTGGTGACATGATCGCTTCTTGGGGCGGGGCGTCAACCTTCACCCACCTTGGCACGACCGAGCGGTCCTCTCGAAGGGCCGCTCGACGCTGTTCGCGGAGGCCGTTTGCCGTGGTAGGAGCGGGGCGGTTAAGGCCGCAACGGCAATGCGTTTGGCGGTCTCACGTGAATCACCGCGAAGGACCCATTCCATGGCCCGACCGAATATCCTGATCGTCATGGTCGATCAGTTGAATGGAACGCTGTTCCCGGACGGGCCGGCGGAGTTTTTGCACACGCCGAACCTGGCCGGGCTCGCGCAGCGCTCGCTGCGGTTTCAAAACGCCTATACGCCAAGTCCGCTCTGCGCGCCGGCGCGGGCCGCCTTCATGGCCGGGCAGTTGCCGAGCCGCACCGGCGTCTACGACAATGCGGCGGAATTTATGTCATCGATCCCGACCTTCGCCCATCATCTGCGGCGGGCGGGCTATCGCACGACGCTCTCCGGCAAGATGCATTTCGTCGGCCCCGACCAGCTGCATGGCTTCGAGGAGCGGCTGACCACCGACGTCTATCCGGCCGATTTCGGCTGGACGCCTGACTATCGCCGGCCGGGCGAGCGGATCGACTGGTGGTATCACAATATGGGCTCGGTCACCGGCGCCGGCGTCGCCGAGATCAGCAACCAGCTCGAATATGACGACGAGGTCGCCTATCACGCCGGCGCCAAGCTCTACGATTTGGCGCGGGGGCAGGACGAGCGGCCGTTTTGCCTGACCGTATCCTTCACCCATCCGCACGACCCCTATGTGGCGCGGCGCCGCTTCTGGGACCTTTACGAGGATTGCGCCCATCTCGATCCGGCGACCGGGCCGATCCCGCTCGCCGAGCACGACCCGCATTCGCAACGGCTGCTGAAGGCGTCCGATTTCGAGAAGTTTGCGATCACGCCCGAAGATGTCCGCCGCTCGCGCCGGGCCTATTTTGCCAACATCTCCTATCTCGACGAAAAGATCGGCAAGATCCTCGGCGTGCTGAAAGACTGCCGGATGGCAGAGAACACCGTTGTCCTGTTCGTCTCCGACCATGGCGACATGCTTGGCGAGCGCGGCCTGTGGTTCAAGATGAGTTTCCGCGAGGGCTCGTCGCGCGTACCGCTGATGCTGAGCCTGCCGGGCGGCGAGAGCGGGCTGGTGGCCGCGCCGGTGTCGACCCTCGACGTGCTGCCGACGCTGGGTGATCTCGCCGGCATCGACGCCGCCGAAATCGCACCCTTCGCCGATGGGCAGAGCCTGCTCGCAACGGCGCGCGCCGGAAGCCGTTCCGGACCGGTGCCGATGGAATACGCGGCCGAAGGCTCCGAGGCGCCGATGATCTCGCTGAGAGACGAGCGCTTCAAGCTCAATCTCTGCGAGATCGACCCGCCGGAATTCTTCGACCTGGAAACCGACCCGGGCGAGGCACGCAATCTGGCGGCGGAGCCTGGATGCGGCGGGCCAGCCGCCGGGGAAGCCTTTGACCGGCTGCGGCAGGCGGCGGAAACGCGCTGGAATCTCGCGGCTTTCGACTTGGCGGTGCGCGAGAGCCAGCAACGGCGGCTGATCGCCTACGAGGCGCTGCGCAACGGCGCCTATTACCCCTGGGACTACCAGCCGCTGCAAAAGGCCTCGGAGCGCTACATGCGCAACCACATGGACCTCAACGTGCTGGAGGAGAACCAGCGGTTTCCCAGAGGGGAATAGGCGACGCGGAGCAATAGTCCTGTTGGCTCCGGGCGGCTGCGGTCTGGCGCAAAAATATGCAGGCCGTCTGTTTTTTGCGCTGTCATCGAAGCTTCGTCATTGCGTCACGAACCGTTTTTGAAGCACTGTTACGGGGCGTCTTCGACAAGCTCGGCAACAGGGCCCGAGAGTCGCATCAACGGGTGAGGACATCAGATGAACCGCAAACTTCTCAGCGCAGCCGTCGCGCTCGGGGCGATGATCGCCGGCGCGAGCCAGGCTTTCGCCGTGACCGAGCTGCAGTGGTGGCACGCGATGACCGGCGCCAACAACGAGGTCGTCGAGACGCTGGCCAAGGAATTCAACGAAAGCCAGCAGGACTTCAAGATCGCGCCGGTCTTCAAGGGGACCTATCCCGAGACGCTGAACGCGGGCATCGCGGCCTTCCGGGCCAAGCAGATGCCGGCGATCATCCAGGTCTTCGACGTCGGCACCGGCGTGATGATGGGCGCCGAGGGCGCGGTCATGCCGATCGCCGAGGTGCTTGAGGCCGGCGGCTATACCTTCGACAAGTCGCAATATCTGCCGGGCATCGTTGCCTATTATTCGAAGCCCGACGGCACCATGCTGTCGTTCCCGTACAATTCCTCCTCGCCGATCCTCTATTACAACAAGGACATCTTCGAGAAGGCCGGGCTCGACGTCGACAACCCGCCGAAGACCTGGCAGGCGGTGTTCGAGGCGGCGCGCAAGATCAAGGAATCCGGCGCGGCCGAGTGTGGCTACACCTCGACCTGGCTGACCTGGATCCATCTGGAGAACTTCGCCGCCTGGAACGACGTGCCCTACGGCACCGAGGAGAACGGGCTGGCCGGAACCAATGTCGAACTGAAGCTCAACGAGCCGATCTATGTCGAGCATTTCCAGGCGCTCGCCGATCTCGCCAAGGACGGCGTGTTCCGCTATGGCGGCCGCACCTCGGAGGCCAAGCAGCTGTTCCTGTCCGGCGAATGCGGCATCCTGACCGAATCCTCCGGCGGGCTCGGCGATGTCGTTAAATCCGGGATCAACTACGGCATCGGCCAGTTGCCCTATGACGAGAACGCTCAAGGGGCGCCGCAAAACACCATCCCGGGCGGCGCCAGCCTGTGGGTGTTCGGCGGCAAGTCGGACGAGGAATACAAGGGCATTGCCGAGTTCTTCAATTTCCTCTCGCAGACCGACATCCAGGGTCGCCTGCATCAGGCCTCCGGCTATCTGCCGGTGACCAAAGCCGCCTATGAGGCGACCAAGGCGTCCGGCTTCTACGACGAGAATCCCGGCCGCGAGACCCCGATCATGCAGATGATGGGCAAGGAGCCGACCGCCAATTCCAGGGGCGTTCGGCTGCCGAACCTGCCGCAAATCCGCGACATCGCCAACGAGCAGTTCGAGGCGATGCTGGCCGGTGACCAGGACGCCCAGACGACGATGGACAAGATCGTCGAGCAGGGCAACGAGGCGATCGCCGAAGCGCAGTAGGACGCTAGTGGTCCGATTTCGACATTTGCATCCCGCTTGGAGCACCCTGGCAAGCAAATGTCGAAATCAAAGGGCCACTAGCAACTTTATGACTCTCGTGGATTTTTCAAATTTGACATTTGATTTCGAGTCCGCCGCACGTGGGTATCAAATGTCAAATTTAATCCACTAGACCCGCAACGCGCGCCGGGCGGCTCGACCCGCCCGGCCTTTTTCATGGGCTTCGCTTCACGTGTGGCCTGATTCGAACCCAGGATCGCCGTGTCGAAAGCCGTGTTCCCCAATAAGTGGCTGCCCTATCTGCTGGTCGCGCCGCAGGTGGCGATCACGCTGGTCTTCTTTTACTGGCCGGCGAGCCAGGCGCTCTACCAGTCGGTTCTGCACGAGGACCCATTCGGGCTGAAGTCGGAATTCGTCGGACTGGCCAATTTCCAGTCGGTCCTGACGGACCCGGCCTATCTCAACGCCATCAAGGTGACGGCGATCTTCAGCATCTCGACCGCGGCGCTGTCGATGTCGCTGGCGCTGCTGCTCGCGACCGCCGCCGAGAAGGTGGTTCGCGGACGCGGGCTTTACCGCACGATGCTGATCTGGCCCTACGCGGTGGCGCCGGCCGTCGCGGGCCTGTTGTGGATGTTCATGTTCAATCCGGTGATGGGCACCTTCGCCTACATGCTGCGACGCAACGGTTTCGACTGGAACCCGCTGCTCGACGGCGATCAAGCCATGCTGCTCGTCGTCGTCGCGGCGGCCTGGAAGCAGATCAGCTACAATTTCCTGTTCTTCGTCGCGGCGCTGCAGTCGATCCCGAAATCGCTGATCGAGGCGGCGGCGATCGACGGCGCCGGATCGACCAAGCGCTTCTGGACGATCATCTTTCCGCTGATCGCGCCGACGACATTCTTCCTTTTGGTGGTCAACACCGTCTACGCCTTCTTCGATACGTTCGGCATCATCGATTCGGTGACCTCCGGCGGCCCGGCGCGAGCGACCGAAACCCTCGTCTACAAGGTCTATGTCGATGGCTTCGTCAATCTGGACCTTGGCAGTTCGGCCGCCCAGTCGGTGATCTTGATGGCGATCGTCATCGCGCTCACCGCCTTCCAGTTCCGCTATGTGGAGAAGCGGGTGCATTATGCGTGATGCGGCAGTGATACGGCGATGATCGAGCGTCATTCCATCGGTCGTCCGATCGCGCATGTGATGCTGGTCCTCGGCATCGTGATCGTCGCCTTTCCGATTTACTACACGTTCATGGCGTCGACGCAGACGCTGCAGGCGATCCTGCGTCCGCCGCTGCCGCTGACGCCGGGCGGCGAATTCGTCGAGAACTATGGTGAGGCGCTGTTCGGTGGCATCGGCCGGATCGGCGGCGTCAACGTCTGGACGCTCCTGTTCAACACGACGGTGATGGCGCTCGGCATCGCCATCGGCAAGATCGTCATCTCGATCCTGTCGGCCTTCGCCATCGTGTTCTTCCGCTTCCGGCTGCGCATGACCTTCTTCTGGCTGATCTTCATCACCTTGATGCTGCCGGTCGAAGTGCGCATCCTGCCGACCTACAAGGTGATGGTCGATCTCGGCATGATCGATACCTATGCCGGGCTGATCCTGCCGCTGATCGCCTCGGCGACGGCGACGCTTCTGTTCCGCCAGTTCTTCATGACGATCCCGTCCGAGCTGGTCGAGGCGGCGCGGGTCGACGCGGCCGGGCCGATGCGGTTCTTCTGGGACATCCTTCTTCCGCTGTCGAAGACCAACATCGCGGCGCTGTTCGTCATCCTCTTCATCTATGGCTGGACGCAATATCTGTGGCCGCTGCTGGTCACCAACGACAACCAGATGAACACGATCGTCATCGCGCTGAGGAAGATGGTGTCCTTCGCCGACGCCGACACGCCCTGGCACCTGGTCATGGTGACGTCGATCCTGGCGATCGTGCCGCCGGTGCTGGTGGTCGTCCTGATGCAGCGATGGTTCGTGCGCGGCCTCGTCGAAGCGGAGAAATAAGCGTGGCAGGCATCGAACTTTCCGACGTCCGCAAGGTCTATCCCGGCGGGGTGGAAGCGGTGAAGGGCGTCTCGCTCGACATTCCGGACGGAGAATTCGTCGTGCTGGTCGGCCCGTCCGGCTGCGGGAAATCAACGCTCCTGCGCATGGTGGCCGGGCTGGAGACGATCAGCGCCGGCACGATCTCGATCGGCGACCGGATCGTGAACGATCTCGAGCCGGCCGAGCGCGATATCGCCATGGTGTTCCAGAACTACGCGCTCTATCCGCATATGAGCGTGCGACAGAACCTCGAATACGGCCTGAAAAACCGCAAGATGGCGAAGGCCGAGATCGCCCGCCGGGTCGATCAGGCGGCCGGGATTCTCGAAATCGCGCCGCTGCTCAGTCGCAAGCCCGGCCAGCTTTCAGGCGGCCAGCGCCAGCGCGTCGCCATGGGCCGCGCCATCGTGCGCGAGCCGGAAGCCTTCCTGTTCGACGAGCCGCTGTCCAATCTCGACGCCAAGCTGCGGGTGCAGATGCGCGCTGAAATCCGCCGGCTGCAGCGCAAGCTCGCCACCACCAGCCTCTACGTCACCCACGACCAGCTCGAGGCGATGACGCTGGCCGACCGGCTGGTCGTCCTCAATGGCGGGCGGATCGAGCAGGCGGGCACGCCGATGGACGTCTATGAGCGGCCGGCGACGCTCTTCGTCGCCACCTTCATCGGTTCGCCAGCGATGAATCTGATCCCGGTCGGGGCCGCCGGCGGCAGCATTGCCGGGCTCACCGGCCTCGACGGCCTGGCGGTTGCTCCGTCCGTCGGCCAGACGCTCGGCATCCGCCCGGAACATATGCGCCTCGTCGAGGAGACCCAGGCCGCGCCGGGCGAATTGCTCGCCGATTTGACCGTCACCGGCGTCGAGGTTGTCGGCGCCGAGAGCTACGTCTATGGCGCGCTGCCCGACAAGGGTTCGGAGATCGCCGTGCGCGTGCCGGGCTACTCGCATCTGGAGCCGGGAACAAAGGTTCGCGCGGCCGCGCCGCTCGATGCTCTGCACCGCTTTGACAGCGAAAGTGGCCGCCGGCTCGACTGACGCCGCCGGAATTTTCTCCCCGTCCTCCGCACTGCTGCGACACTGATCCTGTCGAAGCGAGCGCGGGAGCGGACGATGGCGGTGAATGGAGACGTGTTGGCGGCTGCGCGCCGCGTCGGAGCTGAGACCGGCGTCGAGGCGACGGTGCTGATCGCCGTCGCCCTGGTCGAAACCCGCGCCGTCGCCTTTGCGCGGGTGGGCGAGCGGCGCGAACCACTGATCCGCTTCGAAGGCCATTATTTCGACCGCCTGCTCGCCCCGGCGGACCGACAGCGGGCGCGCGCCGCAGGCCTCGCTGATCCCCGCGCCGGCCGAATCCGCAATCCGGCCTCGCAGGCGGCGCGCTGGCGGCTGTTCGACAAGGCGGTGGCGATCGACGCGGCGGCCGCGGCCCAGTCCGTTTCCTGGGGATTGTGTCAGGTGATGGGCGCCCATTGGAAGCGGCTCGGCTACCGGAGCGCGGAGGCTCTCGCGGACATGGCCCGCGCGTCGATCGACGGCCAGTTCGAGATCGCGACGCGGTTCCTGAAGCTCGGTGGGCTCGCGCGGCGGCTTGCCGGTGGCGATACCGCCGGTTTCGCGCGCCGCTACAACGGCCCCGGCTACCGCCGCAACCGCTATGACGAGAAGATCGGGGCGGCGTGGCTGGAGGCGCAACGGCTGCTCTCCGCATCATCCGATACGCCGAGCGAACTGCGCCGTGGCGCGCGCGGTGAGGCCGTGCGGCGGTTGCAGGCGGCGCTCGTGGAGCATGGCCAGCGACTGGCCGTCGACGGCATCTTCGGTCCCGCCACCGAGACTGCGCTGCAAGCGTTCCAGCGCATTCAGGGCCTTGCGGTCAACGGGATCAGCGATGTGGCGACGCTCCTCCAACTGCTTCCGGTGCGTGGTGCTGGAGATTGCCGTTGAGGGAATGTTTGGCTTCGACATTGGGTGGCTCTATGTAACAAGGTGTCATGCAATTGCCTCCTCCGATCGATCCGCACCGCCACGCCGTTTTCCTCGATTTCGACGGGACCCTCGTCGAATTGGTCGATGATCCGCAGGCGGTCGCGATCGAACCGGCGGGGCTTGACCGGTTGGAAGTGCTGCAGGGCGAACTCGCCGGAGCGCTTGCCGTCGTCAGCGGTCGCCGGATCGCCGATCTCGACAGGTTTCTGGCGCCGATGCGCTTTGCGGCCGCCGGCGTCCACGGTCTGGAACGGCGCGTGCGCCCCGACGACGAGGTCGAACGTTTGGCGGGGCCAGAAACCCTCGACGATGTGCGCAAGAGGCTCGAACAGCCGCTGCGGGACAATCCCCGGTTGAAGCTGGAAGACAAGGGCACCGCGCTGGTCCTGCATTATCGCACGGCGCCGGATCTGAAGGACGTTGCCGAGCGCGCGATGGCAGAGGCAACGACGGGCCGTCATGACCTTGCCGTCATGAATGGCGACAACATCGTCGAGGTGCATCCGGCCGGCATGGACAAGGGCAAGGCGCTCGCCGCGATGATGAAGGACCCGCCGTTCGCGGGGCGTATTCCCGTCTATGTCGGGGATGACACCACTGACGAATTCGCGCTCGAACATGTGCGCGATGCGGGCGGCGTCTCGATCAAGGTCGGCGACAAGCATAGCGTCGCGGAATTCCGGCTGGCCGATGTCGCGGCCGTTCATCGCTGGCTGGCGGCGTCTGCCTGACCGCCGGTCTGGACCGGCAGCAGGATCGCAAACGAAGAGACGTCGGTGCAACGCCGGCCTGGACAGGGGAAGGGAGACGATGGCTGAGGGGCAGCGGCGACTGGTTGCGGTTTCGAACCGCGTCGGACCATTGAATGACGAGGGCAAGGCCGGGGGGCTCGCCGTCGGCCTGTCCGACGCGTTGAGGCGGCGCGGCGGGCTGTGGTTCGGCTGGAGCGGCGAAACCTCGGACGAGGGCACCTTCAAGGACGCGCAGATCCAAGTTCAGGGTGACGTGTCGATGACGACCATCGACATGACCGAGGAGGAACTCGAAGGCTTTTATTACGGCTACGCCAACCGGTCCTTGTGGCCGCTCTTGCACTATCGCCTGGATCTTGCACATTTCGACCGCCAGTCCGAACGCGCCTATCGCTCGGTGAACCAGCGCTTCGCGGCACGGCTGGCGCCGCTCGTGACCGATGACGATCTCGTCTGGGTCCACGATTATCATTTCTTCTTTCTTGGCTCGGAACTGCGCCAATGCGGGTTTAAGGGCAAGATCGGCTTCTTCCTGCACATTCCGTTCTGCCCGCCGGAAATCTTCACGGCGCTGCCGGCCAGCCACGATCTCGTCCGCGCCATGCTCGCCTATGACGTGGTCGGCTTCCAGACCGACACCGATCGGCGCAACTTCCTCGCTTTCTGCGTGCGCGAACTGGGCGGTGAAAAGCTGGAGGGGCACAGGATCAAGGTCGGCGAGCGCGTGGTGAGGGCGGATACCTTTCCAATCGGCATCGACGCGCCGGGCTTCGAGCGCTTCGCCGTCTCGCCGGAGGCCAGCGAGCATGAAGAGATGGTGCGCGAGATGGTCGGCGATCGGTTGCAGATCGTCGGCGTCGACCGGATGGACTATTCCAAGGGGCTGGTCGAGCGCTTTCGCGGCTTCGAGCGGTTGCTGGAGGACTACCCGGAGAATCGCGGCAAGGTGCAGTTCCTGCAAGTGGCGCCGCTGTCCCGTTCGGAACTCGACGCCTATGTCGAACTGCGCAGTGAGCTCGAAGAACTTGCCGGCCATATCAACGGCCGTTTCGCCACGCTCGACTGGACGCCGATCCAGATCATGACCCGTGGCTTTAACCGGCGGGCGCTGGCCGGCATCTATCGCGCCGCTCGCGTCTGCCTGGTCACGCCCTTGCGCGACGGCATGAACCTCGTTGCCAAGGAATTCGTCGCCGCGCAGGACCCGGACGATCCCGGCGTGCTGGTGCTCTCGCGCTTTGCCGGCGCGCGGGCCGAACTGCCCGATGCGCTGATCGTCAATCCCTATTCGACCGACGATGTCGCGCGGGCCTTGCAGCAAGCCCTGACGATGCCGTTCGACGAACGCGATCGCCGCTGGAGGGCGATGCGCGAGGCGGTCTTCGCCGGAACCTCGTCGCATTGGTGCGACGCCTTCCTCGGTGCGCTTGAGAACAGCGAGGAACGCTGAGGCTTCTTGAAACAGAACGGTGTCGGCGGAGGCTTACAGGCCATCCGCCGACGTTGGAACGTCCTATGGACGGATGTAGGAATAGTCGTCTTCCTGGAGTTCCATGAGGCGAACGACGCCCGAGGGAACCTCGGTGGCCTCGTCGAGCAAGGGAATCTCCTTGCCTTCCTTCTTGGCCATTCCGGCCCGCGTGTTGCCGCAGGCGGCGAAGGACAGATTGGCGATTTCCATCGACATCATCTTGATCCGATTGGCGACGGGGGATGTGTCGGAGCGCAGCATGTTCAATCCGGGACCATAGGTAACCACCTCGATGGTCACGTCCTCGCCCTTCTCGTCGTAATAGGCCTTGATGTTCTGGACGTTATTCAGCGCCATGTTCATGCGCTGGGGATCGTTCTCGTCGACATGGATCGCGACCTTGTGCGGTTCCGCCGCCTGAGCCCCCGTCACGCCGCCCCCAAACGGCGCCGCGAGCATGAAGGCCAGCGCGGCGAGGGCCGCGAAACGCGTCATTGCAATTTTCATTGATACTTCTCCCGTTGCGATTCGATGGAACACGGCTCTCAAATCCGCGCACCGTTTGCGGCGGCAGTGTTGCCGAAGCGATCCTTGATGTCTACGGTGATATTCATAAATGCGAATATGTCGGGTTCACGATGGCGCGACGGGGAGATGTCATGAAGAAAGCGATAGGTGCCGTTAGGGCAGATAGTCTATTATCTGTCGTCACCGAGATTTGGCGTGGGGCCGCCGCGTTCGCGCATGGCTGGACAGGCGGCGCGCCCGTCCGACTCTTCGTATCGTGTCTCGCGGCTGCTGGATTTGCCGTGGTGGCTCTCGGCGTATCGCCCGCGAGCGCCGCGGAGACCGAGACTGTCGAACTCCCCCTCAATGATCTGACGCTGACCGGCGACCTGGTGCGCCCCGATAATATCGATATGAGCCAACCGGTCGTGCTTCTCGTCCACGGCACCTTCGCGCACAAGAACGTCGAGCTGATCGAGGCGCTGCAGAGCGCGCTGGCCGAACGCGAGGTCGCCTCGCTCGCCGTCACCCTGTCGCTCGGACAGAATCGGCGGGAAGGTATGTGGGACTGCAATCAGCCCTCGACCCACCGGCACGAGGACGCGGTGGCGGAAATCAGCGCATGGGTCGACTGGCTCGGAACCGAGGGATACCAGGGGATCGTTCCACTCGGCCACAGTCGAGGCGGCGCGCAGGTCGCCTTGTGGCTCGCTCGCGCGGGCGAACGTGCCGATATTCCCGCCGCCGTGCTCCTTGCTCCGATGACCGAGGATGAGGGCACTGCGGCCGCGCGTTACGAGCAGCGCTTCGGTGCGAAGCTTGCGGACGTGCTTGCCGAGGCGACCGCCGCAAAGCCCGACGAGATGCTCGAGGTTCCCGGCCTGGTCTATTGTTCTGAGACGAAGGCGACGGCGCAATCGATGTTGTCATACCATGCCGAGAATCCAGAACGCGATACGCCGACGCTGCTGACGCAGGGCGTTTCAATGCCGGTTCTGGTGATCTCCGCCAGCGAAGACGAGGTGGTGACCGATCTGCCGGAGCGGCTGGCGCCCATCGTCGATGGCGCGAAGATTCGCCTGGAGACTGTCGAAGGGGCCGATCATCTGTTCCTCGACTTCTTCGCCGAGGACGCCGCCGACCTCGTTGCGGAGCACATCGCGGCGCTGCCCTGAAAACCCAAGATCTCAACCAAAGGAGAGTTGCTATGAAACGGACTGCCATCAAGGGAGGCGCAATCGCGCTTCTGTTCGCCGGTTTCGCCGCCATGCCAGCCACCGCGGCCGAGACTGTTACCTCCTACGAGACCACTGCGCCGTTCGACGAGGTCCGTCAGGACTTGTCGGACGCGATCGTCAACCGCGGCTATGTCATCGACTACGAGGCGTTCGTCGGCGATATGCTGGCCCGCACCGGCGCCGACGTCGGAGCTGAGAAGACCATCTTCCAGGACGGTCGCGCCAACATCATGCAGTTCTGCTCCGCCGTTCTGTCGCGCAAGGCGATGGAAGCGGACGTCATGAACCTTTCGTTCTGCCCATATGGTTTGTTCGTCTATGAAAGCGCAGACGCGACCGGCACCGTGACGGTCGGTTTCCGCCGCCTCGACGAGAGTGGCTCGGAGGAATCCAAAGCCGCGCTCGGCGAGATCAATGCCGTCCTCGACGAGATCGCCAAGGAGGTTGCCGGCACCGAGTAATCGGTGGACCGCGTCTAGGCGGCGGCCGGTGTTTCCGGTCGCAGCCGGATCGCGACCAAAAGTGCCGATAGGCCGAGGGCGAGCACCGCCGCCGAGCCAATCAGCGCGGTGTTGTAGTCCGCCTCGCCGGCGACGAGGAATCCGGCGGCGAGCGGCCCCAGCATCTGGCCGAGGCCGAAACCGGCGGTGAGGATGGCAAAGCCCCGTCCGCCGAGACCGTGCCGCCCGAGCGGCATGGTCAAGACGGTGATCGCCATGAAGGTGCCGCCGAACAGGACGGCGGCGACCAGCGCCGCGATGCCTGAGCCGCTGACCGCCGGCAGGAGGACGCCGACGATCTGGGCAGCGTAGGCGGCGGCGAGGGCGGCGGAAAAGCCGATCCGCTCGGCGATCCGCGACCAGATCAGGCAGCTTGGCAGGCCGGCGAGGCCAACGATGATCCAGACCCAGTCGCCCATCGCTTCCAGTCCGGGCCGGGATTTGACGATCGCCACGATGAAGGTGGCGAAGACCGAATAGCCCAGCCCCTCGCAACTGTAATTGATCAGTAGCGGCCAGAACGGAAGTGGTCGGGGCACGCGGCGTCTGGGGTCCGGCGTGTCCGTCCGCGCCGGCAGCGTGCGATCGCGAACCTCGATGAAGACGATCGGCGCGAACAGCGCCGCTAGCAAACCCCCGGCGATCCACAGGCCGGCCGAATCGAGCACTGGCGCCGCAAAAAGCACGAGCAGGCCCGAGGCGGCGATTCCGATTCCGACGCCGCCGAAGACCCAGCCGAGCCGTGCCTCCGAGCCGACGCGCGCCAGCGACTCGGCGACCATGCCGGCGGCCGAGATCATCGCAAAGGCGCTGGCGAGCCCGGAAATGGTGCGCAGCGCAAGCCAGACGCCGAGCTGGTCGCTGAGCCCCATGGCGAGCGTGGTCAGAACGCTGGCGACGACGCCGATGCGGAAGGCGGCGAGACGCGGCGGGCCGCGCGGGACGAAACTGGCGAGAATCGAGCCGGCCAGGTAGCCGGCGAAGTTGGCCGCCGCGATGAGGCCCGCCACGTCGACGCCGAAGCCGTAGTCGCGCTGCATGAGCGGCAGCAGCGGCGTGTAGTAGAACCGGCCGACGCCCATGACGATCGCCAGTGTCAGGAAACCGCCGAGAAGAAGTCGATTGGTCGGGTGCATGGCGAGAACCGGTTCCGTCGACGAGCCGTTCGCGCCGCCAAGGGTTCTTTAAAGCATGAATCCCTGCTTCGAAACGTCATTGTCGCGATGTTGCCGCGCCGCCCTATGTGCTGAGCGACATGAAAAGAGGAGGCCGCCATGGGCGATCGCAAATCCGGCGTCAAACGCCTCGCCGACCTCGATATGGACGCGAAAATCCCGAAGGATGAGTACGAGCCGCGGCTGGAAGCGGTGCAGACTCGCTTCCGCCAGATCCAGCAGGCCTATCTGCATACGAAGGACGAGGCCGTGATTGTCTTCGAGGGCTGGGACGCGGCGGGTAAGGGCGGCGCAATCCGGCGGATGGCCAGCGTGATGGACCCGCGCGGCTTCCGGGTCTGGCCGATCGGCGCTCCGTCCGCCGAGGAGCTGGCCCGGCACTATCTGGCGCGGTTCTGGGAGCGGCTGCCGGCAAAGGGCGAGATCGCGGTCTTCGACCGCTCCTGGTACGGGCGGGTACTGGTCGAACGTGTCGAGGGATTTGCCGAGGAGGCCGAATGGCGCCGTGCCTATGAGGAGATCAACCAGTTCGAGGCGATGCTGACCGATGCCGGAACCAGGATCGCCAAGGTGTTCCTCTATATCGACAGGGACGAGCAGCTCGAGCGGTTCGAAAAGCGGCTGCGCGATCCGTTGAAGCGCTGGAAGCTGTCTTTCGAGGATTTTCGTAACCGCGACAAATGGGATCAGTACGAAGAGGCCGTCAATGACATGCTGGAGCGCACTGACACTACGGCGGCGCCATGGCAGGTCATTTCCGCCAACCACAAGAAATACGCTCGGGTGACGGCCCTCACCGGGATCGCCGACCGGCTCGCGAATGGGGTCGACCTGTCGCCACGGCCACTCGATTCCGAACTCGAACGGCGCTTCGAGCGGGAAACGACAGATTAGGGGCACGGTCGGCCACGATGGTGGCCGACCGAAAGCTTTGAAGAGACACGCCGGGTTAAAAGCGGGCTATCTGCTTGCCGCGACGATGCTGGCGATAATGCCGGTGGCGGTCGCAAAAAGTATGTAGTCGTTGTCGACCTTGACCCAGCGGTGGCCCGAGGGCGGACGACGCAGTCCGTGACGTTGCCAGTTGGAAACAACCGGCCCCCTTGCGGTGGCCGGCAAATGGGCGCCGCGTCGACGCCAGTCCGCGGCATGGCGAGTATCCTTGCTGGCCCGGCGCAGGGTCCTGCTCGGCGCGGCTGCTCTGTAGGTCGTTTTGGCGTCGTGCGCGAAGGCCGGCACGGTCGTCGTGGCCGGGACCGCGACGGCGAGGCCGAGAGCGATTGCGAGCGATTTCATCATGACGATTCTCCTTTGCTTTCGTCGCAGGAGTAACCACGCCATAAGTCTCGCGATCCAGTTTCAAACTATGTCATTTGTAACGGAGCCAACGGCAAACGGACGGTCTGTTCGAGACCGCCGGTCTCGCGGTTGGCGACTCCGATCGAACCGCCGGCCTGCTCGACGATCTCCTTGGCGATGGCCATGCCGAGCCCAGCCCCCGGCTTGAACTTGCGTCGACCGGGATCGACCCGGAAGAACGGCTCGAAGGCGCGGTCGATCATCTCGTCCGGTATGCCGGGTCCGTCGTCGGTGATGCTGATCACCGCCTCGCTCCCCTTGCGATGCAGCGCGACCCGCGCGCCCTCGCCGTGGATGGCGGCATTGTCGACGAGGTTGCGCAGCGCTCGTTTCAGCGCGAGCGGCCGGGCGACCACGACAAGGGGCGGTGCGCCAGCCGGCATCTCCTTCACCGGACGGCCGATCTCGCGCAGTTCCGCCGTGATTTCATTCAGCAAGCGATCGAGCCGAACCGGCCCGTCGGGCGTGGTGTCGACCTCTTCGCGCACCAGGCGGATGGCGCTGTCGGCGATGCGGTCGAGTTCGGCCAGATCCTTCAGCCAGACCTCACGATCCTCGTCGGGCAGGAACTCGGCGCGCAGGCGCATGCGCGTCATCGGGGTCCTGAGATCGTGGCCGGCGGCGGCCACGAGGCGCATGCGGCTTTCGATCGCCTCCCGCACGCGGCTGGTCAGCCGGTTGAGCGCCGCGGCGGTGGCGCGGACCTCGGCCGGACCGTCTTCCGGGACATGGGCGGGAAGGCCGTCCGGGCCGATCGTCGAAACCGCCTGATCGAGGATGCGAAGCGGGCGTGTCATCTTGGTCGCGGCAAACAGCGAAACCGCCGCCGCGCCAAGGATGACCAACGCCATGTAGGACACGAAAGCAGGCCAATTGCGGGTTCGCATGCCGGGATGGGGCAGATAGGCCCAGCGTCCCGGCGCGAACTCGAAGACGAGTTGCGGCGTATGCGTTCGCATGTCGCCGACCATGCGAACCGGTATGGCGAGGCCCTCGCCGGCCAAGCTTTCGGCAATGCCGCGCGCTTCGTGCACCATCACGCCGTTGCCGGGAACCGGTTCGTCGCCGACGACGATGCCGAGGCGGTCGGCGGCGCCCGGATCGGCCGCGAGAACCGTGGCGACGATGCGAACCTCGTTGGCGAAAGCCGCGCGGAAACTCTCGCGGTCGGGCCGTTCGAGCACCTGCACCGAGACCAATGCCGCGATGACGACGACGCCGACGATGGCGAGGACAAGAAGCAGGGCCAGCCGCGAGCGCAGCGATCTCATGACGCGTCGCCCGCGTGCCGTTCGACCCGCGCCGCAAATTGATAGCCGCCATTGCGCACGGTCTTGAACAGCCGGAAGACGCCGTTGTCGTTGAACTTGCGCCGTAACCGGCTCATCGTCACATCGACGGAGCGGTCGAACGGATCGGCGGAGCGGCCGTGCAGCAGGTCCATCAATATGTCGCGGGACAGGACCCGGCCGGGCCGTTCGAGGAAGATCATCAGGAGGTCGAACTCAGCGCCGGTCAGTTCGATCTCCTCACCGTCGGGCGCGCCGACGTGCCGGCGCTCCGGATCGACGGTAAAGCCCTCGAACGCATAAAGGGCATGCCCCGACGGAGGCTCCGGTGGATTCTCCCCACCGCGCCTGAGCACCGCCCGGATGCGGGCGGCGAGTTCGCGCGGATTGAACGGTTTGCCGAGATAATCGTCGGCGCCCAGTTCCAGGCCGATGATCCTGTCGACATCTTCCTTCAGGGCGGTCAAGAGGATGATCGCGATGTCCGGCCGGCGCTCCTTCAGGTCGCGGCAGATGTCGAGGCCGGAGCCGTCCGGCAGCATGACGTCGAGCACGACGAGGTCGATGCGCGAATCGGCCACCTTCTGTTCGCAGGCGCGCCGGCTGGCGGCCAGCGAGCAACGAAACCCCTGGCTCTCGAGATATTTTCCGAGCAGGCGCAGGATTTCGGGGTCGTCGTCGACGACGAGAATGTGGGGCAGGCTCATGCGGCGTTCGTCCTTCTGCGCACCCTATTGTCTGTCTGCTCCCGGCCCGGCGCGCGAGGCGAATTTTGTAACGGGACGTTGCCCTTGGACCCTGTGACACGTTTCGTAACAACTCTCCGTGTCCGGGCCATGTTTCGTAACATTCCGCCGCATCACCGCAACAAGTGGCACCTAGGTTGAGGGTCCAGACGTCATCCAACCAGAGGACATCGACATGACCCAGATTTACAATCGCAACACGGCTCGTCCCAAAAGGTTCGTCGCCATCGCCGCCGCGGCGCTCATGGCCAGCACCGCTGCCGGCACCGCCTTCGCCCAGCAGACCACGTCCCCCATGCAGCCTTCCGCCGCGACCGCTTCGGACTCTCGCGACGGTTCAATGATGCGACGCGGCGACGGCAAAGGCATGTCCGGGCAGCGCGGAGAGCGCGGCGGCAAGGAATTCAAAGGCCACGGCGGTATGCGTGGCATGGGCGGGATGGGCCGCATGGGTGGCGGCGGACGTCACGTCGGCATGATGGCGCGCATGTTCACGCCGGCGCACGTCGCCGACGCGCTGTCGACGATCGAGACCGGTATCGGCGTTCGGCCGGACCAGATGGAGGCATGGCGCAAGTTCACCGCCGCCGTGGTCGCCTTTGCCGACGCCTCGCAGCCGCCGCGCATGGGCATGGGCATGGGGCAGGGACGCGGCATGATGATGCCGAATGCCGGCGCCGACACGTCCGATGACGACACCGCTATGGCGGGCGAGTCGACGGATTCGGGCAACGAGACCGATACCGCCGCAGCCTCGGACGAGGCGATGCAGGACGATAGCGACGACAGTGCCAGCAATGCGGGCCAGGCCAGCTCGCAGTTTCGCGGCTTCCGGATGCTCGACCGCATGGCGGACCGGGCGATTGCCCAGGCCGGCAAGGCCGAAGCGCTGAAGAGCGCGCTGGCCGAGGTCGAGGCTGTGCTGACGCCCGAGCAGATCACCGGTGTGCAGAGCATCGTTCGCTCGATGATGCGCGACGCCCATGGCAAACGCGGCATGCAGATGCGCGGCCATGGCGGCGGCCGCGGCGACGGCGGGCGCGGTGATACGGGCGGTCATCACCGGCGTGGCGGTGATTCCGACGGCGGATTCCACGGTCGCGACGGTGGCGACGACCGTCGTCCCGACCGGCGCTAACGAAATCGCACCTTAGCGGGGGCACAGGCGTCCCGCTGAAAACAACGGCCGGCCTCGTGACGAGGCCGGCCGTTTCTCGTAAGGCTCGCGCGGGTCAGCCCAGCGCGTCGGCGATCGCCTTGCCGCAGTCTTCGGTGCCGAGCGGGCCACCGAGGTCGCCGGTCCGCAGCTTTTCCTCCGCCAGCACCGTCTCGATGGCGCCGACGATCGCCGCGGCGGCTTTGGCGTGGCCGAGATGGTCGAGCATCATCGCCCCGGCCCAGATCTGGCCGACCGGGTTGGCGATGCCCTTGCCGAAAATGTCGGGTGCCGAGCCATGTACCGGCTCGAACAGCGAGGGGAAATTCCGCTCCGGATTGATGTTGCCCGACGGCGCGATGCCGATCGTGCCGGTGCAGGCTGGCCCGAGATCGGACAAGATGTCGCCGAACAGATTGGAGGCGACGACGACGTCGAACCGGTCCGGATTGAGCACGAAATGCGCGGTCAAAATGTCGATGTGGTACTTGTCCCAGCGAATATCCGGATAGGATTTCGCCATTTCCTCCACCCGTTCGTCCCAATAGGGCATGGTGATCGAGATGCCGTTCGATTTGGTCGCCGAGGTCAGGTGCTTCTTGTCGCGGCGCTGGGCGAGCTCGAAGGCGTATTTCAGGATGCGGTCGACGCCGACGCGGCTCATCACCGTCTCCTGGACGACGAATTCGCGGTCGGTGCCCTCGAACATGCGGCCGCCGACCGAGGAATATTCGCCCTCGGTGTTCTCGCGCACGACGAAAAAGTCGATGTCGCCCGGCTCGCGGCCGGCGAGCGGGCTCTTGACGCCGGGCATCAGCTTGACCGGACGAAGATTCACATACTGATCGAACTCGCGGCGGAACTTGATGAGCGAGCCCCAGAGCGAGACGTGATCGGGCACCGTGTCCGGCCAGCCGACAGCGCCGAAGAAGATCGCGTCGTGTCCGCCGATCTGCGCCTTCCAATCCTCAGGCATCATCTCGCCGTGCTTGGCGTAGTAGTCGCAGGAGGCGAAGTCGAAGGTGTCGAACTTCAGGTCGAGGTCGAATTTCGACGCCGCCGCCTCCAGCACGCGAAGGCCCTCGGGGATGGTTTCCTTGCCGATGCCGTCACCGGCGATGACGGCGATCTTCAGACTGTTGGATGACATGGGGCCTCTTTGCTTCAGGTGTAAATCGGGGTGGTTCGGGTTGCCGGCGCAGGTCGTCTCGACTTAATGCAGCATTTCGACCGCGACAGCCGTCGCCTCGCCACCGCCGATGCAGATTGCGGCGATGCCGCGCCGCTGTCCCCGTTCGTGAAGGGCGGCGAGGAGCGTGACGATGATGCGGGCGCCGGACGCGCCGATCGGGTGGCCGAGGGCGCAGGCGCCGCCATGGACGTTCATGATGTCGAGCGGAATCCCGAGTTCGCGCATAGCGATCATCGGCACGACGGCGAAGGCTTCGTTGACCTCGAAGAGATCGACATCGGAGAGTTGCCACTCGGCGGTGCCGAGCACGCGGCGGATGGCCTCGACGGGCGCCGAGGTGAATTTTGCCGGCTCTCCTGCGAACTGGCTGGTCGCGACGATCCGCGCGACCGGCGTCAGACCGCGCTTTTCGGCAAAGCGTTCGCGGCCGAGCACGAGGGCCGCGGCGCCGTCGGAGATCGACGAGGAATTGGCGGCGGTGACCGTGCCGCCGGGACGGAACGCCGGCTTCAAAGTCGGGATCTTGGCGGCGTCGGCCTTACCCGGCTGTTCGTCCCGGGTGACGGTCACGGTCCCCTTGCGGGTGGCTACGTCGACCGGGACGATCTCGGCGGCGAGCGCGTCGCCCTTCTGGGCGCCGAGCGCGCGGGTCAACGAGGCGACGGCGTAGTCATCCTGTTCCTTGCGGGTAAACTGGTAGGCTTCGGCCGCGTCCTCGGCGAAGGTGCCCATCAGCCGGCCCTTTTCGTAGGCGTCCTCCAGGCCGTCGAGGAACATGTGGTCGATCACCTGGCCGTGGCCGAGCCGCAGGCCGGCGCGGGCCTTGGGCAGCAGATACGGCGCATTCGACATCGACTCCATGCCGCCGGCGACGCGCAGGCCCTCTGGCCGCGCGTGCAGGCTGTCATGGGCCATCATCACCGCCATCATGCCGGACCCGCACATCTTATTGACGGTGGCGCAGGGGACGGACTTCGGCAGGCCGCCGCCGATCGACGCCTGACGCGCCGGCGCCTGACCGAGCCCGGCCGGCAGCACGCAACCCATCGTCACCTCGGCAACATCGTCCACCGCCGCGCCGCTGCGCTCGATCGCGGCGGCGATCGCCCTGGCGCCGAGTTCGGTCGCCGCGAGATCGGCCAACTCACCCTGGAACCCCCCGAGCGGCGTGCGGGCGCCGCCGAGAATGACGATCGAGTCCTGCATGGCAATGCTCCTTAAAGCGGTGGCCGGGTCGCGGCCAGCGCCGGCCGATCAGCGGGTTGCTCGCGCAGCGCGGACAATCGCGGCGTCGCCGGAATCCACTCGGCGCCGGGAAAGCGCAGCTCGATATAGTCCAGCGCGGTCACGGCGGCGAGCGTGCCGATGTCCAGCCGCTCGGCCGGTGCGTCGGCGACCATCGCATCGAGGCGCGTCAGACCGTCGGCGACGGACCGCCTGCGCCTGGCGGCGATCGGATTGGCGTCGAAGGTGCGGTCGGCGAAATCGCCGGAAACGATGCGGCGCCCAATCAGAATCTGAACGGCGGCGTCGCAGACCCCGATACCGATGCCGGCGACCGCCAGGCTCTTCGGATCGCTGGTCGCCAGGATACCGGCGCCCTTGCCCTGCCGCTCGGCAAAAGCCGCGATGAGCAGGCACTCCGTGATCGCGGTGCCGTCGTCGAGAACGAGGCAGGGCACGCGCCCGGCGCTGTTGGCTGAAAGGAGCTCCGCCTCGTCGGCCCATGGATCGACGGCCTGGATTTCGAGCTCCTCGATTCCCGCCTCGATCAGCGCCGCATGGGCGATGCGGGCAAAGGGCGAGGTGGGGTTCTTCAGAAGCTTCATCGCAATTCCTCAGATGCAGCGGCCGCCATCGACCTCGAGGACGGCGCCGGTGATCATCGCGGCTTCGTCGGAGGAAAGGAAGACGGTGGCATTGGCGATGTCCTCGGGCCGGCTCATCCGCCCGAGCGGGATCGTGGCGATGAATTTCGCCCGGTTCTCCGGCGTGTCCGGAACGCCCATGAACTCCGACAGGAGACCCGTTTCGCCGATCACCGGGGCGATGCCGCAGACCCGGATCTTCATCGGCGCCAGCTCGACGGCGAGGGACTTGGTCAGCGTGTTCACCGCGCCCTTGGACGAGTTGTACCAGGTCAGGCCCGGACGCGGACGCAAGCCGGCGGTCGAGCCGATATTGACGATGACGCCGCCGCCCGCGTCGCGCATGGTGGGAATGCAAACCCGGGTCATGTGGAAGATCGCCTTCACATTGACCGCATAGACCTTGTCGAACTCCTCCTCGGTGACCTCGAGGATCGGCTTGTTGCGGTGCGTCCAGCCGGCATTGTTCACGACGATGTCGATACCGCCCAGCGCGTCGCTCGCCGATTTCCAGGCAGCCTCGACAGCCTTGCCGTCGGTGAGGTCGCAGGCAATCGCGACATGCCCCTCGCCGAGTTCGCTGGCCACGCGCCTGGCGCCTGCCTCGTTGATGTCGAGCACGGCGACTTCCGCGCCCTCCTTGGCGAAGGCCCTGGCGATGCCTTCGCCGAAACCGGAGCCGCCGCCCGTGACGAGGGCGCGCTTGTTGGCCAGACGCATGAATGATCCTCCCGATCGATCGTCTATCTATTCGCTATTCGCCATGATTGAACACGACCGTCTTCAGCTCCGAGAACTCGTAGAGGGCCTCGAAGCCCTTCTCGCGGCCGTGGCCGGACTTCTTGACGCCGCCGAAAGGCAACTCGATGCCGCCGCCGGCGCCATAGCCGTTGACGTAGACCTGACCGGCGCGGACCTTTTTGGCCATGCGCATCTGTCGGTCGCCGGCCTTCGTCCAGATTCCGGCGACGAGGCCATAGTCGGTGCCGTTGGCGATGCGGACAGCGTCAGCCTCGTCCTCGAAGGTCGTCACGGCCAGCACCGGGCCGAACACCTCCTCGCGGGCCAGGCGATGCTCGGGCGGAACCAGGCCAAGAACCCGCGGTGCGACGTAGAAGCCGCCGGCCGGCGCGTTGGGCGAGATCCGGCCGGTCGCCAGCGTCTTGACGCCGGTTTCCGCCGCGTGATCGAGGAAGGACTGGACGCGCGCCTTCTGCCTGGCGCTGACCAGGGCGCCGAGATCGGCGTCCTCGTCATGGGGCGCGGCGACGAGGCTCTCGAATTTCGCCGTCACCCGTTCGAGCACCTTGTCGAGGATCGGTCTGTGGACGAGCAGGCGGCTGCCGGCCGAGCAGGTCTGGCCGCCATTCTGGACGATCGCGCCGGCGATGAACGGCAAGGCCTTGTCGAGATCGGCGTCGTCGAAGAGGATTTGCGGCGACTTGCCACCGAGCTCCATGGTGCAGCCGACATTGTTGATGGCGCAGGCCTGCTGGATCAGCGTGCCGACCTGGGGCGAGCCGGTGAAGGACATGAAGTCGATGCCGGGATGGGCCGACAGCGCCGCGCCGGCTTTTTCACCATAGCCGGTGACGAGGTTGATCGCGCCCTCCGGCAGCCCGGCGTCGAGCGCCAGCTGGGTCAGGCGGATCGGCGTCAGGCAGGCTTCCTCGGCCGGCTTGATGACCGTGGCGTTGCCCATTGCCAGCGAGGCGCCGAGGGTGCGGCCGTACATTTGCGCGGGATAGTTCCAGGCGATGATATGGCCGGTGACACCCTTGGCCTCGCGCAGGGTCATGACCGTGTAGCCGTTCATGAATGGCAGCGTTTCGCCATGCACCTTGTCGGCTGCGCCGGCGTAGAACTCGAAATAGCGGGCGCAGGCGGTGATGTCAGCCCGCGCCTGCTTCATCGGCTTGCCGCAGTCTAGCGCCTCCAGCTGCGCCAGTTCCTCGGCGTTGGCGGCGATCAGTTCGGAGAATTTCATCAGCAGCCGGCCGCGCTCGACCGCCGAGAGCCGGCCCCAGGCGCCGCGCTCGAAAGCCTCGCGGGCTGCTTTGACCGCGCGATCGACCTCGGCTTCGCCGCCGGCGGCGATGGTCGCCACGACTCCGCCGGTCGACGGGGCGATGACATCGATGGTCTCGCCGGAATCGGCAGTGGCCCACTTCCCGGCGATCTGGATGGTCGAACCGCTCGCCGCGTTGTCGAACTTGAACTGCTGGTTCACCGCTTCCTCCCTGTTTTCTGTGCGGGCGCGCTAAGACACCGTCGCGTAGGCGCCTCCGCACCGATTGCCAAGGTCCTCTTACGGCTTCGCCGCGCGCGAGGAAAGCCGCCAGCCGAGGACGACGCGCGGCCTCCGACCCTACCCGATCAAACGTCGGTCTTCTCCCCTAACGAAGAGCAGCGTCGACCCATCGCTTCGTCATAGCAGGACTTTCGGTTCGGGGCGGCCCCGCACCGGAAGGTCGATGAGGAAGGTCTTGCCGGCATCAGGATCGTTTAGCCGAGCCTTTTCCGACAGGCCGGACCAGGCCGAGGTGACGATCATCCGGTCGAGTTTCGGGCCGATGAAGCAGGGGCAGGTGACCTGCCGGGCGTTGATTGCGATGGTGCGGAGGCGTGTCCCGTCTGGCGAATAGGCGTCGACCGTTCCATTGCCCCAGCGCGCGTTCCAGATCACACCGTCGGCATCGCAGATCGCGCCGTCGAGGCCGCCCTTGCCGCCGCGCTGGTCGAAGAACAGGGTGGGCTCGGCGGTGGGCAAACCGGTCTGGGGGTCGACCTCGACGCGCATCAGACGGTTGATGGCGGTGTCGGTGAAATAGGCGAGGCGACCGTCGGGCGAAAAGCAGATCGCATTCGGGATCGTGACGTTGGAATAGAGCGTCCGCAATTCGCCGCCGCGATACCAGTAGATCGCGCCGGCGCCCTTCTCGTGCGCCTTGCCCATGGTGCCGATCCACAGCGCGCCGGACGGATGGACGCGGCCGTCGTTCGAGCGCGTCGCCGCATTGTCGGCCTCCAGCGGCCGATGCAACGACAGCCGCCCGGTCGCCGTCTCGCGAATATAGAGACCGTCCTCCGCCGCCATGAGCTGGCGCTCGGTATCGATGACGGCGAGGGCACTCGCCATGAAAGGCAGGGGATGGGCGGTCGCGTCCGCCGCGTCGCCGCCTTTTTCCAGCAGGGATCGACCCTCGATATCGAACCACCAGGCCGTGCCGGTCGCCGGATCGTAGGTTGGACCCTCGCCCAGCTGGCAGGCGATGTCGCAATAGAGGCTGACGGAAATATCGGCATCGGTCATCGGCGGTCCTGACTTTTCTATCAACCAAGAATGGCCGGTTCGCCCGGCCCTGTCGATCCGGCGCGACGGGCGGCGATTTGCCAAGGCCGCTCCAGGGGCTGCTCCGCCCCGATGTGCCCTCCGCAACACATTGGTCGTTAAACAAGATTCAAGATCGCAGGGTTAGTTTGACAGACAGCGCCGTGGCCAACTAGCTCCCGGCAACCCAATCGAGAGCCCCGCCCCTGTGACGTTCCGCCTTTTCGCCCGGCCCGGCCTTGTCGCGCCCTTCAAAGCGACGATCGCCGCGCTCCTCGCGCTGTCGCTCGTTGCCTGCCAGTCGACGGAGCTGACGACCGCAGGCTTGATGTCGACGAGCGGGCAACGCGCGGCCAGTGCACTCGCCGGCGAAGCGGAGATTCGCGGACAGTCCACGCTGGTCCTCGATTACGCCAGCGGCCGCACGCTCTACGCCGATGCGGCCGACGGCCTGCGCTATCCGGCCTCGCTGACCAAGATGATGACGCTCTATTTGCTGTTCGAGACGATCGGCGAGGGTCGGCTCTCGCTCGATAGCGAGCTTATCGTCAGCGAGAACGCGGCGTCGAAGCCGCCGGCCAAGATCGGCCTCAAAGCAGGATCGACCATCCGCGTCCGCGACGCCGCCCAGGCGATCGCGGTGAAGTCGGCCAACGACGTCGCGACCGTCATCGCTGAAAACCTCGGCGGCTCGGAAGATGGTTTCGCGGCGGCGATGACGGCGAAGGCCCGCTCCCTCGGCATGAGCCGGACGCAATTCGCCAACGCCTCCGGCCTGCCCGATCCGCGCCAGATCTCCACGGCGCGCGACATGGCCACGCTCGGCCGCGCCTTGCTGTCGCGCTTTCCCCAGTATGCTCCGCTGTTCAGCGTGACCGAGTTCGAATATGGCGGCAAGAGCTTCAAGGCGACGAACAAGCTTCTCGGCAAGGTGCCGGGCGTCGACGGCCTGAAGACCGGCTATATCCGCGACGCAGGGTTCCACCTCGTCGCGACCGCCAAGCGGGGCGGACGCCGGATCATCGTCGTCGTGATGGGCGGCGAAAAAGGCAAGGAACGCGACGCCAAGGTGATCGCGCTGATCGACCAATATCTCGGCGCCGCCCAGTTCGCCGAACGCTGAGTCTGGCGCCCGGCCGGCTTCGCGAAAAGTCCGGCGATCCGGCAATATGACAGCTACGACATTGGTTTTCTCGCCGTTCGAGGCTCTGGCCCGGCAACGGCCGGCTGATCCCGCACGGCAAACGGGAATCCGCCATTGACGGGATGCCCCGGCGGGGTCGACAGTGGATTCTTCGATCACCGGACGCTGATCGACAAAAATCGCTTGCAAAAGCCCGTAGATCGTAGCGTTTTGCAATTAAGGTATACGAAAGACGACAGGCCCGATTGCGTTGTGTGGCCGAAGCGGACAGTATGCCGGCAACGAAAAGAATCCATTGTGGGGAAGCGAATGGCATCGGTGACGTTCCGGGACGTGCGCAAGGCGTTCGGTCCGGTGGAAGTGCTGCATGGCGTCTCGATCGATATCGAAGAGGGGCAGTTCGTCGTGCTGGTGGGGCCGTCGGGCTGCGGCAAGTCGACACTGCTGCGCATGCTCGCGGGGCTGGAGCACATCTCTTCCGGTGAGATCATGATCGGCGACCGGGTGGTCAATGCCTTGCCGCCGAAGGACCGCGATATCGCCATGGTCTTCCAGAACTATGCGCTTTACCCGCATATTTCCGTGGCGGAGAACATGGCGTTTTCGCTGATGCTCAAGGGTGCCTCGAAGAACGAGATCGAAGCCCGGGTCAAGCCCGCCGCCGAAATCCTCGGCCTGACCCACCTGCTCGACCGTTATCCGCGCCAGCTTTCCGGCGGCCAACGCCAGCGCGTCGCCATGGGGCGGGCGATCGTGCGCGAGCCGCAGGTGTTCCTGTTCGACGAGCCGCTGTCGAATCTCGACGCCAAGCTGCGCGTCTCGATGCGCTCCGAGATGAAGAATCTCCACCAGCGCCTGAAGACCACCACCGTCTACGTCACCCACGACCAGATCGAGGCGATGACCATGGCCGACAAGATCGTCGTCATGCACGACGGGATCGTCGAGCAGGTCGGCACACCGCTGGAGCTCTACGACCGTCCCGACAATCTTTTCGTCGCTGGTTTCATCGGCTCGCCGGCGATGAACATGGTGACCGGCGCGGCCGATCCGGACGACCGGACGCACTTCGTCACGGGCGATGGTTACCGACTGCCGATCGCGCGACCGGGCAAGGTCGAGCCCGGGCGCGAAACGATCTACGGCGTGCGGCCGGAGGGGATGAGCCTTGGCGGTGACGTGCCGCTCAAGGTCGAGGTGGTCGAGCCGACAGGCTCCGAGACCCATGTCATCGCAAAGCTTGGCCAGACCGAGATAATCTGCGTCTTCCGTGAGCGCATTTCCGAAGGGCCGGGAGACGAGCTGCGGGTGTCGATCGACCCGAATGCGGTGCATCTGTTCGACGCCAAGTCCGGAGCGCGCGTCTCGGAGTGATCTCAGTCGGCACGCGGCTGGTCTAAGCGGCCGGTCGATGCCAACAATGAGAGGCCAATTCAGACAGACCGTCACGGCAGCGGGAGGCCGCCGACGGAGATTGCAGGGAGCGCTTCCGCTCAAGAGGAGGAGATAGCAATGACGATCAATCGCAGAACACTTCTACAGGGTACGGCGGGCCTCGCGGCGAGCGCGGCATTCGGCGGAATGCTCGGCAATGGCCGCGCCTTCGCGCAAGGGGCCATGCCGGAATTCAAGCCGGAAGAGGGCGCAAGTCTCAGGCTGCTTCGCTGGGTGCCGTTCGTGTCCGGTGAGGAAGAAGCCTGGAACGCCAACACAAAGGCGTTTACCGAGGCGACCGGCGTCGAGGTCCAGATCGACCAGGAGAGCTGGGAAGACGTGCGTCCCAAGGCAGCGGTCGCCGCGAATGTCGGCTCCGGACCGGACATGGTGATGAGCTGGTTCGACGACCCGTTCCAGTATCCCGACAAGCTCGTCGACGTTACCGACGTCGCCACCGCGCTCGGCGAGCAGAGCGGCGGCTGGTACGAGGGTCTGGAAGGCTACGCCAAGCAGGGCGACAAGTTCATCGCGGTGCCGCTGACCGCGATCGGCAATGCCATCTGCTATCGCGACAGCCACATGAAGGCCGCCGGGTTCAACGAGTTCCCGGCCGATACCGACGGCTTCCTCGATCTTTGCAAAGCGATGCAGGCCAAGGGCACGCCAGCCGGATTCCCGCACGGCAAGGCCGTCGGCGACGGCAACAACTACGCGCACTGGCTGTTGTGGAGCCATGGCGGCATGACCGTCGACGAGAGCGGCAAGCCGGCGATCGACAGCCCCGAGACCAAGGCCGCGATCGAATACGCCAAGGCGCTCTACGCGACCTTCATCCCGGGCACCGAGAGCTGGCTCGACATCAACAACAACCGCGCCTTCCTGGCCGGACAGATCTCGCTGACGGCAAACGGCGTCTCGCTCTATTACGCTGCCAAGAAAGACCCGGCGATGGCGGAGATCGCCGAGGACATGCGCACGACCAACCTGCCGATCGGTCCGGTCGGCAAGTCGGTGGAACTGCACCAGACCTCGACGATCAACGTCTTCAAGCACACCAAGTATCCGGAGGCAGCCAAGGCCTACATCGCCTTCATGTACCAGCCCGATCAGATGAATGCCTGGATTCAGGGTGCCAGCGCCTATTGCTGCCAGCCGTTGAAGGCGTTCGCCGACAATCCGATCTGGACCTCGGACCCGATCCACGAGCCCTATTCCAAGGCGTCGGCGAGCTTGCGCCCGAACGGCTTTGCCGGGCCGCTCGGACCCTCGTCGGCCGGCGTGATGGCCGACTATGTGGTCGTCGACATGTTTGCGGAGGCGGTCACCGGTCAACGGACGGCCGAAGAGGCGATCGCCAACGCCGAGCGGCGTATCGCCCGCTACTACCGCTAAACAAACGAGGGGCGCCGGCGATCGCTGGCGCCCCTTGGCGTTTTCGACCATCAAGACCGCGGCGACGTGGCGCGATTTACCCGATCCCCATGGGCCGGGTAGCAAAAGAGGAACGAGCAAGCGATGTCGAGCGTCCAGGCGGTAGAGCGGCCATCCATCCTGCGCCGGTTCGTGCAAAGCCGGAACGGCCTCGGGCTGCTGTTCATGCTGCCGGCGGCGATCTTCTTGCTGTTCTTCCTCACTTATCCGCTCGGGCTCGGCGTCTGGCTGGGCTTTACCGATACGACCATCGGTCGCACCGGCGTCTTCGTCGGTCTGGAAAACTACGCCTGGCTGTTCGACGATCCGGTGTTCTGGCTGTCGGTCTACAACACCGTCCTCTACACCTTCGTCGCCTCGGTGCTGAAGTTCGTGCTCGGCCTTTGGCTGGCCCTGATCCTCAACGAGCGCCTGCCGTTCAAGAACTTCTTCCGAGCGATCATCCTGCTACCCTGGGTGGTGCCGACAGTCCTGTCGGCGCTAGCCTTCTGGTGGATCTACGATTCACAGTTCTCGATCATTTCCTGGGTGCTCATGCAGTGGGGCTGGATCGACACGCCGATCAACTTCCTCGGCGATCCGAACAAGGCCCGCGCCTCGGTCATCGCGGCCAATGTCTGGCGCGGCATCCCGTTCGTGGCGATCTCGTTGCTCGCCGGGCTGCAGACCATCCCGCAATCGCTGAACGAGGCCGCCGCGCTCGACGGCGCGACGCCGTGGCAGCGTTTCACCAAGATCACCCTGCCGCTGCTGACGCCGATCATCGCCGTGGTGATGACCTTCTCGGTGCTGTTCACCTTCACCGACTTCCAGCTGATCTACGTCTTGACGCGCGGTGGTCCGGTCAACGCGACGCATCTGATGGCGACGCTCTCGTTCCAGCGGGCCATTCCCGGCGGCCAGCTCGGTGAGGGCGCGGCGATCGCCGTCGCCATGATTCCTTTCCTGCTCGCCGCGATCCTGTTCTCGTTCTTCGGGCTGCAGCGACGCAAATGGCAGCAGGGCGCGGCCGATTGAGGAGATGACGCTTTGAGTCAAGAAACGCTTCCCGGCCGTACCGTCGCCGTGCATGACGATACCGAAGGCATGCAGCAGTTCAACTCGCTGCCGCGCCGTATCCTCGTCGTCTATCTGCCGCTGGCGGTGTTCGTCTTCGTGCTGTTGTTCCCGTTCTACTGGATGGCGATCACGGCGGTAAAGCCGAACCACCAGCTGACCAACTACACCGACTACAGTCCCTTCTGGGTGGTCAAGCCGACGCTCGAGCATATCCGCTTTCTGCTCTTCGAGACCTCCTATCCGGGCTGGCTGTGGAACACGATGCTGGTCTCCGTCGCCTCGACGGCGATCGCGCTGGCGGCCTCCGTCTTCGCCGCCTATGCGATCGAGCGGGTGCGCTTTACCGGCGCGCGGGTGACCGGTCTGTTGATCTTCCTGGCCTATCTGGTGCCGCCGTCGATCCTGTTCATTCCGCTGGCCTTCATCGTTTTCAACGTTGGCATCTTCGACTCGCGGCTGGCGCTGATCCTGACCTATCCGACCTTCCTCATCCCGTTCTGCACCTGGCTGCTGATGGGTTATTTCCGCACGATTCCTTTCGAGTTGGAGGAGAGCGCCCTGGTCGACGGCGCGACACGCTGGCAGATCCTGACCAAGGTGGTGCTGCCTTTGGCCGTGCCCGGCCTGATCTCCGCCGGCATCTTCGCCTTCACGCTGTCCTGGAACGAGTTCATCTACGCGCTGACCTTCATCTCCTCGTCGGAGAACAAGACAATCCCGGTCGGCGTGCTGACCGAGCTTGTGCGCGGCGACATCTACGAATGGGGGGCGCTGATGGCCGGGGCTCTGCTCGGCTCGCTCCCCGTCGTCATCCTCTACTCCTTCTTCGTCGACTATTACGTCTCGTCGATGACCGGCGCGGTGAAGGAATAGGCGCTTCCGCGGTGCTTTCACGACATTTGGCGGTCCGGTCTCCGGGTCGGCGCAGATCGCCGTTGACTTTGGCCGCTGAATTGATAGCGTTCGCTCGTCCAAGGGGAGTTCCGGCAAGGAACTGAGAGGCCGACGGCTCAAGAAGCGCGCGGCGACCCTACGAACCTGATCCAGTTGACACTGGCGTAGGGATGGAGTGAGCCGCTTCCCGATCCGTTCTCCCCTTTGACGACCCGCCGCCTACGCGGCGCGTTCTCTGGCGACGACAATCGGGAAGAGGCATCGGGAAACCCCCGGTGTGAAACGGCCCAATCTTACCCAAACCGCGGAACTGGATCTCCTCGTCGAACAGGAGAGCCTATGAACGCCCTGACCCCCACCGTGACCAGCGGCCCGCTGCCGGCATCCCGCAAGATCTGGCGCGCCGGGACACTCCACCCCGAAGTCCGCGTCCCGATGCGCGAAATTTCGGTGCATCCGACCGCCGGCGAGCCGCCGGTCACCGTCTATGATTCCTCCGGTCCCTATACGGACGACACGGCAACGACCGATATCGCCGCCGGCCTTCCACGCAAGCGGCGCGATTGGACGCTCGCGGCTGGAGACGTCGAGGACTATGCCGGCAGGGTGGTCCGGCCGGAAGACAACGGCGTTACCTCCGACGCCAAGCGCGTTCCGACCTTTCCCGTTGGCCACGCTCCGCTACGGGCGAAGAGCGGCAAGGCCGTTACCCAGATCGCCTATGCCCGCGCCGGCATCGTCACCCCGGAAATGGAGTTCGTCGCGATCCGCGAGAATCTCGGCCGCAAGCAGGCCAAGGCCCAGCTGGAGCGGGACGGCCATCCGTTCTCCGCGACGATCCCCGATTTCATCACCCCCGAATGGGTGCGCGATGAGGTGGCGTCAGGCCGGGCTATCATCCCCGCCAACATCAACCATCCCGAACTCGAGCCGATGGCGATCGGGCGCAATTTCCTGGTCAAGATCAACGCCAATATCGGCAATTCGGCCGTGACCTCCTCGATGGCCGAAGAGGTCGAAAAGATGGTCTGGTCGATCCGCTGGGGCGCCGATACGGTCATGGATTTGTCGACCGGGCGCAACATCCACGACATCCGCGAGTGGATCATCCGCAACGCGCCGGTGCCGATCGGCACCGTGCCGCTCTACCAGGCGCTGGAGAAGGTCGACGGTATCGCCGAGAATCTGACCTGGGAGGTCTATCGCGACACGTTGATCGAGCAGGCCGAGCAGGGCGTCGACTATTTCACCATCCATGCCGGCGTGCGGCTGCGGCACATCCCGCTCACCGTCGAGCGGGTCACCGGCATCGTCTCTCGCGGCGGCTCGATCATGGCCAAATGGTGCCTGCATCACCACAAGGAGAGCTTCCTCTACGAGCATTTCGAGGAGATCTGCGACATCTGCCGGATGTACGACGTGTCGTTCTCGCTCGGCGACGGACTGCGTCCCGGCTCGATTGCCGACGCCAACGACAAGGCGCAGTTCGCCGAACTGGAAACGCTCGGCGAACTGACGCAGATCGCCTGGGCCAAGGACTGCCAGGTGATGATCGAGGGGCCCGGTCATGTGCCGATGCACAAGATCAAGGAAAATGTCGATCTGCAGATGAAGGTCTGCGGCGAGGCCCCGTTCTATACGCTCGGGCCCTTGGTCACCGACATCGCGCCGGGCTACGACCACATCACCAGCGGCATCGGCGCGGCGATGATCGGCTGGTTCGGCACGGCCATGCTCTGCTACGTAACGCCCAAGGAGCATCTGGGCCTGCCCGACCGCGACGACGTCAAGGTCGGGGTGATCACCTACAAGATCGCCGCCCACGCCGCCGATCTCGCCAAGGGCCACCCGGCCTCGCAGCTGCGCGACGACGCGCTGTCGCGGGCCCGATTCGAGTTTCGCTGGGAGGACCAGTTCAACCTATCGCTGGATCCGGAAACGGCGCGCTCGCTGCACGACGAGACGCTGCCCAAGGAGGCGCACAAGACGGCGCATTTCTGCTCCATGTGCGGCCCGAAATTCTGCTCCATGAAGATCTCCCACGATATCCGCGCCGAGGCGCAGAAAGAGGGGATGGAGGAGATGGCCCGCAAATACCGTGAGGGCGGCGATCTTTATATGCCGGCGAACGCGGCCGGCGAAGCGGCGGAGTAGGCCGATGCAGATCGCGGTTCTCGGCGCTGGTGTCGCGGGGCTGGCCTCCGCCACCGTGCTCGCCGAGCGGGGTGCGTCGGTGACGGTGTTCGAGCGAGGCGCCGCCATCGGGGAGGGCGCGGCGTCGCGTCTCGCCGGCGCCATGCTGGCGCCGTGGTGCGAGCGCGAAAGCGCCGAGGCCGAGGTGGTCCGGCTCGGCGCCGGCGCCGCCGACTGGTGGGCGGCCCGCGTCCCCGGTGTGGCGCGGCAGGGCAGCCTGGTCCTGGCGCCGCCGCGCGACCGGGCGGAGCTCGACCGTTTTGCCCGGCGCACCGACCATTTCGACCGTGTCGGGGGAGAGGAGATCGCCGAGCTCGAGCCCAGCCTCGCCGGGCGGTTCCAGGCAGGGCTGCTGTTTGCCGAAGAGGCGCATCTGTGCCCGCGCTGCGCCTTGAAGGCGCTGGCCCGGCGGCTGGAGGGGATGGGGGTCGCATTCCATTTCGGTGAGGACGGGCGCGCTGCGTCCGCGGGCTTCGAAACGGTTATCGACTGCCGTGGTTTTGCCGCCCGCGAGGCCTTGCCGGAGCTGCGCGGCGTGCGCGGCGAGATGGTGCTGCTGCGGACGGCGGAGGTGATGCTGTCGCGGCCGGTCCGTCTCCTGCATCCGCGTCAGCCGATTTACGTCGTGCCGCGTGTGGACGGCATCTTCATGGTCGGCGCGACGATGATCGAGAGCGAAAACCGGGGCGCGATCACGCTGCGCTCGGCGGTCGAGCTTTTGTCGGCCGCCTACGCGCTGCACCCGGCTTTCGCCGAGGCGGAGATCCTCGAGACCGGCGTCGGGATTCGGCCGGCCTTTCCCGACAACCTGCCACGGGTGACGCGGCAGGGACGGGTGATCTCGGTCAACGGTCTTTACCGCCATGGCTTTCTGCTGGCGCCGGACGTTGCGGGGCGGGCGGCCGATCTCGCCCTCGGCAAGAGCGGGAGGGTTGCGGCGTGACGATCAAGCTGAACGGCGAGGCGCGCGAGGTCGCGGCGACGACACTCGATGCTCTTCTGGTCGAACTCGGGCTGGCGGACGCGGTCGTCGCCACCGCGCGCAATTGTGATTTCGTGGCGAAAGAGGACCGACCGGCGACACCGGTCGTCGACGGCGATGCGATCGAAATCGTCGCGCCCATGCAGGGAGGCTAGGAGATTGTCGATGGACATTTATGGACGCCACCACGCCTCGCGGCTGATGCTCGGCACCGCGCTCTATCCGTCGCCGGCGATCATGGCCGACGCCGTGCGCGCTTCCGGGGCGGAACTCGTCACCGTCTCGCTCCGCCGCGAGAGTGCCGGAGCGAAGGCCGGGCAGGGATTCTGGGACCTGATCCGCGATCTCGGCGTGCAGGTGCTGCCCAATACGGCTGGCTGCCATACGGTGAAGGACGCGGTGACGACCGCGCAGATGGGCCGCGAGATCTTCGACACCACGCTGGTCAAGCTGGAGGTGATCGGCGAGGCCGACACGCTGCAGCCCGATCTCTTCGGCCTGGTCGACGCGGCGCGAATCCTCGTCGCCGAGGGGTTCGACGTCTTGCCTTATACCACCGAGGACCTTGTCGCCGCCGAACGCTTGGTCGAAGCCGGCTGCCGCGTCCTCATGCCGTGGGGCGCGCCGATCGGCTCGGCCAGGGGGCTCAACAACCGCTATGGGCTGCGCAGCCTCAGGGCGCATTTCCCGGAGGTGACGCTGATCGTCGATGCCGGTCTCGGTGTGCCCTCGCATGCGGCTGAGGCGATGGAGCTCGGCTTCGACGGCGTCCTCCTCAACACCGCTATCGCCAAGGCCGGCGATCCGGTCGCGATGGCCCGCGCTTTCGCGCTTTCGGTCGAGGCCGGGCGGCTCGGCTACGAGGCGGGCGCGCTGGAGCCGCGCGACATGGCCGCGCCATCGACGCCGGTGCTGGGCAGGGCGCTGCTGGCATGAGCGCGACAATGGATGGGGGCACGCGGATCGGGCTCGATCCGTTTTACCTGATCGTCGATGACGCCGACTGGGTCGAGCGGCTGGTGCCGCTTGGCGTCAGACTGGTGCAATTGCGAGCCAAGGCGATGGACGCGCGGCGGCTGCGCGCCGAAATTCGCCGCGCAAGGGACGTGTGCGAGGCCAATGCCTGCCAGCTTGTGGTCAACGATCACTGGCGCCTGGCGATCGAGGAGGGCTGCGATGTCGTCCATCTCGGGCAGGAGGATCTGGCCGATGCCGATCGTGCCGCCATCCGCCGCGCCGGGCTGAAGCTCGGCCTGTCGACCCATGACCGGGTCGAGCTTCAAACCGCGCTGGCCGCCGAGCCCGACTATGTCGCGCTCGGCCCAATCTGGCCGACCCTTCTGAAGGCGATGAATTGGGCGCCGCAGAGCCCGGCAAAGCTCGCCGCCTGGCGCGCGGCGATCGGCGACATACCACTGGTCGCGATCGGAGGCCTCACTGTTGCGCGGCTCAGTGAGGTGTTCGAGAATGGTGCCGACAGCGCCGCCGTCGTCACCGATATCATCCGAAATTCCGACCCGGAGGCGCGGACGCGCGAGTGGATCGCGGCGACCCGGCGCTGGCGCACCGCCGCCGAGGCCGAGGCGGACAGCGCTTGAGCGCCTCGCCTGTGGTGCTGGCGATCGCCGGCTCGGATTCCTCCGGCGGGGCCGGGATCGCCGCCGACATCCGCGCCGCGCATGACCTTGGCGCCACGCTGCGGTTTGCACTCTCGGCGGTGACGGCGCAATCCGACCGTCAGGTGACTGTTATCCATCCGGTTCCGCCGGACATTCTGCGCGAGCAGATCCGGCTGGCGCTGGAGGATGGGACAGTCGGCGCTATCAAGATCGGCATGCTGGGCTCGGTCGCCGCGGTCGAAACCGTTGCCTCGGCGCTGACTGAATACACTGACCTGCCCGTCGTTATCGATCCGGTCGTGTCGTCGAGTTCCGGCCGCCGGCTTCTCGACGATGCGGCGATGGCGGTCTTCATCGAGCGGATGCTCCCGCGGGCAACCTTGCTGACGCCGAATCTGCCCGAGCTTCAAATTCTGGCGGCGGCGATCTTGGACGCCGCGCCGCCCGCGACGATCGCGGAGCAGGCGGGCGTCCTCCTTGGGGCCGGCACAAAGGCGGTGCTCGTCAAGGGCGGCCATGGCCAGGGCGACAATGCGGTGGATCTGCTGTTTCAGTCCGGCGGCGACACGCCGTATCGCCTCGCCTCGCCGCGTCGCCCGGTCGCGATACGCGGCACCGGCTGTATGCTGTCGACCGCGATCTGTGTGGCCTTGGCCCAAGGTGGTTCCCTTGCGGCGTCTTGCCGCAGGGGGAAAGACAGCCTGACTATACTGTTCGAGCGTGCCGCGGCCGCGCAGGCCGGTAGATCCGACCGCGGATGATGAGCGCCGCTGCGGCATCGCGGTTCTAACATCGCGATGGAGGGGCGGGACCGGGCCAGCGCGCGGACCCCTCCAAGCAATGTCGGCCTCGGTCGATTGGCGCTGCATCGCGCGGCGTTCGCTCCTCGCCATGCATCGGCGCCAGGATGGCGGCAATCGCCGGTCGAATGGGGTCCTATCGCCGCAGGTCGGTATCGGGCCCATCTCCCATCTGCCTGGCTTTGCCTTGGTTTCGGAATTTCTCGAAAACGGATTCGTTCGGCCCGACAAAAACGAATTCGTAAGCAATTTCTTCGATGGTTCGGCCGTGTGTTGAACAGCGTCACTACAGAATCACTCTCTATTGTCGCCGCCGATACGAACCAACCGTTCAGGAACTCGCTTCTTGGGTTTCCGCTCGGTACGCCCCCTGTGTGCCCCGAATTTCCGACCATGAGAAAGAAACGAACCGATGCGCTTTGCAGACTTGAAGATCGCGAAAAAGATCATGGCAGCCTTTGCCGTCATGGTGGTCGGTGCGGCGGCGATGGGAACAGCGGTATTTCTCTTCATGGCGAATGTGGAAGATGCCGCGGTGGCCAAAGTCCAGCATATGGATATCGAAACCGCTGCCATGGCGGCGCGCTTCGACGTTGCCAGGCAGGAAGGGTCGCTGCGCGGGTTCATGATCACCCGCGATGACTATTTCGCCGAGCGGACGAAGGATCATTACCAGACCTTCCTGAAGGACGTCGCCAAGGTTCGGGCACTGGTTGGGCCGGATAGCGATATGGCATCGCGCCTGGACGCGCTCGAAGCGGCCATGAGCGCCTGGCACACGGAAATCGCCGATCCGGTCATCCAATTCGCGCGCAGCGAGATGACGTATCCGCAGGCGCTGGCACTGTTCAAGTCCGGCAAGGCGGACAAATTCATCGAGCCGATCGAAGAGACCCTGGACGGTATTCGCGACCGCAAGTTGGCGCAGATCGAGGAGGCCAATGTCCTCGAACAGGACATGATCTTCGATGCCGAACTGGCTATTCTATTGGGGATGGCCTTCCTCATCATCGCGGCGGCGGGTCTCGGCTGGCTGCTGTCACGGGGGATCGCGTCCCCGATCAACACCATGACCGACGTGATGCGTCGTCTGGCGGACGGCGACAAGACGGTCGTGGTCGAAGGCGCCGGGCGCGGTGATGAGATCGGCGCGATGGCCGCCGCGGTCGAGAGCTTCAAGCAGGCGGCGATCGAGCGTGAGCGTCTGGAGGCCGAGGCTGCGGCAGCGCGGATCGACCAGGAGCAGGCGAAGCAACGCCAGGCGTCGCTGGACAATGCCAAGGCGGAGGATCTGCGCGCCTTCGTCGGTGTGGTGGAGGTTGGCTTCGAGCGGCTGTCAGCGGGCGACCTGACGGTGCGCATGGCCGAGCCGGTGGCGGCGGAGTTCGAGCCGATCCGGGCAAAGTTCAACGACAGCGTCGGCAAGCTGGAGGACGCGATCGGCAATGTGGTGACGTCGATCGGCTCGATCCGGTCTGGCCTGCAGGAGATCAACACGGCGTCGAACGATCTGGCGCAGCGCACCGAACAGCAGGCGGCCAACCTGGAAGAGACGGTGGCGGCGCTGGGCGAGGTGACGACGGCGGTGAACGAGACGGCCGAAGGCGCCGGCAAGGCGCAGA
>DRFF01000002.1 GCA_011050685.1 Aurantimonas coralicida
CGGAGCGCAGTATCTCGTCGATGACACCAACATAATCATCAAGCGTTGGGCGACGCGGCGGTTCTGAACGCTGATATCCGGGCGGCAGCTCATGGCGCAGCATCTTCGCGATCGTCTTACGATCCTTATTGAAATAACGCGCCGCTTCTCGAGCTGACATACCGTCCTTCAAACAGGCACGGCGCACACGATTATAAATATCCACAGAATACATCTCCCGCCCTCCGACTAAACGAAGGACACAAACTGGCGGAATTTTACTCCGCTACAACTGCGATGCGCAGCCGCTTCCGTGGCCCATTATTGCTCCGCGTTTTACAGCAAGAATTTCAGCGAGGTTGATAACACAAAAACTCACCACACGACAAGGATAAGACCCATGACAAAGCAAGAGACGATCATCGCCCCCATCGAACAGGTTCCCTTCGATGATCTGTATGTTTCCGACCTGAACCCGCGCACTGTGTTCAGCCCCGAGGGGATCGAGGCACTGGCAGAGAATATCCGCCAGCTTGGCCTGATCCAGAACCTCGCAGGGCTGCGCGATGAAACCGGCAAGGTTGGCATCGTGGCCGGAGGCCGGAGGCTTCGCGCCCTGGCTCTGCTGCAAGACGATCCGCGCTTCGCTTCGGTTTCCGTGAAGATCGCGCCCGATCAGGCGACCGCCGAGATTTGGGCATCGAGCGAGAACCACCACCGCGAGCAACCCCATGCCGCCGATGAAATCCGCGAATATGGCAGCATGGCCGAGCGGGGCGTTCCGGTTCCCTCCATCGCCATCGCGTTCGGCGTCAATGAAAAGCACGTCTATCGCCGCTTGAAGCTGGCAAGCCTGCCGGTGTCGGTTCTGGACGCCTTGAAGGCCGGGGAAATCACCCTGTCGAACGCCGCCGCCTTCACCGTCAGCGAGGACGAGGCGAACACGCTGGCCGTGCTGGAAAAGGTGCGGGGCGAGGGCTACAGCGATCACCAGATCAAGCAGATGCTCAAACCGGACTCGGTGCGCAGCACGGATCGGCGCGTGAAGTTTGTTGGCCTTGAGGCTTACGAGGCCGAGGGCGGGCGCGTCACTGGCGACCTTTTCGCAGATCAGACCTATTTCGATGATGTTGCCTTGCTGGACGAACTGTTCAAGGCGAAGCTGAATGCCACCGCCGAGGCCCTGACCGGCGACGGTTGGAAATGGGCCGAGGCGATGGACACCACCTATCTCGGTTACTACGAGATCGAGGAACGGAAGCTGGACCGCATCTATCGGGATGAAGGGACGCTCACCGAAGAGCAGTCAGAGCGTTACGACGAACTGGCGGAATTGGCCGAAGGTGAGGTTCTGGACGCCGAGGGTGAGGCCGAACTGGCGGCGCTGCAAGCCGTGTTGGATGGTGCATTCAGCGCCGAACAGAAGGCCGTTTCGGGCGTCCTTGTCTACGTCAACCAGAGCGGCGAGGTTCAGACCGCCGAGGGGCTGGTGACGCGCGAGGACCGAGCCGCCGCCATCGAGGCCGGTTTCCTGCGCAAGTCCAGCCATTCGAGCGCCGAGGCCGAGCCGAAATCCCCCATCAGCCAGAAGCTGCGCGACGACCTGTCCCGTGTCGCACAGGGCGCACGGCAACATGCGGTGTTGCGCGATCCCGATCTGCTGATTGACCTTCTGGCCTACCAGTTGAGCCACGCCCTGCGCTGGAACGATCCGCTTGGCATCGCCACGACCGAGGTTCCGAACTGGCCTTCGACCGAGGCTGAGGGCTATGCCCTTGACGAGCGCCTGACCAGCAACCCGCCGCGCGATATGTGGGATGCGAAAGACCTTGGCGCATCCTTCCGCGCGTTTCGCAAGAAAGGCCCGGAGCATGTGCGCGGTGAACTGGTCCGGTTCCTTGCCGCTCAATATCGGGGCGGCGACGAGAAGCTGGCCGCGATGATCGACAAGGAGACGCAGCCGAATATCCGCGAAGTCTGGACCCCCAATGCGGCGAACTTCTTTTCCCGCGTCGGTGGCCCCTATCTCAACGATCTGTGGCGCGATCTGCTGGACCTGTCCGACGATCACCCGACCGCCACCAGCTTCGCCAAGCTGAAAAAGGGCGAGAAGGCCGACAAGCTGGAAGCCCTGTTCCGTGGCGACCACGATCTGCGCAGCGCCCTCGGCGTCACAGACGAGCAGGCCGCGAAGATCGGCGCATGGCTGCCCGAAGGCATGAAGTGAGATCGAGGGCGGGGCGTCAGCGCCCCGCCCACCGATGGAGGTTCCCATGAGATGCAAGCGTTCACCCCGCCACCCGTTCACCGACACGCCCCGCAAGCGGGCCGCGCTGCGCCGGAAACAGCGCCTTGAGCGTGAGGCCCTTCCGTTGCTGGCCGATCAGATTGCCGAGGCACAGCCGAGCGAGGACCGCGTTATGGCAGACCGCGCACAGGCATGGTCCGAACAGGAAGTCAGGGACCGTCGCGCAAGGGCAGAGAAGTGGCATGAAGCCCGCCGCCAGATCGACGCCCTGCCCGGCGATGAGCGCCGCGCCGTGCGGCGGGCATGGGACTGCGCCCCATACCCCGCCGACCCGTCTTATCTGTTGAGCGTCCTGCACAGCTACAGCCAAGGCAGGATCGACTTGAAACGCCCGCCTTTCCCGCTGTCGCGCACCGACGCCTCGGGCGCGAGGATCGCGAACCTGTTCGCTTCATCTGACCTGATCGTGACGATCCTCAAGGCGCGGGAGATTGCCGCCGATCCTGACCGTCACCCGCTGGCGGAACGTCACGCAGCCTATCACCATCTTCAACTGGCGGCATCGAAGAACAAGGATCGCGACCGCGCCGCCCAGGATCGCGTGTTGGCCTCGCAGCTATTCCTTCGCCTCGGAGAATTGGAGAACGCCCATGCCTGATTTCACCGCCCACCGTCATCCGGTCCTTGCCGTGCGCTGCCCCGATTGCGGCAGAGCGCCCGGCGTCTGGTGCCGCCGCCCGAGCGGACACATGGCGAGCGACTTTCATCATAGCCGCAAGGTGGAGGCGGATCGCGTCTTCATCGACCAGCACGGACCTGACGCCAGCATCCTGCGCGACGGCGACGGCTGGATCATTGACCCACGCGGGCGCGTCGGTATTCGACCACAGCCCGAGCAACTGGCCTTGTTCTGAGGGATATTCATGGTGCTGGCGAGAGCTGATCTACTGTGCTACGACTGGAACTAAAGGAGAACTTAGATGTTTGATCGCCGCGCTCACGCTGAAGAAATCATTGCCGATCTGATCGGCAAGATGTGGAACTGGTTCTTTGTCGGAGCTGCTGGCGCGGCCTTCGTGATCGCCGCTTGCATCGCGTTCTTCGCGGGGTTCAACGTCCCCAATCTGATTTACTGGATCGGCACAGCCATCGCCTTCGGGTGCTTTGCGCAAGCCGCCAACCTGTCGAACGAAATTCGGAGCCGCCGCGCGCATCTTTGACGCCGGGCAGGCCAGCTATTTGAGAATATCCTTGTGGTGAGGATAACACTGGCCCCGCTCGCGCGGGGCCTCTTTTTTCCAGGGACCGACATTCAGGACGAAAATGCACGACGACGACGAAACCACCTTCAAGGATAGACTCGATCTGCTTCAGTATCGCATGGCCGAGATCGTCTTTCGGCCGGGCCGTGTCGTCCGGGCCTGCTGGCGCGGCGGGCGACCGACGATCAACCGCTATATGCTGGCCTTCCTGACTGTGTTCCTGCCTGCCCTCGGATTCGGCATCGTCATGGGATGGGCCATGAGCGGGTCCGAGCATTTCCTGTTCGGCGCGGAACGGACATTCACCCGGCAGCTTGGCGAGGCGTTCATGCTGATCTGGATGATTGCCGTTCTCTACCTGCTCGCCATCGGCATCACGATTATCGTCATGGGATGGTTCCGAAAGGGGCCGCGTCGAGGGTGATGCCCGGTGCGGCGGGACTGCGCCCCGCCGCACCGGCCTTGCGCTACCCGCGCAGGGGCCGCTTCGCGGCTTGGCCGTCAGCACCAGCCCTGCCGCCTGCCCCCATTGTATTCCCGCGCCAGCCCTTCCCCGATCAGGATACCGGCCACGTCCGCACGACCGATGTAAAGCCGCGCAAGCCCTCGGTCATATCGGTCACGGCCCGGCAACACGATCAGTTCCACCAGCTCGCCCGAGCCGATCAGCTCGCGCAAGCGCCTCGTCGCCTCGTCACCAAGCGCCTTTTCATATGCACATTGCGGATCGTAGGTTTCCGGCGTGTCGAGACCGACCAGCCGGAACCGCTCACCGCCCAGATGAATCGTGTCGCCGTCGATCACATAGACTGAAGCCGGATTGATCGGCTCCGCCGCCGTCCCGGTGTCGATCGACAGCAAGGCCGCGACGATCATCGCACCTGTTGCCGCAACTCCAAACAAGCGCCTGCGTCGCGCATGTCGTCCGCGTCTCGATCCAGTTTCTCGCCGCCAGTTTAGCAAGCCGCTCTGCCCTCTTCCGTTCCTGTGCCAGTTGTCGCTAGGCCGCCATCGGGTTTCCCTTGACCCATTTGCCGCTGCGCAGATGAGCATCCGTCGCCCCAGGTTTCGACCGTCGCCGTGATTGTCCTTGCAGTATGAATCGAGCCTCTGTCGAGATCCACACGCCGCTGCCTTCCTTGATCTGGAACCGACACTGAAATTCGTGCAACCCAGGTATTCACCCGTCTCCTTGGCCCGTGTTTCTCAAACGGAACATTGCTTGTTCCTCTCTTAGCGACCGTCCGGGGCTAACGCCCCGCCCTTCAATCAAAAAATCGGTTTCCGCTTTGCGGACCCTCCGATTTTTGGTTTGATCGCATCGAGGACCAGCATGACCGTTTTTCATCGAAACACTAAGATACCAAGGAGACTAAAAATGAATACCTTCGCAGAGTTCGAAATCATCGGTCGGGTCGGTCAGATCAAGGAAGGCAACGGCGTCCTCTGGGTTTCCATCGCCGCCGAGTATGGCCGCAAGGACAATCACGGCGACTTTCAGTCGAAACCCTTCTGGAACGACGTGAGCATCTTCAACGAGAACGTCATCAAATGGGTCAAGGAAAACACCGTCAAAGGCGACCTGGTTCGTGCGACCGGCACCATCCGCTCCGAGAGCTACGAGACCAATAGCGGCGAAACCCGCCACGGCGTGAAGCTGGCCTGCGACAACTTCTCCAACCTGGCCCACATGATCCGCAAGCAGATGGAGCGGCAACAGGCGGGCTGACCGCCCGGGCGGGCCTCGCGGCCCGCCTGCCCTTCGGGCGCGGCGCTGCGCCCCGACCAATCGGCCGCCCCCATCGAGAGGGCGGCCGATCGCGCTTCACAGCCTTCAGCTCCGAACCGCCGACAAGCGGCAATGCGACACTGGACCCCCTGCGAAGGTGCAGGGTCTGCCTCCTTGAAAAACAGCGGCCACTCTACACGGCGGGAAAGGCGGGCCGTCAACACCAAGCCTGTCTCTTATACACATCT
>DRFF01000003.1 GCA_011050685.1 Aurantimonas coralicida
GGGGCGGCGAGGGCCTGGGGAGCGGCCACCGCCGCTTCCGGGCCTGTGCCGGCGAGCGCCGTCAGCGCGGGCAGGTCGCAGCCTCGCCCGATCCAGTCCGCCGCGCGCTCGATAAAGGCGTCCAGGTCGCCATGCTCGCCGGCCTGAACCAGCCCCAGATGGCGCTCGGGCAGCGCGAGATCGGGCTGGCGCGGCAGCACGCCGAGGATCGGAATGGCCAGCGGCGCCAGCGCCTCGCGCAGCAGGCTCTCATGACGGTCGGACCCGACGCGGTTGAGGATCAGCCCGGCGATCGCGACGTCGGCGCGATGGGTGGCGAAACCCCGGACGAGCGCGGCGACCGAATGGGATTGTTTTGCGCAGTCGACCACGAGGCCGACGGTCAAACCCAGCATCGACGCCAAATCGGCGGCCGAGCCGCTGCCGTCCGCGGCGCCGTCGAACAGCCCCATCATAGCCTCGACGACGAAGGCCTCGCCTTGCTGGTGGCGTGCCTCGCCGGCAAGGCTGGCGATCAGTGCCGGGCGCATCGCCCAGGGATCGAGATTGACGCAAGGGCCACCGCTCGCCGCGGCGTGAAAGGCCGGATCGATGTAGTCGGGACCGGCCTTGGCCGAGCCGACGGTAACGCCGGAGCGCCGCAGCGCGCGCAAGAGCCCCAGCGTCACCGTGGTCTTGCCGGCGCCCGAATGCGGCGCCGCGATCAGGAGCCCCGTCATCGGCGGGCCTCCGGCTTCCCGTCCCGGCGGGCGACGCCTATAAGCCGGGAATGGGTTTCAATCTCGGCGACGACAGAGCGGAAGGACGCGGCGACGGCAAGCCGGCCGGCGCATTGCGCCGCGGCTGGACGACGGGCGCCTGCGCCACCGCCGCGACCAAGGCGGCGCTGACGGCACTGCTCGCGGGCGACTTTCCCGATCCGGTGGAGATCGTCCTGCCGAAGGGCGAGACGCCCGCCTTCGCGCTCAACCGGACCGTTCTCGAAGCCGGCCGGGCGATGGCGGCGATCATCAAGGACGCCGGCGACGATCCGGACGTGACGCATCTCGCCGAGATCGTCGCGACTGTCCATTTCGGCGCGCCGGGTTCCGGCATCGTCTTTTCGGCCGGCCCCGGCGTCGGCACGGTGACCCGCGCCGGCCTGCCGATCCCGCCCGGCGAGCCGGCGATCAACCCGGTGCCGCGCCGCATGATCCGGGCCGTGGTAGACGACCTCTGCGCCCGTCACAATCGCCCGGCCGACGTCGCCGTCGAAATTTCCGTCACCGACGGCGAGGCTCTGGCGCGGCGGACCTGGAACCCCCGCCTCGGCATCCTCGGCGGGCTGTCGATCCTCGGCACCACCGGCATCGTCCACCCGTTCTCCTGCTCGGCCTGGATCCATTCGATCCATAGCGGTGTCGACGTGGCGCGCGCGGCCGGGCTCACCCATGTGGTCGGCGCCACTGGGTCGGCCAGCGAGGACGCCGCGCGGGCACTCTATCCGGAGCTGTCCGACATGGCATGGCTGGACATGGGCGACTTCGCTGGCGGCTTGCTCAAATATCTGCGCGCCCATCCTGTCGATCGGGTGACCATCGCCGGCGGCTTCGCCAAGCTGACCAAACTGGCGCAGGGCGCGATGGACCTTCACTCCGGCCGCAGCCAGGTGGATTTCACCTTCCTCGCCGACCTCGCGGGGGATCTTTCGCCGGATAAGGCCGACGCGCTGCGTCCAACGATCCTTGCCGCCAATACCGCCAAGGCGGTGCTGGAGCTTTGCGCCGGCGAGGGGATCGATCTGTCCGGCGCCGTCGCCGAGCGCGCGAGACAGAGCGCCGCCGGTATCCTGCGCGACGCGCCGGTGACGCCGCACATCGTCGTCGTCGATCGGGAGGGCACGGTCCTTGCCCGCACCGACTGAGACCATCCTCATCCTCGGCGGCACCGCCGAGGCCAACCAGCTGGTTAGCCGGATTCGCATCATGCGACCGGATGCAAGAATCGTGCTGTCGCTCGCCGGCCGAACGGCGACGCCGGTGCTCCCCGAGGACTGCGTCGTTCGCGTCGGAGGCTTCGGCGGTGTGGATGGTCTCGCGACATTTCTCGCCCAGGAAGGCATCACCCATCTCGTCGACGCGACGCATCCCTTCGCCGCCGGCATCTCGCGCAATGCGGCACGGGCGGCTGAAGTCGCCGGAGTCGGGCGTGTCGCGCTGGTTCGTCCGGCCTGGGAGCAGAGGGAGGGCGACCGCTGGACCCCTGTCGCCTGCCTCGGCGATGCCTGCGATGCTTTGCCGGCAAAGGCGCGGCCGCTTCTGGCGCTGGGCCGGCAGCATCTGACGCCCTTCGCGCGCCGGTCCGATCTCGACCTCGCGGTGCGGATGATCGATCCGCCGGAGCCGCCGCTGCCATTTCCGGCCGACATCGTGCTGGGCCGACCGTCGCCGGACGCCGACAAAGAGGCGGAATTGCTCCAGCGGCTCGGCATCACCCATCTGGTCTGCCGCAACTCCGGCGGCGCGGTCTCATACGCCAAGGTCGGAGCCGCGCGACAGCTCGGCCTGCCGGTGATCATGATCGAACGGCCCCCCAGCGCTCCGCCGCCGGTCGCCGGTTCCATCGACGAGGTGCTGACCCTGCTCGGCATAAACCTCTCCGCCTAGATCACGAGGCGAGCGTTTTGCGCTTCGGCCGCAGCACATGGACGTGGCCGGCGTCGTAAAGCTTCGAATCGATAAAATCCTCGACGCCCAGCGCCCGGCCGACGAAGATCAGCGCGGTGCGCGTCAGTTTGACCGCGCGCGCTTTTTTGTGAATGTCGCCGAGCGTGCCGTGGATGAAGGCCTCGTCCGGCCAGCCGACCCGGTAGGCGATGACCGCCGGACAGTCGTCGCCATAGGCCGGCAGCGGCACGAGCTCGCGCTGGATATGCGGGATGTTGCGCACCGACAGATGGATCGCCAGCGTCGCGCCGCTCCGGCCGAGGGTCGACAACTCCTCGCCCTCCGGCATCTTCGACGATTTCATCGCGGTACGGGTGAGGATCACCGTCTGGCAGATTTCCGGGACCGTCAGTTCTTTCTGAAGCGCTGCTGCGGCGGCGGCAAAGGCCGGCACCCCCGGCGTCACGTCGTAGGGAATGGCGAGCGCATCCAGCCGGCGCATCTGCTCGGCGATCGCCCCGTAGAGCGACGGATCGCCGGAATGCACCCGCGCAACGTCGAGGCCAGCCTCGTGGGCCGCCCGCATCTCGGCGATGATCTCGTCGAGCGTCATCGGGGCGGTATCGAGCACCCGTGCGCCCTCGGGCGCCGCCTTGACGACCTCCTCCGGCACCAGCGAGCCGGCATAAAGGCAGACCGGACAGGCCTCGATCAGCCGCAGGCCGCGAACGGTGATCAGGTCCGGCGCGCCGGGACCGGCGCCGATGAAATGCACTGTCATACGGCCTCTTCGATGGATAGTTCGGCCGTAATTTTCGACCAGGGAACGCGGATCAGGCCCTTGTCGTCCCGATCGATCAAGCCAAGCTCGAGAAGCGCCGAGACGTCGGAATGGACCCCGCGATAGTCACGCCCGAGCAGTCGGGACAGAGCACGGATCGACGTCGGCCCGCCTTTTCGAAGGGTGCGGAGCAGAGTCCACCGGTTGGGCGTCAAAGCCTTTAGCAGCGTTTCGGCATCCTCGAATCCGAGGTGAGCGGCAGGCGACGGCGTGAAATCGCCAGCGTCAATGCGGCGAGCGGCGGACCTTGCCTCGTCGAAGAACTCATCGAGAGACGAAACCTTGATGATGACTTCATCCATGTTTCAGCTCCTTCTCGATGTCTCGCTGGAAATCCAAAAGTAGTGTCGCGATATCGATGAAAACGTAAGGTTCTTCACGGCCTCGATAGTGTCGGTGATCCCCCTTGCCGCGTTCATTGTCGTAACCGATGATCCGTTCGTTCGGCCGTCCGTAGAAGAGCGAATATTTAAGTCCATGCGGCCGCTCGGATGTGGGCGCCGGCAGGCGCCAGATGGTGATTTCAACGATGGCGCCGCTCCGCAAGGTCTCCTTGCGGCGATCGAGTAGCCGCGCCTTCATGATGCTATTTCTGACATATGCTTGAATTCACATCAAGCCGCATCGATCTGCATCCCCGTTCCGGCCTTTCCCGCATAGCCGCGCGGCGTATAGGCCCATTCGCGCCCGTCACCGGTGGTCACCAGCCGCGTCTCAGACGAGCCGACGATGACCACGGTCAGCATGTCGACATCGTCGATGTCGAGCTCGGCTAGCGGCACGAAACGCACCCGCTCGCCCTCACGCCCGAGATTGGTCGCCAGGATCACCGGCGTCGCGGCGGGGCGATGCTTCAGCAGTTCGTCACGGGCGAAGGCAAGCTGCGTGCGGCGCTTTTTCGACACGGGATTGTAGAAAGCGATGACGAAATCGGCTTCGGCCGCAGCGCGCACCCGCCGCTGGATGTCGTCCCACGGCGTCAACAGGTCGGACAGCGAGATGGTGCAGAAATCATGGCCGAGCGGCGCACCGGCGCGGGCGGCCGCGCCTTGCAGGGCGGAAATGCCCGGCGAGCACTGGATGGCGATCCGCCGTGCCGCATCGGAGACCCCGCCCTTGTCGATGAGTTCGAACACCAGCGTCGCCATCGCATAGATCCCGGCGTCGCCCGAGCAGACGAGCGCGACGGTGCGGCCCTCGCCGGCCAGTTCCATCGCGTGGCGCACCCGCGCCTCTTCCTTGCCGAGGTCGAAATCGTGCCGCATCTTGCCACTCGTCAGCGGCCCGAGCAGGTCGAGATAGAGCGAATAACCGACGAGATCGCTCGCCGTCTCGACCATGCGGCTGACTTCCGGCGAACGCCATTCCTCGCCGCCAGGGCCGATGCCGACGACGAACAGCGTGCCGCGGGCGCGGCCGATCCGCGCTGGGTCGAGGGGCCGTGGCGCCCGGCCGAGCGCCGCCGTCACCCGCCGGCTCTTGCGCTTGGCGACAACGAGTCGGCCGTCGGCGCCAGCGGTGGCGAGCGCCGCGCCCTCGGCGACGCCGTGGCAACCGGTCTCGGCGAAGACGATGTCGGACGGGTTTTCCAGGCGCCCGGCTTCGGCTTCCAGCTCGGCGGCGGTGAAGAATCGCCCGGGAACGCCGTAATGCTCGGCGACCGCATGGATCGCGGCCTCATCGGCCTTGAGATCGATCGAGGCGACGGCAGCGAGCGACAGCGGACTGATACCGGCCTCGGCGAGAACGCTATGCGCCAGATCGACGGCCTCCCCGGTCGGCGCGCCGCGTTCGCTGCCAATGCCGAGGATGTGCGTTTGCGGACGATAGAGCAGTTCGCCGGCGGCCGGCGTGCGCGCTTCTTCCGTGACCGTCAAGCGGACGGTGCCGTCAGGCGCGAGCGGGAGGCGCGAGGCTGACAACCACTCCGCCTCGCCGTCGAGCCGTGCGGTGGCGCCGGCGACGAGATCGGCCATCGCCTGCTTGGCGTCCTCGGGATTTTCCAGCCGCCAGCCGGGAGGCGGGGCGTCGAGCGCGATGCCGAAGCGCAGGTCGCCGGCGGTGGTGATCGCGGCAACCCCGCCAAGATCGTCGGCGATCTTGCGGGCCAGATCGTTGGCGCCGTGATGGCCGCCCAAGAGCGGCACGGCGACCGAGCCGTCCTCGGCAAGGGCGACGACGGGTGGCTCCGCCTGCTTGTCGGCGATAAGCGGCGCAAGGATGCGGATCAGCGCTCCTGTCGCCATCACCGCGACGATGGGCCGGCCCTCGCGGAACAGGGCACGCAGATGCGGTCCGGCTTCGTCGAAGACGATCCCGGCGTCCGGGCAGCGCTTGGCCGGGCCATGCACCGCGCCGCCGATCAGGGCCGCCACCCGTTCGGCCAGCGCGCGCGGCGCGTCGGAAAGAATGACGATTGCGGCGGTCGTGTCGGTCATCGGATGGGCTCCCGGCAAAGGTCCGCGTCGCGGATCGCCGGCTCGCTGCCGCGATAACCGAGGATCATCGAAAAATACGGTGCATCGCCCGAGACGTCGCGAAGCGGCAGCAGCCGCTCCTCGGGCAGCGACACCCGTTCGGCGTAGGCGCAGCGGTCGAGCAGCCCCAGCGTCTCGATCAGCGCCTTCACCCGGGAAAAATGCCTCCCGAGCTTCATGATCGCGAAGGCCTCCGCCGCTTCGATCCGAGCGCTGAGGGCCGCGTCGTCGAGCGGGCCGGGAATCACGGTCAGGACATCGTTGCGGGCCGCGAGCGGCCGTTTCAGCGCGGCCGACGCGGCCATCACCGAGGACACCCCCGGTACGATCTCGGTGGGGAAACGGCCGGCAAGGCGCTCGAAGAGATACATGAAGGAGCCATAGAAGAACGGGTCTCCCTCGCACAGGACGGCGACGTCACGGCCCTCCGCAAGCCGAGCGCCGATCCGCTCGGCCGCCTCGTCGTAGATCGCGGCGGCGGGAAACCGCTCGACGCGCATCGGCACGACGATCGGAATTTCCTCCTGTTCGGCCGAGAGATGCACCGCGACGATGGCGCGGGCGAAGCTCGTGCCGTGATCGGGCGCCGGATAGGCGACGACCGGTGCCGCCTTGAGAAGGCGGAGCGCCTTCAGCGTCAGGAGTTCCGGATCGCCCGGCCCGACGCCGACCCCGTAAAGGGTGCCTAGCGCAGCGCTCATGGCGCATCGCCCTTGGTGACGTGCCAGTGGACGACCGGCATCGCCGGCTTGAAGCCCCGATAGGGACCGACTTCTTCTGCCCGCTCGACCCCGATCCGCATCAATTCCCCGCCCAGCTTGGCATGCAGCGCGATCAGGATCGCTTCCGATTCCAGCGTGACCGCATGGGCGACCATGCGGCCGCCCGGCTTCAGCGCGTCCCAGGCCGCGTCGAACACGCCGTCGGTGAGGCCGCCGCCGATAAACACCGCGTCGGGCGGCGCCAGTTCCGCGAAGGCGGCCGGCGCCTCGCCGCCGACGATCGCGATTTCCGGTACGCCGAGCACGGCGGCGTTCTCGGCGATCATCGCCCGACGTTCGGCCATCGGCTCGATCGCGACGGCCGACATGCCGGCGCCGGAACGCAGCCATTCGATCGAGATCGAGCCAGACCCGGCCCCGACATCCCAGAGCCGCTGGCCCGGCAGCGGTTCGAGCGCGGCGATGGCCAGCGCCCGCAGCACCCGCTTGGTCATCTTGCCGTCATGCACGAAGGCGTCGTCCGACAGCCCCGCCATCAGGGATCGCGACGTCGCCGCCCGGCCCGCCACGCACTCGACCGCGACGGTGTTCAAATCGGCGATGTCAGCGAGATCGAATTCGGCCGCGGTGGTCTCGCGGATGCGTTCGCGTTCGCCGCCGAGATGCTCCAGCACGACGACCCGGCTCGGCCCGAAACCGCGTCCGGTCAGGAGCCGCGCGATGGCCTGCGGCGAGGACGCATCCTCGGCATAGATCAGCAGCCGCGCCGAGGGAGCCAGATAGCGATTGACGGTCTCGACCGGCCGGCCATGCACAGTCAGGCACCGGCAGTCGGCCAACGGCCAGACCAGGCGGGCCGCCGCGAGCTGAAACGCCGATGGTGCCGGGAGGACCTGCATCTCCTCAGGCGAAAAATGCCGCGTCAGGGTCGCGCCGACGCCGAACCACATCGGGTCGCCGGTGGCGAGCACCACAGTCGGCGTACCGGCGCGAGCCTTCAGCCCCGCGAGCGAATCCGCGAAGGGCTTGGCCCAGGCGACGGTTCGTGCATCCGAATCCCCGAGCATCGCCAGATGCCGCTCGCCGCCGAAGACGGCTTCGGCCCCGTCGAGCGCCGCACGCGCTTCGTCGGGGAGCGTCGTCAGCCCGCCGTCCCCGATACCGATCACCGTCAGCCACGGCCGGGCCGTCTCCGCCATCGTCAGTTGAGACCGCTTGCCAGCGCGTTCACCGCCGCCGCCGCCATGGCGCTGCCGCCGCGTCGTCCCGTCAGCGTGACGAAGGGAATGCCGTGGACGTCGCGCGCGAGTTCGGCCTTCGATTCCGCCGCACCGACGAAGCCGACCGGCAGGCCGATGATCAGCGCCGGTCGCGGCGCCCCCTCATCCAGCTTTTCCAGCAGGCGATAGAGCGCCGTCGGCGCGTTGCCGATCGCCACCACCGCCCCTTCCATCAGATCGGTCCACAGATCGACCTGCGCGGCGGAGCGGGTGGTGCCCTCGCGCTCGGCGATCCGCCGGGTGCGCGGGTCGCCCAGCCGGCAGACGATCTTGTTCTGGCGCGGCAACTTGGCGGAGATGATGCCGTGCGACACCATTTCGGAATCGCACAAGATCGGCGCCCCGCTTTCGAGCGCCGCGCGCCCCGACTCGATCGCGCCTTCGGACAGAACCAGATTGGAGAGAATGTCGGGCATGCCGCAGGCGTGGATCAGGCGGATCGCCAGATCATGACCGGCTTCCGGCACATGCGACAAATCCGCTTCCTGGCGGATCAGCCGAAAGCTTTCGGCGTAGATCGCCGCAGGGTTGCGGATGTAGGAGAGGCGCGCGCCGGGGGCGAGATAGGGGTCGGACTCTTCGGCAGCGGTCTCACCCAACCGATGTCCCAGCCCGGCTATCCAGCCTTCCTCGGATAGGACGGCAGCCGATTCAGCATCGGAAAGGTCTGTCGGAGCCGACAAGACTTCGCCGAGGCGCCCTTCCGCATCGAAGCGCGCAAAGATGTCGGCGAGTGTTTCGACCTGCGCCTCGTCGAGGCAGGATTTGTCGCCCTGCTCGACCGGCACCAGGCCGGGATAGACCTCCGCCAGCACGATCGGCGCGGCGAGATCGTCAGCAAAGCTCGTCTCGAACGGCCAGACGCCCAGATGCTCCGCGAATTCCGGATCGCGCCTGAGATGCTCCAGCCGGGCAAGGCCGGTGATCACCTGGCTGCCGACGCTGCCGGCAAAGGCGAGCTTCCACACCGGCTGCGCCTTGACCGCTCGGCGTTCAGTGAGACGCCGCTCTGCGAGCCCGGTCGGATAGGGCTCGGGCTTGGCGACGGGCAGGCCCGGAATCTCCTGATGCATCGGCCGACCCCAATACATCGGCGCAGTGGCCAAGGCCTCGCGGTTCAGCCGGCCGGCGACCTCGAAGCGGTTGGAGAAATTGTCGTCGCGATCCTTGAGCTGGTCAGCGAAAAAACCCCACAGCGCCCGCCAGTCCGGCGCACCGGCAATCGCGGCGGTGGCGCCGGCCGGATAGCCGAAAGGAAAATCGAAGCCGGCGAAGACGCGCTTATCCTCGGCGAGCGCGTCGCGGAAAAACTGACGCAGCTTGGCCATCGCGGCACTGCGGGTCGGCGGATTCACCGTCTCGATGAGTCGCGTCTCGGCCCCGTCGCGCTCGGCAAACGCGATCCAGATCGAATCCTTGCCGGTGGTCGGCGTGTTGGACGCGGACCAGTCGACGATCGCATAGCGGTCGAACAGCGGCTTCATGGCTTGCTCACGTCGGCGTTCGGCATTGCCTCGGTCTTCATCGACCGCGGACCAAGCGGATGGTCGGCCTGCGGATAGGGGTGGTGGTGATGGCCGGCGTCGCCATGCGAATGGCCGTGGTCATGATCGTGATGATGCGCCTGCCCTCCTTCATGCGTATGGTCATGGTGGACATGCCCGGTACCGTGGGCGATTTGATGACCGTGGTCTGGCTCCTGCGCCGCCGCGCGGCAGGCTCCGGTGCAGACGGTGTCGCAAAGCAGACAGTCGGCCGAGGAGCCAAGGCCCTCGACGTGATGGTGATGGCTTTCCTGGGCGAGCCCGACCTCCGCCTCGAAGCCCAACACCTGCTCGCGATATTTGCACATCTGGCAGTTCATGTTGTTGGTGCCTTCGAGGATCTCGTTCAGGCGGTCGACGAAGGTTTCCACCACAAGGTCATGGACGGCGAGATAGCCGGCCTTGAGGAACCGGATCTCGGGATGGCGGGCCGCGACATTGTCGGTCTGGTCGTAGATCCGACGCACCAGGACCCCGGTGAACAGGAAATAGGGAAAGACGACGATGCGCCGGTAGCCGAGACGTGCGGCATGGTCGAGGCCGGGTTCGACCAGCGGGAAGGTGACGCCCGAATAGGCGGTTTCGCCCCAGCCGAAACCAAGGCCCTCCCACAGCATCCGCATGACCTTGGCGACGTTGGAGTTGGCGTCGGGGTCGGAGGCGCCGCGTCCAACCACGACCAGCATGGTGTCGTGCAGCGGCTCGCCCTCGTGCCAGCCGTCGGCGAGGAGGCACGCCTTGATCCGATCGCCGGCGGCCCGGATCATCTTCGGATCGATGCCCAACTCGCGGCCATATTCGATCTGAAGGCCGTTGGCGGCCGCATAGGTGTTGAGGACCGAGGGAATGTCGTTCTTGGCGTGACCGGCGGCGAACAGCATTCCCGGCAATGCCAGGACGGTGTCCGCGCCGCTTTCCCGCAGGCGGTCGAGGCCGTCGCGAATGACCGGCTTGGCGAATTCCAGATAGCCGTGTTCGACATGCCAGTCCGGCAGGCGCGCGCGGAGCTTGTCCGCCAAGCCGCCGAACTCGGTCATCGCGCCCTGGTCGCGGCTACCATGGCCGCACAGCATCAGAGCCTTCATGATCGGCCTCCGTTCATCTCGTTTCGACGCCGGAGGAGCCGCGCCCGGCGAAATCCGGAGCACGGTTCGGTCCGACAGCTCCGTCTTGGCCCCCTGCTTGGGTCGGCCGCACCGGAATGTGTTTCAGCCCGTAACCGGGCACCGTCAGTTTCGTCAAAACCGGTAGACCGGGAGAGCCACACGGTCAAACGGAGTCTGCGAAACGGGGGGCGCCCGGCGCCGACAAATCGAACTGGGCACGCGCGGCAAGCTGCTTATAGCGGGAGCGAACCGGGTCGCGCGACGTCCCAGGGGTCGATGATCTCGACGCCGAATGGTGCGAAATCGCCAATGTTGCGGGTGACGACAGGGAGCTTCAGCTCCAGCGCCGTTGCAGCGATGAGCGCGTCGTTCGTCGGCGCCCTGTTCGGCGTCGGAAGTGTCGCGCAGCGCCGCGCGATCGGCAGCGTCACGTCGATGACGCGGTTATCGAGCAGCGGCAGAACCAGCGCTTCGAGCCATTCGCGCAGCAGTCGCGCGAAGTTCGCGTCCCGCCTCTCCTGGCGCAGGATGCCGAACTCGATTTCGAGAATCGTCACGACCGACACGCCGAAATCCTCCGGCGCGATTGCCGCGATGAAGCCCCAGAAATGATCGTTGGTCCGCTCAGGCCGCCGGCTGTCGGAAATCACGTTGGTGTCGAACAGATAATGCATCAGTCGAGATCGACGTCCCGGGTCGCGATGTCCACGCGCTCGGGGGAGAAATCGAAGTCGGCTTCGGGACGAGGGTCGGCCAGGAGGTCGAGAAGCGTCGGCCGCTGGCGCGACAGCCGCCGGTATTCCGCCTCGGACATCAGGACGAAGGCCGGCTCCCCGCGCTCGGTGATGCGAACGGGAGCCTTCCGCGCCGCTTCCTTGACGCGGCCATGTTGCTGATTGAACGCGCGACTGCCGAAGGTCTGCATGGCTGCCCCATCCGTGCTACGTTTTCTCAAATGTAATACAGGCATCCCGGACGATCAAGCTCGGGCCGGGCACTGGACTTGCGCCGCGCGTCGGGCGAGGAGGGAACATGCGCCAGACCGCCGCCATCATGCTGCAGGGCACCGGCTCCGACGTCGGCAAGACGGTGCTCGTCGCCGGGCTCTGCCGGCTGTTCGCCCGGCGCGGCCTCGCCGTGCGCCCCTTCAAGCCGCAGAACATGTCGAACAACGCGGCCGTTGCCGCCATTCCCGGCACGGCGGATTTCGGCGAGATCGGCCGGGCGCAATGGCTGCAGGCGCTGGCCTGCGGAACGCCGCCGACCGTCGACATGAACCCGGTGCTGTTGAAGCCGCAATCGGAGACCGGCAGCCAGATCGTGGTTCGCGGCCGCGTCGTCGGGGAGGCCAAGGGCCGCGACTACCAGCGGCTGAAGCCCGCACTCCTTCAGAACGTGCTCGACAGCTTCGCGGCGCTCTCGGCCGAGGCCGAACTCGTCATCGTCGAGGGCGCCGGCTCGCCGGCCGAGATCAATCTTCGGGCCGGCGACATCGCCAATATGGGTTTTGCCACCGCGGCGAAGGTGCCGGTGATCCTCGTCGGCGACATCGATCGCGGCGGCGTCATCGCCTCGCTCGTCGGCACCCATGCGATCCTGACCGAAGACGACCGGGCGATGGTGGCGGGCTTTTTGATCAACAAGTTCCGCGGCGACGTCTCGCTGTTCGACGACGGGCTTGCCGCGATCACCCGGTTTACCGGCTGGCCGTCCTTCGGCGTCGTGCCGCATCTGAGCGCCGCGGCGAAACTGCCGGCCGAGGATTCCGTCGCGCTGGAACGCCTGTCGCGTAGCGGCCAGTCAGGCCAACTCAAGATCGCCGTCCCGCTGCTTGGCCGGATCGCCAACTTCGACGATCTCGATCCGCTGAAGGCCGAGCCGGATATTGCGGTCGCGTTCATACGACCCGGCGAAAGCCTGCCGGCCGACGCGGCGCTGGTGCTCGTTCCGGGCTCGAAATCGACCATTGCCGACCTTGCTGCCTTCCGGGTCAACGGCTGGGACCGGGACCTTGCCGCCCATCATGCGCGCGGCGGCCATGTCGTCGGGCTGTGCGGCGGCTACCAGATGCTGGGGCGCCTCGTCCGCGATCCGGACTGCATCGAGGGGCCGGTGCGCGAGGCGGAAGGCCTCGGCCTGCTCGACGTCGAAACCGTGATGGCGCCGGAAAAGACCGTGCGCGAGGCCCGGGCGACGACCCCTGACGGCGAACCACTGGAGGGCTATGAGATCCATCTCGGCCGCACCACCGGCCCGGACTGCGCCCGGCCGGTGTGCCTCATCGACGGGCAGCCCGACGGCGCGACATCGCCCGACGGCCGCGTCTTCGGCACCTATCTGCATGGGTTGTTCGGGGCGGACGACTGGCGCCGGCGCTATCTGTCACGTTTCGGGCTGGCGGTCGCCGGACCCAGCTACCGCGCCGGCGTCGAGGCGGCACTGGACGAAATCGCTGACGCGCTGGAGCGGGTGGTGGATGTGGAAGGGCTGCTGGCGACGGCACGAACCGCGGTCGAATGTCCTAATTCCGCCCCGCCCATTCCTTGAACTTCTCGGCCCAGTCCTGGTGCCAGCGCGACAGCGGCGGGCGGTTCTCGACGAGGTCACCAGCCGCCCAGGCGATGCGCTTTTCGTCCATCTCCCGCGTCACCTCGCCATCCGGGCAGAGGATGTAGAAATCCTCGGTGCCGAGTTTTTCGAGCATAAAATCGGCGGTCTGCTCCGGCGTCCAGGCCCCCTCCGGCTTCTCGGTGCGGCCCTTTTGGGTCAAGGGTGTGAAGACGAAGCCGGGGATCATCAGCCGCGCCTCGACGCGGCAGTTCTTGCGATTGCGCAGATCATGCTGCAACGCTTCGGTAAACGCCTTCACCCCGGCCTTGGCGACATTGTAGGCGGGGTCGCCCGGCGGCGTGGTGATGCCCTGCTTGGAGCCTGTGACGACGATCAGTCCCGGCTCGCCCTCCGCGACCATCCGCTCGCCGAAGATTTGGGCGACATGGATGATCCCGTGCAGATTGGAGCGCAGAACCGCGTCCCAATTGGCGACCGGTCCGAAAATGTCGCTGCCGGGCTGGATACCGGCATTGTCGAAGACCAGATGAACCGTCCCGAAGCGCCCGAACAGGTTCTTCGCCAGCGCCTCGACCGCCGCGCGGTCGCCGACGTCGGTGTTCGAGGTCAGCACGCTGCCGGACGGGCTCAGCGCCGACACCGCTTCCTTGGCTTCGGCCAGGCGCTCGACAGCACGGTCGACGAGGCAGACCGTCATTCCGGCTTCGGCGAAGCGCTTGGCTGCGGCCAGCCCGATACCGGAGGCTCCGCCGGTGACGACGGCGATCCGGCCTTCAGCGATCACGGGATGGGTCATCACGATCTCCTTTTCGCGTGAGTTCGCGGCGAATGGCCGCGGCGTTCCACTGTCCGGGCCGTCAGCCTCGCGGCGTCATGGCAAATTGCCTGTCGACGCGCTGGCGCCGCACCTCAGCCGGCTGTGCCGAAGCGGGTCAAGAGGTCGGGGAACATCGCGGTCAATCCGACGAAGATCAGATAGAACGCCACGATGTAGCTGAGCAGCCGTGGCATGATCAGGATCAGGATGCCGGCGACCAGCGCGACGATCGGCTGGAGGGTGATGATTTCCATGGGAGACTCCTTCTTTCGGCAAGAGAGATAGCACGCGCATCGCGTCAGGCCATGTGCCAGCCATGGCTCGGCACGATCGACTGGCCGGTGAGGGCGTTCGAGGGGAAAGCGGCGAGGAACACGGCGACCGTGGCGACATCCGCCATGGTCGTGAATTCCTGGTCGACTGTTTCCCCGAGCATGATCCGGTCGACGACCTCCTGCTCGGAAATGCCAAGATCGCGCGCCTGCTCGGGAATCTGCTTTTCCACCAGCGGCGTCTTCACGAAACCGGGGCAGATCGTGTTGGCGCGCACCCCATGTTTGGCGCCCTCCTTGGCCATCACCCGGGACAGTCCGAGAATGCCGTGTTTGGCCGCGACATAGGCGCTTTTCAGCGCCGAGGCCTGGTGGCTGTGGACCGAACCCATGTAGATCAGCGCGCCGGATTGTTGCGGATACATGTGTTTCACGCAGGCCTTGGTCAGCAAGAACGACCCGTCGAGATGGATCGCCACCAGCTTGCGAAACTCGGCATAGGGAAAGTCCTCGATGGGGTGGACGATCTGGATGCCGGCGTTGGAGATCATCGTGTCGATGCGGCCGAATCGGGCCGCGACGTTGTCGACGCCAGCGTTCACCGCGCTTTCGTCGGTGACATCCATCGTCACCGCCATCGCTTCGGCGCCGGCCGCTTCCAGTCCCACGACAACCGCGTCGGCCCCGGCCCTATCGATGTCGCAGACCGCGACCCTGGCCCCCTCCCGCGCAAAGGCGAGGGCGATTTCCTTGCCGATGCCCGAGCCGGCACCGGTGATGACGGCGACATTGCCTTCCAATTGCATGACCGCGCTCCCTGCTTGTCAGTCCGCGGACATGGAAAGGCCGGCGAGAACTTAAAGGCCCCGCCGGCCCGCTAACCGAATTTATCGATGATCCGACCAGGCGGTCCTGGCCGGGATCAGAACTCTTCCCAGCTGTCGGTGTTGGTCTGTTCGGCACGGGCGGCGCCGCCCGTGCCGGTGGTCTTCATCTGCGGTACGCCGCGCGACGGCGTGGCGGAACGGCCGGATTGGGCCGGATTGGAACGCGACCGCGAAGCCTGGCCCCGTCCGGCAACCGTCGAGCCGGCGGTCTTGAACTGCGCCATCGCGTTGGCCAGTTCCTCGGTCTCGTTGGTCAGGGTCTGGCTGGCCGCCGTCGCCTGTTCCACCATCGCCGCGTTCTGCTGCGTCACCTTGTCCATCTGATCCGCCGCGCCCGACACCTCGCGCAGGCTCGTCGCCTGTTCCTTGGCGCTCACCGCGATCGTTGAAATCAGTTCGGCCATCGAACTGACCTCGGCGACGATCTCGTCCAGCGACTTGCCCGAGGCGGTCACCAGCTCGACGCCGCTCTCCACCTGGCTGCGCGAGGTCGCGATCAGCGTCTTGATCTCTTTCGCCGCCTCGGCCGAGCGCTGGGCCAGCCCGCGCACTTCCTGGGCGACCACCGCAAAGCCCTTGCCGGCCTCACCGGCCCGTGCCGCCTCGACGCCGGCATTCAGCGCCAGCAGGTTGGTCTGGAAGGCGATCTCGTCGATCACCCCGATGATCTGGTTGATCTGCTCGGACGATTTTTCGATCTGGCTCATCGCCGCAACCGCCTGGCCGACGATCTCGCCGCCCTTTTCGGCCTTGCCGCGGGCGGCACTCGCCGCCGTCTGCGCCTTGCCGGCGCCTTCGGCCGTCTCGTTCACCGCCGTCGTCACCTCGCCCAGCGCCGCCACCGTCTCTTCCAGGTTGGCCGCCTGCTGTTCGGTGCGCTGCGCCAGATCGTTCGACGCCGTGTTGATCTCCGAGAGGCCAGACCGGATCGAGCCGATCGACGTCACCACATTGCCGATCGCGTCCTCCAGCTTGGCGACGCTGTCGTTGAACTTTGCCCGGATCGGCTCGAACTCCGCCGCCACCGGCTCGGCCATGCGCACCGTCAGGTCGCCCGCCGACAGCCGCTCGAAGCCGACCTCCACGACCCCGACGAAGGCGCGCAGATCCTCCGCCTTGGAATTGTCCAGCGACGCCTGGCGGGTCTTCGCCTGCTCCTGGTCGATCCGGGCGGCCGCAGCCTCGGCCTCCAGACGCTCACGCTCGATCACGGCGTGGCGCAGATGTTCCACCGATGTCGCCATCTGGCCTATCTCGTCCTCGCGATCGAGCCCGACAACCGTCACATCGGTACGGCCATCGGCAACCGCGGCGATTGTTTTGGTCAGGCCTTTCAGCGGCGCGAACAAGCGTCCCGACATCCACAGCACGAACAATCCGATGATGATCGCCGCGCCCAGCGAAATTGCCGCGAGCTTGTACTGCAGCGAATCGATGGACGAGAAGAATTCCGCTTCGGGAATGCCGACATACAGAATGCCGATGGTCTTGCCGGAGGCATCCTTGATCGGATCGTAGGCCGTGAAGAACGGCGTTCCGAGAATATCCGCCCTGCCACGATAAGGCTGGCCGTCCCTGAACAGGGCATCATAGACCGGCCCAGGCGCCAGCACCGTTCCAACAGCGCGGCTGCCGTCGGGCTTCTTGACGTTGGTGGTCACACGCTTGTCGCCCATGAACACGGTCGCCGTGCCGCCGACCAGCGCCTTGATCTTGTCGACCGATTCGGAGAAATCGTTGAGCTGCTGTTGGCCGACGTAAAAACTGTCGCCTTCCCGCCGAAAGGAGTCGCCATAGGCACCGAGAACCTCCCATGCCACCCGCATATTGCTTTCCTGGCGTTCCGCCGCTCGTCTCGCGCCGTCCTCGCGCAGGACAATGACGTTGGCGACGCCGAACAGGACCGTCAGCACGGCAAGGCAGGCCACGACCATGATGGAGACTTTGGCAGGTAAAGAGAGCCTACGGAGCATAAATTCGATCCTCGGGGGGCAGGCGCATCTGACATATGCGGAGGGTGGCGGTTCGGGAATCGGCTCTCAAACTCAAGGCGAATCACTCGCTAATTGATTGATATTAAACCCTTATCCCTTGCTTATCTCCGCACCATAAAAGGTAAAAACTTAATACTTCACTTCCGCGTGACCATTATCTGGTAAGCTGGGCAACGGATTTCGGCGAGCCCCCCGCGCGCCGCTCAGACAGCACCGTATCCGCCCGGCGTCGGGGTTGTGACGATCACCGCCTCGCCGGCCTCGAGTATGGTCTGGTCGCAGCCTTGTAGCGTCTCGATACGGCCGTCGTTCCGCCGCACCTCGGTGCGACCCATCTCGCCGTCGGCGCCGCCAGAGATGCCCTTCGGCGGCTGAGTGCGGTGCGAGGAGAGAATGGCGCAGTCCATCGTTTGAAGGAAGCGGATGGTCCGCCTTGTGCCGTCGCCGCCGTGCTTCGCGCCGTCACCGCCCGAGCCCTTGCGAATGTGAAAATCCTCCAGCACCACTGGATAGCGCATTTCGAGAATTTCCGGGTCGGTGAGGCGGGAGTTGGTCATGTGGACGTGGACGCCGGCGGTGCCGGCAAAACTCCGCCCGTCATTCATGCGGCCGGCCGGCGAGCCCGAGCAGATCGTCTCGTAATACTGATAGCGGTCGTCGCCGAAGGTCAGATTGTTCATCGTGCCTTCCGAGTTCGACAGCGCCCCGAACGCGCCGAACAGCGCATTGGTGACATGCTGCGAGGTCTCGACATTGCCGGCGACGACGGCGGCCGGATAGCGCGGTTTGAGCATCGAGCCGTCCGGCACGACGATCTTCACCGGCCTGAGGCACCCCGCATTCATCGGGATCGGCTTTTCCACCATCACCCGGAACACGTAAAGCACGGCCGCGCGGGTCACCGGCTCCGGCGCGTTGAAATTGTTCGCCATCATGTCCGACGTGCCGGTGAAATCGACGGTCGTTTCGCGCGCGGCCTTGTCGACGCTGATCCTCACCTTGATCGCCTGGCCGGAATCGGTCGGGTATTCGTAGGAACAGTCGTCGAGCCCGTCGATCATCTGGCGCACGGCTTCCGCCGCGTTGTCCTGCACGAAGCCCATATAGGCCCGCGCCGTATCGAGGCCGAAGGTCTCGACCATCTTGCGCAACTCCGCGACCCCCTTCTCGTTGGCGGCAATCTGCGCCTTCAAATCGGCGACGTTGTGATCGGGGTTGCGGGCTGGATAGGAATGGTCGGTCAGCACCCGCCGCAGTTCGTCCTCCTGGAAGACCCCGCCATCGACGAGCTTCAGATTGTCGATGAGGACGCCTTCCTCGTCGACCTTGGTCGCCCGCGGCGTCATCGAGCCCGGCGCGATACCCCCGACATCGGCGTGATGGCCCCGCGAGGCGACGTAAAACAAAAGGTGATGGCCGAGATCATCGAACACCGGCGTGACCACCGTGATGTCCGGCAGATGCGTGCCGCCATTGTAGGGTGCGTTGAGGGCGAAGACGTCGCCGGGGCGGATTTCGCCCTCGTTCTGGGCGATGATCGTGCCGACCGAGCGGTCCATCGAGCCGAGATGCACGGGCATGTGTGGCGCGTTGGCGACCAACGCCCCGGTGGCGTCGAACACCGCGCAGGAAAAGTCGAGCCGCTCCTTGATGTTGACCGATGAAGCGGTGTTCTGCAGCGTCACCCCCATCTGTTCGGCGATCGACATGAAGAGATTATTGAAGACCTCCAGCAGCACCGGATCGGCACCCTCGCCCGTTTCGCCTGTGCCGAGCGCCGCATGGCGCGGTTTCTTCTCGGTCCGCGTCAGCATCACGTCGTTCCGCGCGGTGATCTCGGCCGACCAGCCGGGTTCGACGACGATGGTCTGGTTGGGCTCGACGATCAGCGCCGGCCCCTTGATCCGCGCGCCCGGCTTCAGATTCTCGCGGCGATAGAGACCGGCCTCGCGTTCGGTACCGCCGGTGAAAAAGCGGCCGGTTTCGCCGGGCTCGGCGTCATAGCGCTCGACCGCGCCGACATCTCCGCCGTTGTCGTCATCGCGATGTTCCGCGCCCTCGACCGAGACGTTTTCCACGACGATCGGTCGCTCGTCGTAGACGAAGCCGAACTGCGCCTTGTGCGCCGCCTCGAAGCCGGTTCTAGCGGTCGCGAGATCGCCCTCATAGGGCACAGGCAGCGTCGTGTCGGTACCGTCGTAGCGCAGTTGAAGAAGGATCGTGCGGTCGATGGCGCCATCCGCGACGCCCTGGGCGCCGAGTTCCGCCGTGACCTGCGCCGACAGTTCTTCCGCGAGCCCGTCGATCTCGGGCTTGGCGGCGGCTTCGAGCGGCGCCACCAGCGCCCGGCTCCGGGACGAGAACAGCGACGAAAGACCGATGCCATAGGCCGACAGAAGGCCGGACATCGGATGGATGAGCACCTTTTCCATCGCCAGCGCGTCGGCGACGAGACAGGCGTGCTGGCCGCCGGCGCCGCCGAAGGAATTCAACAGATAGCGCGAGACATCGTAGCCGCGCTGGACCGAGATTTTCTTGACGGCGTTGGCCATGTTCTCGACGGCGATGGTCAGGAAGCCTTCGGCCACCTGCCGGGGATCGCGCCCGTCGCCGATCCCGGCGGCGAGCGCTTCGAATTTCTCCGCGACAATGCCGGCATCGAGCGGCAGGTCCTGGCCGGGGCCGAACACCGCCGGAAACAACTCGGGCTTGAGTTTGCCGACCATGACGTTGGCGTCGGTGACGGTAAGCGGCCCGCCCTTGCCATAGGCGGCGGGGCCGGGATTGGCGCCGGCCGAATCCGGTCCGACCTGGAAGCGGCCCTGGTCGAGATGAA
>DRFF01000004.1 GCA_011050685.1 Aurantimonas coralicida
CCGCTTCACCCTCACCCTGCAGGATCTCGGCGTCGCGCTGCGCCGAGGCGACCGTTTCGACGACCTCGCGATCGGCGGCGGCACGAATTCGGCGGGCGGCAACCTGGCCACGCGCCCTGAGGCGCTCCGCCTCGGCGAGGCGCTCAGCCTTCATACGCTCGTAGGTCTGTTGCGAGACCTCCTGAGTCAGATCGGTGCGGCGGATCCGCACGTCAGTCAGTTCGAGGCCGAGCGAGGTGGCGTCCGGCCGAAGCTGGTCGCGCACCTGGCGCATCATGTCGGCGCGCTCCTCAGACAAGGCAGCCTCGAAGCCGCGCAGGCCGTAGACTCGACGCAGTGCCGCGTCGAGGCGGGTGCGCAGACGCTGCTCGGCCTGCTCGATCGAGCCTGAGACCGTCAGCTCGAACCGTGCCGCGTCGGAGATGTGGTAGACGAGAAACGCGTCGACCTCATAGAACTTGCCGCCGGACACCTGCACCCGGATGTTGTCGAGATCGAAGCGCAACAAGCGGTCGGGGAGTTTCCTGACATTGTCGGCACCAGCGAAGGAGAAGGGCAGCTTGAAGTTCAATCCCGGCGCGTCGACAACGCGCTGAATTTGGCCAAAGCGCAGAACGACGGCCTGCTCCTTCTCGTTGACGATAAAGATCGAGTTCCACAGGAGAAGCAGAACGACGGCAGCCGCGATGGCAATCGCGTAAAAGCGGTTGTTCATCAGTTTGCTCCCTGCGGGGCCGGTGCCGCCGTATCGCCGGAGTTCGCACTATTATCCGATCGGCTCGGACGCTGCAGTTCGTTCAGCGGCAGATAGGGCACGACCCCTTGGGTCCCGCCGGCGCCCTTCTCGACGATCACCTTGTTGGAATCGCGCAAGACCCCTTCCATGGTTTCGAGGAACAGACGCTTGCGCGTCACGGCCGGAGCCGCTTCGAATTCCTTCAGGATCGACGAAAAGCGCTGCGCCTCACCTTCGGACTCCTGGACGACTCGGTTCTTGTAACCGGCCGCATCCTCGCGGACCTGCGCCGCCTCACCGCGGGCCTGGCCGACCTTGTTGTTTCTGTAGCGATTGCCTTCCTCGACGAACCGGTCCTCGTCCTGCTCGGCGCGCTGCACCTCGTCGAACGCGTCCGCGACCTGGCTCGGCGGTGCGGCGTCCTCGATCGAAATCCCGTTGATACGAAGACCGGCACCATATTCGTTCATGGTATCCTGGGTGATCTGACGCACTTCCTCGGCGATTCCGGCACGGTCGTCACGGAACACGTCCTGAACCGGGCGACGCCCGACTACTTCCCGCATGGCGCTTTCCGAAACCTGCTGCAGCATGGCGATCGGATCCTGGACGTCGAAGAGATAATTGGCCGGATTGTCGACCTGGTAGAGAACCGCGAACTGCACATCCACGATGTTCTGATCGCCCGACAGCATCAGACCGGAGTTCTCGCCGCGCTGGCCACTGCCCAGCGTCATCTGACTCTCGACGACCGGCACCGTATCTACCGTCTCCAGCGGCCACAGCATGAAATGCAGTCCCGGCTGGGACAATTCCTGCTTGGGCTTGCCGAACAACATCTCGACGCCGACCTCGTCCGGCTGGACGGTGTAGACGGACTTGAAGAGCCACAGCACCAACAGACCGGCAAAGATGAGAATTCCCCAGGCCGCAAAGCCCGGCACGCCGGAACTCCCGCCCCCGCCGCCGCCGCCGGGTATCGCCCGCCGCAGCCGGTCCTGGCCACGCCGCAGGATGTCCTCCAGATCGGGAGAGCCACCAGCGCCTCCGGTTGGCCGTGGGCCTTGCGGACGTTGGCCCCAGGGACCCCCATTGCCGCCGCCTTTCCAGCCGCCGCCGTCGCCGGTCTGATTGCTCCAGGGCATCGATATCCTTCCAGTTCCGAGAAATCCGTGGCCGTCGCCTGCGACGATACCCGCTATGTCTTATAGTCCGTACCTGTTCCCATCTCCGTTTTGGGGCGGTGTATCCTTACAGACGGATCGGAATCCGCAGCGTTACAATCTAAAGCGCGACGATATGGGCTTCTTCTCCACATGGCGTCCCACCGGCAAGCCGGTCGAGACGCTTGGTCTGGGTCGAGGGCCACCGATGGGCCTTCAAGGACCGCTTCGAGACCGCCAATAACGCGTCGCCCGGTCGAGGATGTCCCAAAGCACCTCTAAAGACAGGTTGCGATAGACAAGCGCGCCGACGAGGAGCGCATAGGCCACGGCGACCGCCGCCTCGTCGCGGTGAAGGCTCTCGAGGCGATGCCGCCGATGATGATGACGGGCATGAAGATTGCCCTGAAGGCGTTCATCAGGATGCCGAAGGCGCGACCAAGCGTGAGGTCGAGGACGGGGTTGCGGGAAAGCCCTTGCGCTGTGCGAGAACGACGATGATCGCCATCTGTGCGAGACCGAGGTGTTAGTCAGCGCCGAGAAGATGATGAACGGGGTCGAAGGCGGAATGATCGGCCTCTGGATCGCGGTGCTGACGCTCAAGGCGGCCACGAAATCTTTCCGGTGGCCGTGCAGGCGCCCGACAAGGAAGCATGAGAAGTTGAGCAATCGGTCGGTCATTGCGATCGACGTCATGATCTCGCCAGCGATGATAAAGAGCGGAATGGATAGGGTCAATCGAAGCTCCGCCAAAGACCGGTAAGCGGTTGCTGTTAATAGAGCGCCGCTCTAGTGTGCAGCGGCATGCCATGTTGCAGGGATCGGTCACGGAATGAGTGAACTCGCCCAATACGCCCTGTTGTTCGGGCTGACCCTGGGCGCCCTCGGCTTCGTTCTCAGCCTTTATGGTCTGGCCCACACCATCGGGCGGTCCCGGTCCGAGCCCGGCAAGGATGTGCCCGCCAGCGCCGGCACCTTGTCGCGGGACCCGGTCTGGGTGCGCTACCACGCCAAATATTACGGCTATGCGCTGCTGTTTCTGGCCTTCGACATGGAAATGGCCTTCATGTATCCTTGGTCGGTCGTCTACCGCGAGGAAGGGCTGGTGGCGCTGCTCGACATGGGGGTTTTTCTTGCCATCCTGTTTCTCGGCCTGCTCTACGGTTGGAGCCAGGGCGCACTGAAGCGGCAATGATGCAGGGCGCGCGGGCAGGAACGATGAACGGGCTGCGGCGGCTGATCGCGCGGGCGATGGCGCGCGATCTCTGTGCCTTTGTCGTGCCGGGGCCGGATGTGGCGCGGGCGCGTGGCCTTGATGTCGCGGCTGCGGGCCTGCATCTGGCGGCCACGCCGCGCCATGCCAATCTCTTGCTAGTTGTTGGGCCGCTGCCGCCCGGATTGCAGGAGGTCGCTTCGGTCGCCTATGCGCAGATGCCCCGGCCGCGCGCGATCCTGGTGCTGGGGGCGGGCAATACCACGCCGCCGCCCGACGCCACCGCCGCTCTGTCGCAGGCCGGGCTGGCCGAAGGCATCGCCGCGATAAGGCGGGTCGTCGCGGCTGGCGCATTCGCCGAAGAGATCGCCGACTTCAACCCGCCCGCCCTTCAGACACGCACCCAGTATACCTGCCCGATGCATCCCGAAGTGGTCTCTGACGAACCAGGCAATTGTCCGAAATGCGGAATGACCCTGGTGCCCAAGGAAACCTCGGCAACCGGCCATTCCGGCCACGCAATGCCAGCAAAGGAGCCCGCAATGCCCGCCCGGGAACCCGCCGCCACAATGGCTGCCAGCCACGACCATGCCAAGCACGCGACCGCCGAGGCCGCGCACTACACCTGCCCGATGCATCCCGAGGTGGTCAGCGACGAACCCGGCTCCTGCCCGAAATGCGGCATGTTCCTCGTCCCCGTCGAGGAGAAGAAGGACGGCGGACACTCGGACCATGAGGGCCACGGCGGCCACGACCATGCCAAGCACGCCGGCGCCGAGGTCGCGCAATACACCTGCCCGATGCACCCCGAGGTGGTCAGCGACGAACCCGGCTCCTGCCCGAAATGCGGCATGTTTCTGGTGCCGGTCGAGGAGAAAAAGGACAGCGGCCACTCGGGCCACGAGGGCCACGGCCATTCGGCGCCAGACGGGCAAATGGCAAATGGCGAACACACCGGCCATGCCATGCAGGGCGAGGTGGTCGACGGGATTGAGGCGCACTTCATGTCGATGGCGGATATGACCCGCGACATGCCGGCCAGCCCGGACGGCCTGAAGATGGAGTGGATCAGCGTGCCGTTCGGCCCTTTCTTCCCGGGTCTGCCCGGCGGGCTGGGGCTGAACCTGTGGCTGGATGGCGACACAGTCGCCGAAGCCAGTGGGCACAGCCTCGTGAATTCAGCCCCTCTTGTTGCGGATGCGCCCGACGCCGACGTGTTCGCCTACCGTCTGGCGGAGTTGTCGCCGCTGTCGCCGGTGGCGATACGCGAACTGGTCTGCCGGGGGGTCGAGGCGGTAATGGGGCGCCAAGCCGCACCAAAGGACGCGGGCGCCCGCGCAGCAGCGGTCGAGCGCGAGCGGATCGCGAGTCACCTGGGCTGGCTGGCCGGGTTCGCCGCGCAGACCGGAATGGTCTGGCTGGAGCGGCGCGCGGCGGCGCTGCAACTGGCGTTGCGCGATGCATCCGCCGAAGACATCGGCCGCCGGGCAGGGTCGCTGCGTGCGCTGCTGCACCGGGTCCGGGCAACGCCGCTGCTGCGCGCGAAACTTGCGGGTATCGGTCGCCTTGATGGCTATCCGACCGCCAGCGGCCCGGTCGCACGGGCCGCTGGTCAGCCGACGGATGGGCGGCTCAACGATCTGGTCTATGCCGCGCTCGGCTTCACGGTGGTGACGCAATCCGGCGGCGACGCGCTGGCGCGGCTGCATCAACGTTGCGACGAGATTGCGCAAAGCCTCGATCTGATCGTCCGTGCCGGGATGATCCTGCCGCCGCAGCCCGGCGATGCAACCGGGGCGACCGGCCATGGCATGGCCGAAGTCGAGACCCCGCGCGGTGCGGCCAGCCTTCACCTCGCGCTCGCGGACGGCAAGGTAACCGAGGCAAGAGTCGAGACGCCCTTTGTCGCACAGGTTGACCTGATCGGCGGGTTGACCGCGCAGGCGGAACTGGCCGACGCGCTGGTCGCCGTCGGCTCGCTCGATCTGGACCCCTGGGATCTGCGCGCGTGAACATTGCCATCATTCTTCTGGCGCTGGCAGTGGGCGCCTATCTGCTGGCCATCCTCGAAAGCTGGGCGGTGCATGGGCAGTTGAGTCTCAGCCGTCCGGCGGTCTCGGCGCTGGCGCTGCTGGGGCGCGAACAGATTCTGGCGCGCACCCCCGACCGGCTGTTTTTCGAGGCCGGCCCGGTGCTGTTGCTGGTCGCAGGCCTGCTGGCGGTGGCGGTGATCCCGCTGGCGCCGGGGCTGATCATCACCGATCTGGGCACCGGCGCGCTGTTTCTGAACGCCGCGCTCGCCTATGTGCTGGTGGCGCTGGTCATGGCCGGCTGGGGGCCGAACGGGGCCTACGGCATGATCGGCGGTTGGCGGTTTCTGGGCCAGTTCATCGCCTATGCGATGCTGATCGTGATGCCGATCACCGCCGTCGCCATGCGGGCGGAATCGCTGTCGACAGTGCAGATTGTCACCTCGCAGGCGGCGCTGTGGAACGTACTCTACCAGCCGATCGGCTTCGTGCTGTTCGTGGTCGCGGCGATGGGGCTGGCCTGGCTGCCGCCACTGGACCTGCCGAACGCGCCCGGCGATCTGGCCGGCGGGGTCGAGGCTGAATATACCGGTGCGCGGCTGGCGGTGCTGCGGCTCGCCCGGATGGTGATCATCCTGGCGCTGGCCGGGGCCACAGTGACGTTCTACTTCGGCGGCTGGCTGGGGCCATGGCTGCCGCCGGTGGTCTGGAGCGCGCTCAAGATCCTGATCGTCGCGGGCCTGATGCTGACCGTCGGTCGGCTGGTGCCACGCGTGCGGGAGGCACGTTATCTGGCAGTCAGCTGGAAGCTGGGCATCTCCCTGGCGCTGACCAACATCTTTCTGGTGGGCGTGATCGCCCTGGTGGTGCCGATATGACCGGAATGACCGCGCAGATGATCTTTCTGGCCTTCTTCGGGGCGGCGGCGGTGTGGTTCGGCATCGTGGTGTTCCGCACCCATTCGATGGTGCGCTCTGCCATTGCTCTTTTGTTCTCGCAGACCGCCGTGGGAGTGATGTTCCTGCTGATGCAGGCGGAATTTCTCGGCGTGTTGCAAATCATGATGATGGCCACCGAGATGAGCGTGATGGCGATTTTCATGGTGATGTTCATGATGGACCCGGGCGGAATGGGGGCGATGGAGATGACCCATCAGAAACGCCTGTCGCTTTGGGCCGGGGGCATCGGCCTTGTCGCGGCCCTGGCGGTGGTCTGGCTTGCCGACTGGGGCCCGCCGGTGCCGCAGATCCCTGGCGCCGCGCAGCAGGCCGTCGATCTGGGGCGCGAGCTTCTGGGCCGCTCGATGTTCATTTTTCAGTCGGCCGGGCTGACGATCCTGACGGCGATGGTCGCGGCCACCATGGTGGCCATTGTGCCGAACAAGGAGCAGCGCGGATGATTCTCGAACTGGTGATCGCGCTGAGCGTCGGTGCGGCGATGTTCGGCACCGGGCTTTATGGGGCGCTGAGCCAGACCAATCTGGTGATGATCATCATGGGGGTGGAACTGATCCTCGCTGCCGCTCTCGTCAATCTGGTTGCCTTCTGGCGCTACCTGCACCCCGAGGAACCGGCGGCGCAGATGTTCGTGCTGATCGTCATGGCGGTGATGGCGGTCGAGATGGCGGTGGGCTTCGCCATCGCCATCGCCCGGTTCCGCACGCGCGGATCGGTGGAGATGGAAGAAGCCCGCGAGTTGAAGGGATGACGATCCTGGCCCTGACGCTTTTGGCTCCGCTGATCGCGGCGCTGGTGATTTTTGGTCTGCGCCGCGCACCCGAGGCGCTGGCGCTGGCCGGTGCCGGGCTTGGCTTTCTGGGAGCGCTCGGACTGGTTGCGAATGCGGCGGGCGGTGCTGTGCCAAGGGCCATTCTGCCATTTTTGCCTGATTTCCCGATCCTTCTGACCGCGTCACCGCTGACCGCCGTTCTGTCGCTGCTTGTGGCTACGGTCGCGGGCTTGGTTCTGACTTATGCCGCGGGCTACATGGCGAAGGAGCCCGAACGGGTGCGATTCTTCGGCACCATGCTGCTGTTCGTGACCGCGATGCAGCTTCTGGTGCTGTCGGGCGACTGGGTTACCCTTCTGGCGGCGTGGGAGATGATCGGCTTTGCCAGCTATCTGCTGATCGGCTTCTGGCACGAGCGCGAGGGCGTGGCCAGTTCCGCGACGCGGGCCTTTCTCTACACCCGCAGCGCCGATCTGGGGCTTTATCTCGGGGCTTTCCTGTTGATCGGCGTGGCCGGCACGTCGGAGATCGAAACGACGCTGACCACCACCGGCACCCCGGCGCTGATCGCCGGACTGCTACTGCTGGTCGCCGCGATGGGCAAATCGGCGCAGGTACCGATGCAGGACTGGCTGATGCGCGCCATGGCCGGGCCGACGCCGGTTTCGGCGCTGCTGCACTCGGCGACGCTGGTCGCGGCGGGGGCGATCCTTCTGATCCGGATGGCCCCAATGCTACCGGGCGGCGCGCTCTTGGCCATCGGCATCGTCGGCGGTGTGACGGCGGTCGTCACCGGGCTGATCGCGCTGGCCGAGCGCGATCTGAAACGCTTGCTCGCCGCCTCGACCTCGAGCCAATACGGGCTGATGCTGGTCGCTGTGGGCGCCGGAGCGCCGGTGGCCGCGCTGTTGCACCTGATCGCCCATGCCGCGATCAAAAGCTCGCTGTTTCTCGGCGCCGGTGTCTTCCAGCATGATCGCAAGAGCACCGCTCTGGAAACGCTGAAAGGCGCTGGACGGGCGCGGCCGGGCATCTTCGCGGGCTTTGCCGTCTCGGCGCTGGCGCTGGCGGGCATTCCGCCGCTGGCCGGGTTCTTTTCCAAGGACGCGATCATCGCCGCCGCCCTCACCAGCACTTCGGCCCCCTGGCTGGCGACATCGGCGCTGGCGGGCACGGTGTTGACCGGAGCCTATATGGGCCGGGCACTGAACGTGCTGTGGACCGGTGCTTCCGTACCGGTGCCGGGCCGGATTCCGCTGATGGCCGCGGGCATGGGGGTACTGGTGGCGCTGGCAGCCCTGCTGGGCGGCGCGTTCGGTCCGCTTGAGCAGATGCTGGGCGCCGAGATGGCCGAGGCCGGACTGATCGTGCCCGTGTTGGGCCTAGCCGCCGGGCTGAGTGGTCTGGCACTGGGCTGGTCCATCACCCCTGCCCGCTTGCTTGGCCCTCTGCTTGCACCGGCGTCGGGCGGATTTGCGGTGGCGGGCGGAATGGACGCGCTGGTGCTGCGTCCGGCGCTGGCCGTCGCCGCCGCCTGCGAACGGTCGGAACGTTGGCTATACGACGCCGTGCTGTCGGTCGGGCGGGCGAACCTGTCGATGGGGCTCTCGGCCCAGTGGGCCGACAAAGACGGCATCGACGCCGCGATCTTTGGTTTGGTGCGCCGCGTCATCGCTTCCGGCACCCGCGCCCGCCGCCTGCAAAGCGGCTTCATCCATCGCGAGCTGGCGCTAACGGTGATTGGCATTGCCCTGATCGTCGCGGTGCTGCTGGCTGCGCCCATCTATTCCTGAGGAGCCCCGTCTCAATGCCGCTTCTGACCACCGCGACGTTCCTGCCGATCCTTGGCGGGCTCCTCCTCATGGCCCTGTCCGACCGGTCGACGCGGGTGGCGCATGGCGTGTCGATCGGCGTGACCGGGCTGACCTTGCTGATCACGCTGGCGATCTGGGCGCGCGGCCTTGTGCCCGGCGGTTTCGCCCAGATCGAGGAAATCGCCTGGATCCCGGCCATCGGCGCGGCCTACCGGCTGGGGCTCGACGGGCTGAGCCTGCCGCTGGTTCTGCTCACGTCGCTGCTGTTCTTTCTGTCGGCAATCTACTCGGCGCGGGTGGGCGAGCGCGCCGCCGCCTATGTGGTGCTGATGCTGATGCTGGAAACCGCCTCGCTCGGCACGTTCATGGCGCTGGACGGGCTCTTGTTCTACGTCTTTTTCGAGGTGTCGCTGGTCGGCATGTATTTCATGATTGCCGGCTGGGGCTACGAGGACCGGCAGCGCGCGGCGCTGATGTTCTTTCTCTACACGCTGCTCGGCTCACTGCCCCTGCTCCTGGCGATCATCGGGCTCTATCTTGGTTCCGGCACCTTCGACATGCGCGTCTGGATCGACGCGCCGCCGCTGACCGGCCTCGCGTCGATGCTGGCGCTGATCGCCATGCTCTTCACCTTCGCGGTCAAGATTCCGGCCTTTCCGGTGCATACTTGGCTGCCGGCGGCCCATGTGCAGGCGCCGACGGCGGGCAGCGTGATCCTGGCGGGCGTGATGCTGAAATTCGGCACCTATGGCCTTGTGCGTTTTGCCCTGCAAATGACCCCCGAGGCCTTTGCCCAGGCCGGTCAGGTGATCCTTGCCTTTGGCGTGGTCAGCGCGATCTACGGCGCCTTCGCGGCGCTGGCGCAGACCGACCTGAAGAAGATGATCGCCTATACCTCGGTCAACCACATGGGCTATGTGGTGATCGGCGTGGCGGTGGCGGCGCTGAGCCTCGATCCGCGCATTCGGGCCATCGCGCTGGATGGGGCCACCTTGCAGATGGTCAGCCACGGGCTGGTCACCGGCGCACTGTTCTTCCTTGTCGGCATGATCCAAGACCGCGCCCACAGTCGCGAGATCGCCGATTTCGGCGGGCTCCTGAGTCGGGTACCCATGCTCGGCTGGGCCTTCATCCTCTCGGCCTTCGCCTCGCTCGGGCTGCCGGGTCTGGCGCATTTTCCGGCGGAATTTCAGGTGTTCCTGGCGACGCTGAATACCGCACCCTGGGCGATCGTGGCGATTCTGGCGATTGTGGTGACTGCGGGGCTTTACCTGCGGGCGATCGCCGCCGTGTTCCTCGGCGCTCCCAATGAGAAGTGGGCCACGATGCCGGATCTGGACCGGCGCGAGCTGCTGGCAATCGCGCCGCTGCTGATCCTCACCATTCTCGTCGGCGTGGCGCCGGGCTGGCTGATCGGAATGATCCACGCCACCATGACGAGCCTGAGCTTCTGATGGCCCGCGATCTTTCCTTTCTGATCCCCGAACTGGTCCTGGCGGCGGCCGTGATGCTGATGATCGTGGCGGAAATGGCGCGCGCGGCGCGGCTGGTTCTGGCGATCGGGCTGGCCGGACTTGCGGCCGCGACCTTGCTGACGCTGCCGGTGCTGGACGCCGAAACGACCGTGTTCGGCGGCACCTACCGGATCGACCTGCTGTCGGGCTGGGCCAAGCTGATCCTGCTGCCTGGCACCGCGCTGGCGCTGTTGATGACGCGGTCCGAGTTGGCGGGGCAAGACCGTGAAGGCAGCGTCTATGCGCTGCTCTGCCTTGTTACCCTCGGCGCGTTGATGCTGGCCGGCGGCGGCGACATGATGCTCTTGGTGCTCGGTGTGGTGTTGACCGGCCTCGGCTCCTTCGCGCTAGTGACTTTCCCGCGCGACGACGCCGCCACCGAGGCGGGAATGAAATACCTCGTTTTTGGCGCGGTCACCGGATCGGTGATGATCTATGGGCTTACGTTCTGGTTCGGCGGCGCCGGATCGACGCTCTATTCCCAGCTCGGGACGCTGGACGGCAAGCCGCTGATCGCCGTTGCCGGGCTGGTCGCGGTGATCGTCGGCCTAGGCTACAAGGCGGCTCTGGTGCCGTTCCACTTCTGGGCGCCCGACGCCTATGACGGCGCGCCGGTCTCGGTCGCCGCCTTTCTGTCGGTCATCACCAAGGCGGCGGCGTTCTTCGCCTTCGCGCAGGTGCTGCGCGACTTGCCGCCCGCCACCGGCTGGCCGCTGGTGCTGGCCCTGATCTCTGCGACGACCATGACCTATGGCTATCTCGCGGCCCTGGTGCAGACCAATCTGGTGCGGCTCATCGCCTATTCCTCGGTGGCGCAGTCGGGCTATTTCCTGCTAGGCGTCGTGGCGCTCGGGGGCAGCCCGCTGGCCCTGCCGGGGATCATCGTTTTCGCTGCCGCCTATGTGGCGATGAACCTGGGCGCCTTCGCGGCGGTGATGGCGGCAGGGCGAGACCTCGACGATATGCGCGGCTTTGGCCGTCGCCGCCCGGTGATGGGCGTAGCGATGGTGATCTTCCTTTTGTCGCTCACCGGCATCCCACCGCTGTTCGGCTTCGTCGGCAAGGTCTATCTTTTTGCCGCCGCGATCGAGGCCGGGTTCCTCTGGCTGGCGGTGATCGGCATCCTCAATTCGGTGCTGGCGCTTGGCGTTTATTTGCGCATCGTGGTGCCGATGTATCGGGTCCCGGAAGCCGCCCCCGGCGCCGGGGCCCTGCCGCAATCGGCCCTGCTTGCCGGTGTCTTGACCGTCGCGGGCTTGATTACCCTGTTCATGGGCGTTCTTGCCGGGTTTCTGCCTGGTTGAACGCGACGCCCGGGGTCAAGTCCAATTGATCTCTCTGCTCCGCTCGGCTACTGGCGGGCACACCGCCGCCCGTCGTACAGAAGCCGTTCCGAAAGCGCCTTCTTCAGGTCTTCGACCAGACCGGCTGCCGAAATTTGCCTTTGCGGAGCTGCACGGGCGCTCCACCGGGCGCGGCACCGCTAATTTCCTCCGCCGGTTGATCGACGCGGTTCTCTACCGGATCCACACGGTGCTGACCGAACGAGCCATCGAAGGCGCCATTGGTTCGAGCCCAATGGCGAGCGGCACGCACTTCACAGCGCCGGCGAACAAGACCTCGACCCTATCATCCAGCCTCGATCTCGCGGCTGCTGTGCCGAGCCGGGTTCTCATATAAAAAAAGCTGATGGCCTCGCAGTGCGCACGGGCGGACGTTGCTGACCGACGCCGGATTTGGACGGGCAAGCGCCAGTCCGCGATGCGCCGGCAACCGGTACGGCTGGTGTTCATCGATGAGACCAGTCTCAACACCCGGATGACCCGTCTGCGCGGACGGGCTCCACGCGGCAAGAGACTGAAGGCGCAAGCGCCGTTCGGCCGATGGAAAACCCAGACATTCATTGCCGGCCTGCGCTGCGACGAACTGACCGCGCCCTGGGTGATTGAAGGCGCGATGGATCGGGGCGCCTTCGATGTTTGTGTCGCCAAACTCGATCTCCCGAACCGCATCCTGCGACGAAAACGGTGCGATGTGGTCCTGGAGTGACTGCAGGACTTTCACGTACTCGTCCGGCAGTATATCCTGGCGTATACTCAAAGCTTATCCGAATTTGATGAATGTGGGGCCTGGCCGCGCGAGGGCCAAACGCAGCCGTTCGGGTTGACGAGACCCCGAGCGGTCCGGACGGAACCTGTCCATCCCCCAGGCCAGCGCCCAGCGAAGTGCTTCTGCGGCAATATAGAGCAATCTTAAGAGTGGCACGACGTCGACCTGAACGGCCGTCGTCCATAAGGCAGCCTGTTCATCACTGTTTGATAGTCCCACCGATATTCGGCCAGCGTCTCCAAAGACGGGCGGACCAACCGATGAGTTGATGTTATCGCCACCCGACGATGTTCACGGCAAAACGCCGCACCGAGCCTATAGAAAATCCGGAAGGACGTGGAGACCATCTGTCGCGCTGGCGGCATACCCCGAAGCGCCTGAGGACTCGGAGCGAATGTTTCGAGCCGATGGTGAGAAGCCTCCACCTATCACGCACGGCTTCATGGTAGGGCAGATTACATCTCGATGGACGATCCGTAGCCCCTACAATTGCTAGAGCCCAGGGAGAAACCCGGAATCGGGTCAGCGTAATCCTGGTTGACCGTATGAGGGTAAACGGGATCCGCGCCATCATCGATCGATTTCCCCGAATACGATATCGAGTGAGCCAATTATCGCCGAGCAATCGGCGAGCATGTGACCGCGGCTCAGCATATCCATGGCTTGTAGATGAGCGAACGAGGGAGCCTTTATCTTGCAGCGATAGGGCCTATTGGAGCCGTCGGAGATCAGATAGACTCCGAACTCGCCCTTCGGCGCTTCCACTGCGGCATAGACCTCGCCCGCCGGGACGTGGAAGCCCTCGGTGTAGAGCTTGAAATGGTGGATCAGCGCTTCCATCGAGCGTTTCATCTGGCCACGTGACGGCGGCACGAGCTTGCCGTCCTCAGATGAGACCGGTCCTTTGCCTGCGTCGGAATTCAGCTTCTCAACGCACTGCGTCATGATGTTCGTCGCCTGGCGCATCTCCTCCATACGGATGAGATAGCGGTCGTAGCAGTCGCCATTCTTGCCGATGGGGATGTCAAAATCCATCTCCTCATAGCACTCGTAAGGCTGGGCTTTGCGCAGGTCCCAGGCGGCGCCTGAGCCGCGCACCATGACGCCGGAAAAGCCCCAATTCCATGCATCTTCCAAGCTGACGACGCCGATGTCGACATTGCGCTGCTTGAAGATGCGGTTGTCGGTCAGCAGGCCTTCGATGTCGTCGCAGACCTTCAGGAACGGATCGCACCAGGCGCCGATATCGTCGACGAGCTGCTGCGGCAGGTCCTGATGGACGCCGCCCGGCCGGAAATAGGCCGCGTGCATGCGCGAGCCCGAAGCGCGCTCATAGAATACCATCAGCTTCTCGCGTTCCTCGAAACCCCAGAGCGGCGGCGTCAGGGCGCCGACGTCCATGGCCTGGGTCGTCACGTTGAGAAGATGCGAGAGGATGCGGCCGATCTCGGAATACAGAACGCGAATCAACTGCCCGCGTCGGGGCACACTGACCTCCGCCAGCCGCTCGATGGCGAGACAGAAGGCATGCTCCTGGTTCATCGGCGCGACGTAGTCGAGCCGGTCAAAATAGGGAATCGCCTGGAGATAGGTCTTGTGCTCGATCAGCTTCTCGGTACCGCGGTGCAAAAGCCCGATATGCGGATCGCAGCGCTTGATTACCTCGCCGTCCAACTCCAGTACGAGGCGCAGGACTCCGTGGGCGGCTGGGTGCTGCGGCCCAAAGTTGATGGTGAAATTGCGGACGTCGGCTTCAGGCATGGTAGCTCCAATTCGGTCTTTTCTTCTCTCTCCATCGCGCACACGTGTCTTGGAATGACGAAACCCCGACGAAGCCCGTCCAGATTCTCCGAAAACGAAAGCTCCTTACAATAAGTCGGCGGGACGATGCATATCCGCAAGACCCAATCCCCCTCCTTGGGCCGGCGAGCATTACTGGACTGCCAAAAGTTCGAATGATCGATCGCCACGGTGATTTCTGGTACCTCCCCCATCGGTCAGGTCGAGCGGAAGGCGATGATGATCTATTCGGCCATCAGCGAGCACCCGACACGTCCCGCATAACGGGTCGGCGACCGTCACGTCCTTTGGGGTCCAGAGTCGTCCGCCATTAGTGAAACACCATGCCCTCGATATGGAAGCCCGCGTCGACATAGAGGGGTTACTCCGGTGATGGCGCTCGCATAGCATAGTCGCTGGTCAGCATGAGCGCCACGCGGCCCACCTCGCAGGCCTCCACCGTGCGCCGCAGCGGCGCCCTGCGGACGGTCTTCGTCAACAGCTCGTCAAAATGCGCGATGGCCCGAGGCGGCGCGTGTCGCGCCCGCGCCCGCCGAGATGGCGTTCACGCGGATCGACTTGCGACCAAGCTCATGCGCCAGATACCGGACCGATGCTTCCAGAGCCGCCTTGACCGGACCCATGACATTGTAATGGTCGACGACCTTCTCCATGCGGCCGTCTCAATCGGCCAGCAGACGCTTGCGCTCGTCAAACTCGTTTTTGTCGATCTCACCGCGGGCGAAGCGCTCGCGAAGGGTATCGAGCCCGCGCTTGGTCGACGACGGCGATCCGCCTCCCTGTGATGCTCCGCTGCCCGCCCAACGGACCGCGAGAACGATCAACACAATCAGGCCGCCCCAGAACAGGATCATCATCAGCGAACCGGAAATCATGTGTCCCCATCCCCAATCCCCACCGTAATCCCAGTAGAGCGACCGATCGGTCG
>DRFF01000005.1 GCA_011050685.1 Aurantimonas coralicida
AGGATCATCTGCCGCGCGCGCTGGCCGAGGCCGGGGCCGAGATCCATTTGCGCAAGGTCGCGATGAAACCGGGCAAGCCACTGACGATCGCAAGTATCGGCCAGGCTCTCGTGCTCGGTCTGCCGGGCAACCCGGTGGCGTCATTCGTCAGTTGGCATATCTTCGGCCGGCCTATCGTCGCGGGACTGACCGGTGCTGAGCATCGCCCTCGCCGCCTGATGGCGCGCTTGTCCGAGGGGCTCAGCCGCCGAGCCGGACGCCGCGAGTTCCGTCCCGTCCGCTGGGTGGGCACGGGCCTTGACGGTCTGCCGGTTCTCAAGCCCGGTCCGGCGGAGTTCTCGGCCCGGGTGGCCGAACTGGCGCGCGCCGACGGGCTGGCCGACATCCCGGCCGAGATCGACAGCCTTGCGGCCGGCGATCTCGTGGAGTTTCTCCCTTTCGGCTGAGCATCGCTCGCCGTCCTCCGACGACCCCGGCGACGCCACGTCCCCGGGCTGGCCGGCCGCCTGTCAGGCCGCGGCCAGCGTGACGCCGGTCACCTCGGCGTCACTGACCAAGGTCGCCGTGAAATCCCGAGCGGCCTTCGCCCAGGCGACTTTTTCCAGCATGTCGCGGATGCGCGGCGCCACGGCCTCGAATGGCAGAACCGCCCCTTCGGCGCGCGCATCCAGCCGGATGATGTGCAGCCCGTAACGCGATGCCACCGGTTCCGGCGCGATCGCGCCTTCGTCGAGCACGTCGAGCGCCGCCTCGAACTCGGGCACGGTGTCACCGCTGATCAGCTGTCCCAGCCTTCCACCGGCATCGCGCGAGGAACAGGCACTGTGCTCGCGGGCGAGACGGTCAAACGCGCGCGGATCCCGCCGCACCTCGGTCAGCACGGCAGCTGCTTCGATCCGGGCCTTGGCCAAGGCCGCCGCGTCGCCCGGTCTGACCGGGAAGAGGATGTGCGCCGCCTCATAGAGCGTCGGCGCGCGCCAGCGTTCCGGCGAGGCGTCATAGGCGGCACGCAGATCGGCTTCCCGCGGCGCGGCCGGATCGACGGCCGCGTCCAGCACCTGCCGGATCAGGGCCTCGTCGTCGGTCTCCACCCGGCCCTCGGCCACCTCCTGCGGGTCGGGGGCAAGCCCGCGTCGCCGTGCCTCCTGCAGCAAGAGCGCGCGGATCGCCAAGGCCCGCGCGGCGGCGGTCCAGGCCAGTCCGGGCTTCGATTTGGGCGTCGGATGATTCTGCGCCTCGGACGCGATCACCTTGGTCGGAATCGTCTCGCCGTTTACGACCACTTCGCTGAAGAGAGATGTCATGATGCACGCTCCGCCGGAGAATTGACGACCCGCTTTCTGGTCCGCACGATCTGATAGCCGGGTCTCCAGAGATACCGGACCGGGGCCGACAGCATGTGCACGAGCCGCGTGAACGGGAACAGCAGGAAGATCGTCAGGCCGAGCACGATATGCAGCTTGAAGATCAGACTGCTGTCGGCGATTAGGTCGGCGGCGCCCGCGCGGAAGGTGAAGATGCCCTGCGCCCAGGCCATGAACCGGGTCATCTCCTCGCCGTCGAGATGCTGGAGCGAGACGAATATGGTGGCGACGCCCAACACCAGCTGCACCATCAGCAACACCAGAATACCGGTGTCGGCAAAGGTCGAGCTGGCGCGGATGCGCGGGTCGTTCAGCCGCCGCATCAGAAGGATCGTCCCGCCTACCAAGGCCATGATTCCGGCGATACCGCCGAAGATGATCGCCAGCAACTGTTTGGCGCCGTGGCTGACGCCGAGCGTATCGAAGATCCAGATCGGGGTCAGAAGGCCCACGAAATGGCCCGCGAAGATGACCAGAACGCCGACATGGAACAGTACGGACCCGATGATAAACTGGTGCCGTCGCAGCAACTGCGAGGACGACGATTTCCAGGTGAACGGGTCACGCTCGTAACGGACCACCGATCCGATCAGGAGGACCGACAGTGCGATGTAAGGGTAAATTCCAAACAGGAAGTTGTTCATTCCGGCCTCCGTCAGTTGCCTGCCCCGGCTCGCGCCGGGTTGAGGGGTTTGTCCATCGCGGCCAGAATGTCGCGCGATACGGGGCAGCCCGCGTTGGGATCGGGCGCGAAGGTGACTTGCGCCTCTTCCCAGACCGCGTCGAGCGCCACCAGATCCTCGGGGTCGTCGTCCTTTTGCGACAAGAGCGCCGCCGCGACGCCGGTGTCGGCCCCTGCCCGGCCCATATCGGCCAGCGCGACCAATATCGCGGCATAAGGCGTCTCGCGTCGGGTCAGCCGTTCGGCAAGCGCCACCAGGATCGGTCCTGCGTCGGCCAGGATCTCGCGCGCCTCCGCCATGAGCCGGGTCGAGAGGAATTCCAGCAGCACCGGCAGGTGATCCGGCAGTTCAGGCCCGACCAGGTCGAAGCCTCCTGCCCGGTAGGTTTCCAGGAGGTCCACCATCGCGCCGCCGCGATCGCGGCTTTCCCCGTGGACATGCTCGAACAGATTGAGCGACAGGGTTCGCGAGCGGTCGAACAGCAGGACATAAGCCTCCTGCAATTCGATGATGTCGCCCTCGGTGAGACGCTGTAGAAGGGGCTGCAGCGCCTCGATCAGAGGCGGCGTCAGCACCGCCTCCTCGGTCAGGACGGCGCGGATGTCCGGGATCGCCGCCTGCAACTCGCTCGAGGGATAGGTCAGCAGCGCGGAAAGCGCTTTGAACGTCCGGGTCATGACCAGCCCTCCGCCGGGGTTATGTGCTTGCGACCGCCGAACAGAGTGCCCTTCGACACCCCCGACGAGCAACCGTTGCCATCGGTAAAGCCGCAGCCGCCACGCAAATCATAGGCATCCTCGACCACCTCGCGGTGGGTTGTGGGAATGACGAAGCGATCCTCGTAATTGGCGATCGCCATGATCTGATACATCTCGTCGATCTGATGCGGGGTCAGGCCGACGCGCTTGGCGACGCCAAGGTTGATCACGCCGTCGACCGTTTTCGACCGCATGTAGGACCGCATCGCAAGCATGCGCTCCAGTGCCGAAACGACCGGTACCTCGTCGCCCGCCGTCAGCATGTTGGCGAGGTATTTCACCGGGATACGCAGCGACTTCACGTCGGGCATGTCACCGTCCGCGGCGATCTGGCCGGCCTCGGCGGCGTTCTGGATCGGGCTGAGCGGCGGAATGTACCAGACCATCGGCAAGGTCCGGTATTCGGGGTGCAGCGGAAAGGCGATCTTCCATTCCATCGCCATCTTCCAGATCGGCGATTTGCGGGCCGCCACAATCCAGTCTTCGGGCACGCCCTCGGCCCTTGCCGCGGCGATCACCTCGGGGTCGTTCGGGTCCAGGAACACGCCGAGCTGGGCATCGTAGAGATCCTGGTCGTTTTCGACCGAAGCCGCCTCGGCGATCTTGTCGGCGTCATAAAGCATCACGCCGATGTAGCGGATGCGCCCGACGCAGGTTTCCGAGCAGACCGTCGGCAGGCCGGATTCCAGACGCGGATAGCACAGCGTGCATTTCTCCGACTTCCCCGTCGACCAGTTGTAGTAGATTTTCTTGTAGGGACAGGCTGACACACACATCCGCCAACCGCGGCACTTCTCCTGGTCGATCAGCACCACGCCGTCTTCCTCGCGCTTGTAGATCGCGCCCGAAGGACAGGCCGAGGCACAGGCCGGGTTAAGGCAATGCTCGCACAGCCGCGGCAGGTACATCATGAAGGTGTTTTCGTACTGGCCGTAGATTTCCTTCTGGATGCCCTCGAAGTTGTAATCCTTCGATCGCTTGGCGAATTCGCCGCCGAGGATCTCCTCCCAGTTCGGACCCCATTCGATCTTTTCCATCCGCTCGCCGGTCAGTTTCGAGCGGGGCCGCGCGGTCGGGAACGCCTCCATCTCGGGCGCCGACTTCAAATGGTCGTAGTCAAAATCGAAGGGCTCGTAGTAATCGTCGATCTCGGGCAGGTCCGGATTGGCGAAGATATTGGCGAGGATGCGCCACTTGGCACCCTGCTTGGGCCGCAGCTTGCCGCCCTTGGTGCGTTCCCAGCCGCCGTTCCAGCGTTTCTGGTTCTCCCAATCCTTCGGATAACCGATGCCGGGCTTGGTTTCGACATTGTTGAACCAGGCGTATTCGACGCCGTCGCGACTGGTCCAGACGTTCTTGCAAGTGACCGAGCAGGTGTGACACCCGATACATTTATCGAGGTTGAGCACCATGCCGATTTGCGCGCGAACTTTCATTCCGCTGCCTCCGCTGACGCGACCGGCGTATCCAGCCAATCGACCTTTTCCATCTTGCGCACGATCACGAACTCGTCCCGGTTCGACCCGACGGTGCCGTAGTAGTTGAAGCCGTAGCTCAACTGGGCATAGCCGCCGATCATGTGGGTCGGCTTCAGAACCGTCCGCGTGACCGAGTTATGGATACCGCCGCGCTTACCGGTGATCTGGCTGCCGGGCGTATTCACGATCTTTTCCTGCGCGTGGTACATGAACAGCGTGCCTTCCTTGATGCGTTGCGAAACCACCGCCCGCGCCGTCAGAACGCCGTTCGCGTTGAAGACCTCGACCCAGTCATTGTCGACTAGCCCGGCCTTCTTCGCATCCACCTCGGACAACCACACGACCGGACCGCCGCGGTTCAGCGTCAGCATCAGAAGATTGTCGGTATAGGTCGAATGGATGCCCCATTTCTGGTGCGGGGTGATGAAGTTCAAAACGACATGCTTGTCGTTGCCCGCCTGCCCTATCGCTGGCGCGATGGTCTTCAGATCCACCGGCGGACGCCAGGTCACGAAGGCTTCGCCGAAGGCGCGCATCCACTCGTGGTCCTGGTAAAGCTGCTGGCGGCCAGATAGCGTGCGCCAGGGGATCAGTTCGTGGACGTTGGTGTAGCCGGCGTTGTAGCAGACCTCCTCGCTCTCGATCCCGGACCATGTGGGCGACGAAATGATCTTGCGCGGCTGCGCGGCGATGTCGCGGAAGCGGATTTTCTCGTCCTGCTTGGGTCTTGCCAGATGGCTGTGTTCGCGCCCGGTGATCTTCTCCAGCGCCTCCCAGGCCTTGACCGCCACCTCGCCGTTGGTTTCCGGCGCCAGCATCAGGATGACCTCGCAAGCATCGATCGCGGTGTCGATCCTGGCCATGCCCTTGGTCACGCCCTCATCGGTGACGCGGCCATTGAGATCCTGAAGGTGATGCACCTCGGTCTTGGTGTCCCAGGCGATACCCTTGCCACCATTGCCGACCTTTTCCATCAGCGGCCCGACCGCGGTGAAGCGCTTGTAGAGGTTGGGATAATCCCGCTCCACCGCGATGTAGTTCGGCGCGGTCTTGCCGGGGATCAGCTCGCATTCGCCGGCCTTCCAGTCGGCCACGACCGATTGGGCCAGCTCGCCGGGGCTGTCGTGCTGCATCGGCAACGCGACCACGTCGGTTTCCACTCCCAACACCTCGGGCGCGATTTCGGAGAACTTCCTGGCCAGGGCCTTGAATATCTCCCAGTCCGATTTCGACTCGTAAGCCGGGTCCACAGCCGCCTGCAGCGGGTGGATGAACGGGTGCATGTCGGAGGTGTTGAGGTCGTCCTTTTCGTACCAACTGGCCGTCGGCAGGACGATGTCGGAATAGACGCATGTGGTCGACATGCGGAAATCCAGCGTCACCAGGAGATCGAGTTTTCCTTCGGGGGCCTGATCGTGCCACTTGGCCTCGATCGGCTTGACCCTGCCTTCCTCGCCCAGATCCTTGCCGAGGACGCCGTGATCGGTGCCCAAGAGATGGCGCAGGAAATATTCATGTCCCTTGCCCGACGATCCCAAAAGGTTCGAGCGCCAGACAAACAGGTTGCGCGGCCAGTTTTCCGGTGCGTCCGGGTCTTCGCAGGACATTTCCAGCGCGCCGGATTTCAGCCCTTCGGCCACGTATTCCGGCGCCGTCTTGCCCGATGCCTTGGCGGCGCGGCCAACCTCCAGCGGGTTGGTCTTCAGCTGCGGCGCAGAGGGCAGCCAGCCCATGCGTTCGGCCTGGATGTTGTAGTCGATCAGGCTGCGCTCGGCCCAATTGCCCGCCGGCGCCGTCGGCGACAGGATCTCGCCCGCCGTGACGGTTTCGTAGCGCCACTGGTCGGTGTGCGCGTACCAGGCGGAGGTCGAGTTCATGTGCCGGGGTGGGCGTGCCCAGTCCAGCGCGAAGGCCAGCGCCGTCCAACCGGTCTGCGGGCGGAGCTTTTCCTGGCCCACATAGTGCGACCAGCCGCCACCCGACTGACCGACGCAACCACACATCACCAACATGTTGATGATGCCGCGATAGGCCATGTCCATATGGTACCAGTGGTTCAGGCCAGCGCCCAGAATGACCATCGACTTGCCGCTGGTCTTTTCGGCATTGGTAGCGAATTCACGCGCGACGGCTACGATCCGGTCGCGCTTGACCCCGGTGATCTTCTCCGCCCAGGCCGGCGTGAACGGCACATCGGCGTCGAAAGAAGTGGCGACATGTTTGCCGCCCAGCCCACGGTCGAGGCTGTAATTGGCGCAGAACAGGTCGAACACCGTCGTCACCAGCGCCTCGCCATCCTTCAGCTTCAGGCGGCGGACTGGAACGTTGCGGGTCAGGACCTCGGGGTGGTCGCATTTGGTGAAATGCTCGGTCGCCTCGCCGCCGAAATAGGGAAAATCGACACCGACCACATCGTCGCGATCCTCCTCCAGGACCAACGTCGTCTTCAGGTCGATCGCCTTCCCGCCCGCGTTCTCCTCAAGGTTCCAATGTCCGCTTTGCCCCCAGCGGAAGCCGATCGAGCCATTGGGGACGACCACAGCGCCGGTGTTGCTGTCGATCCCGACCGTCTTCCAGTCGGGGTTGTTGGATTCGCCCAGCGCATCGGTGAAATCGGCGGCGCGCAGCATCCGGCCCGCAACGTAGCCTCCGTCCTTCTTGTCCAGCCGCACCAGCAGCGGGAAATCGGAATATTTGCGGGTGTAATCCTCGAAATACGGCACCTGCCGGTCGAGGTGATATTCACGCAGGATGACGTGGCCAAACGCCATCGCCAGCGCGGCGTCGGTGCCCGCCTGCGGGTTCAGCCAGATGTCGCCAAACTTGGCGGCCTCGCTGTAATCCGGGCTGACGACGGCGGATTTGGTGCCCCGGTAGCGCGCCTCGGTATAGAAATGCGCGTCCGGCGTGCGGGTTTGCGGCACGTTCGATCCCCACAGGATCAGGAAGCCGGAATTGTACCAGTCGGCGCTTTCCGGCACGTCAGTCTGCTCACCCCAGGTCTGCGGGCTGGCGGGCGGCAGGTCGCAATACCAGTCGTAGAACGACATGCAGGTGCCACCCATCAGGCTGAGGTAGCGCGAGCCCGCCGCGTAGCTGACCATCGACATCGCGGGGATCGGCGAGAAACCGAAGACGCGGTCGGGTCCGTAGGTCTTGGTGGTGTAGGCATTGGCCGCCGCGACGATCTCGGTGACCTCGTCCCAGCTGGCGCGGACGAACCCGCCCTTGCCGCGGGTCTTGGTGTAGCTGGCCCGCTTGGCCGGGTCGGCTTGGATCGCCTTCCACGCCTCGATCGGGCTCATCGTGGCGCGCAATTCGCGCCACAGCCGCATCAGGCGCCCCCGCACCAAGGGCGTCTTCACCCGATTGGCCGAATACAGATACCAGCTGTAGCTGGCCCCCCGCGCGCAGCCGCGCGGCTCGTGGTTGGGCATATCGGGCCGGGTCCGCGGATAATCGGTCTGCTGGGTCTCCCAAGTCACGATCCCGGACTTGACGTAGATCTTCCACGAACAGGACCCGGTGCAGTTCACCCCGTGGGTGGACCGCACGATCTTGTCGTGGCGCCAGCGATCGCGGTAGACGTCCTCCCAATCCCGGCTCTCGATGGTGGTCTGGCCGTGACCATCGGCGAAGGTGTCCTGTCGCGTGGACTTGAGGAAATTCAGTCGGTCGAGAAGATGGCTCATCTTGCTCTCCTTTCAGGTCAGACTGCGGAGATGGCGGGCGAGGAACGGCCGGCGCGCTCGGTTGCGGCCAGGAGGCCGCCCCGCCGGGTGTAGTAGAACCAGGTCAGCACGACGCAGATCACGTAGAAGCCGAGGAACCCCCAGAGCGCCGCCACCGGCCCGCCGGTCATGGCGATCGAGGTGCCGTAGGCTTTCGGGATGAAGAAGGCGCCATAGGCTGCGATGGCGCTGGTAAAGGCGATGATCGCCGCGCTTTCACGCTCCGCCTGCTTGCGCAGCGCGCCCCCGTCCAGCTCCGGCATCAGACGCGGGATTTCGCGCCCCATGATCGCGGGGATCATCTGGAATGTGGAGGCGTTGCCGACCCCGGTCAGGAAGAACAGCGTCATGAACGAAGCGAAGAAGCCCCAGAACGCGCCCGGCTGTTCCTTGATGCCGAGGAAGAAGATCACCCCGAACACCGCCACGATCATTCCCAGGAACGTCCAGAAGGTGACCCGGCCGCCGCCGTATTTGTCGGAGATCCAGCCCGTGCCGGCGCGCGACAGCGCCCCGACCAGCGGCCCGAGGAACACGAACTGCAGCGCGTTCACGTCTGGGAACTGAAGCTTGGTGAGCAGCGGGAAACCAGCGGAATAGCCGATGAAGCTGCCGAAAGTGCCGGTGTAAAGCACGCACATGATCCAGTTGTGCTTGCGGCTGAAGATGATCGCCTGCTCCTTGAAGCTGGCCTTGGCGTCGGCGATGTCGTTCATCCCGACCCAGGCAGCGATGGTGGCCGCGATGATGAACGGCACCCAGACGAAGCCGGCGTTCTGCATCCAGAGCAGGCCGCCATCCGACATGGTCTGCGGCTGACCGCCCAACGCGCCGAAGACACCGGCGGTGATGACGAGCGGCACCAGGAACTGCATGACGGAGACGCCGAGATTGCCGAGGCCCGCGTTCAGCGCCAGCGCGTTGCCCTTTTCCGCCTTCGGGTAGAAGAAGGCGATATTAGCCATCGACGAGGCGAAGTTGCCGCCGCCGAAGCCGCACAGCAGCGCCAGAACCAGGAAGATCAGGTAAGGCGTATCGGGATTTTGCACCGCATAGCCGATGCCCATGGCCGGTAGCAGCAGCGAGGCGGTGGAAAGGGTCGTCCACAGCCTGCCGCCGAAGATCGGCACCATGAAGCTGTAGAAGATGCGCAAGGTCGCACCGGAAAGCCCCGGCAGCGCCGCCAGCCAGAACAGCTCGCCCGGCGTGAAGTCGAAGCCGATCGCCGGCAGACGCGCCACGACCACCGACCACACCATCCAGACCGAGAAGGCCAGAAGCAGTGCCGGGATCGAGATCCAGAGGTTCCGGCGCGCGATGCGGCGGCCTTTGTCCTCCCAGAAGCTCTTGTCCTCGGGGCTCCACTCTTCCAGCGTGTGCGCATCCTGCGAGGCGTCCGAGACCGGCATCCCCAGCATTTCGGGTAGTTGCGGCAAATGGTTCAGGACTGCGCCCTGCTCCGTCCGCTCCATCACGCGGATCGCCATGTGCATCCAGAGCAGCGAAACGCCCACCAGCAGGAACAGCAGCGCAAAGGCCGAGGTATAGATGCCAGTCAAGTCCAGCGCTGCGCCGAATATGATCGGCAGGATGAACCCCCCAAGGCCGCCGATCATGCCCACCAGCCCGCCGACAGCGCCGACATGCTTGGGGTAATAGGCCGGGATGTGCTTGAATACCGCCGCCTTACCGAGGCTCATGAAGAAACCGAGCGCGAACAGGATTAAGACGAAAGGCCAGAAGTCCAGCTGGGTCGAAAAGGCGATCGGGCCGTCCTTGCCCTGGATCACATAGTCTGTTGCCGGATAGGACAGCATGAACAGCAAGATGGTGGAAAACCCCAGGCTCCAGTACATCACCGACCGGGCGCCGAAACGGTCCGACAACGCCCCGCCATAGGCCCGGAATAGCGATCCCGAAAGCCCGAAAGCCGCCACTGCCATGCCGGCCATGCGGATGTCGACGTCGTAGACATCCATCAGGTAATGCGGCGTCCAGAGCGCGATGGCGACAAAGCCGCCGAACACGAAGAAGTAGTAGAGCGAGAAGCGCCAGACCTGCAGGTTCTTCAGGGGCGCGAACTGCTCGACCAGCGAGGGCGGCCGCGCGCCGCTTTTGCGGCGAGCCACGAGTGCCGGGTCATCCTTGGCGAACAGGAAGAACACGACCGCCATCAGCGCCAGGGCAGCGGCCCAGACTTGGGCAACCCCGTGCCAGCCATAGGCGACCATTACGAAGGGCGCGACGAACGTGGTGACCGCTGAGCCGACGTTGCCGGCCCCGAAGATCCCCAGCGCGGTGCCCTGCCTGCCCGCGCCATACCAGCGCGAGACATAGGCGACGCCGATAATGAACGATCCGCCGGCCAGGCCAATGCCGAGCGCGGCGATCAGATACATCGGATAGCTTGACACCCAGGTCAGCATCCACGTCGCCGCGGCCGTCAACAGCATCTGCGCCGTGAACACGATACGGCCGCCGTATTTCTCGGTCCAGACACCAAGAATAAGCCGGGTAAGCGATCCAGTCAGAATGGGGGTGGCGACCAGCAAGCCGAACTCGAACTCGTTGAGCCCCAGCTCGGCCTTTATCTCGACGCCGATGATTGAAAAGATCGTCCAGACCGCGAAGCAGGCCGTGAAGGCGATCGTGCTCAGCCCCAGCGCTCGTGTGCGCTCGGCATCCGAGACGTGTGCCTGCTCCATCATGATCTATCTCCGCTTCCGACGCGTTTCGTCGCGCCGGAGTGGGACGGAAGAAGCCGCCGCGACTTGACCGAGATCAAACCGCAGCGGCCGGCGAGAGCAATCGAACTAGATTTGATGATAGGCGCCGCAATGACCTGGGTTTGTCAGGCGTCAGGGATTCATATTGCCTATATCCACTAGACTGATGTCTATTTATTAATTACCAAATATCAAGCGAACTGTCGGAGATGAGTTGATTCATGCGTGAAACGGTCCTTCCGGCGATCCGCCGCCTTCCGCTGTTTCGATCGATGGCGGAGGAGAATTTTCTCGCCCTGACGCGCGCGGCGTACGATCAGACCTTTCCGCCCCAGATCCAGCTGATCGACGAGGGCGAGTCTGCCGATTTTCTCCACATCGTCGTGGAGGGCTCGATCGAGCTCTTCGCGGGCTGGCAGGAGCGTGAAACCACGCTGGCGGTGGTGCGGCCGCGTTCGACCTTCATCCTCGCCGCCTGCATGCGAGACGCGCCTTACCTAATGTCGGCGCGCACACTGGAGAAAACCCGCCTCATCCTGGTGCCCAGCAGCGATGTGCGAACCATCTTCCGCACCGATGGCGAATTTGCGTTGGCCACCATCGCCGAGCTTTCGGCCGGTTACCGCGGCATGGTCCGGCACGCCAAGGATCTCAAGCTGCGCAGCGCACGCGAGAGGTTGGCCGCTTACCTTCTGTGTCAAGCCGGGGCCGCCGGCGACAGAGCAAGCTTTGTCCTACCCATGGAAAAGCGGGTGCTCGCCTCGTTCCTCGGGATGACGCCCGAGAGTCTCTCACGAGCGATGAAATCGCTGCAGACAGATGGCGCCGTGGCCGACGGTCAGCGGGTCATCATCACGGACCGCCCTGCACTGGAGGCGCTGGCGAAGCCCACTTCGCTCATCGACGGGCCGGATTGCGATGGCTTGCAAGGCGACGGGGCAGCCGTGGACGTATCGTGATCACGCGGGCCTGAGACCGCCACTCGGCCGCGACGGCCGTCTGGCGTTTCGTCCCGTCGTCGGCATTCTTTCGTTTCCTGCTCGACCGTCGCTGCCGGACTTCACACGACGGTGCAAGCGGATGTCGGCACCATGGAGAAAGGGACGCCGTTCCGCATCCTTTGTTTTGGAGTGTGTGGCGCCCGAGCACACGTGCCGCGCCGCCGGTTTTGGCGCACCCGCCCGACGGAACCCGTGGATAAACCTGTCGCGGAAGCGTTATGCGCTGGGAAACGGTACCGGACTCTTGAAGAACATTTCGTGAAAGTATAGGCAGACCCCATGGTTGATGGGCGCGAGAATCCATTGCAGCACGAGTTTGTCCCGCACGTTTCGCAGACGGGTCCGCGATGAGCGACGACCTGTTTTCGGGCAATGCGGCGCGTCGGCCGAAATCGCCAAAGCCGGCCGACCAGCCTTTGCCGGTGCAGAATTCAGCGCAGCCCGCCGAATACACGGCGGCCGATATCGAGGTGCTGGAAGGGCTGGAGCCGGTTCGCCGCCGCCCCGGCATGTATATCGGCGGCACCGACGAGAAGGCGCTGCATCATCTCTTTGCCGAGGTCATCGACAATTCGATGGACGAGGCGACCGCCGGACACGCCAATTTCATCGAGGTCGCGCTGGAGGCGGACGGCACCTTGTCCGTCGCCGACAACGGTCGCGGGATTCCGGTCGACCCTCATCCCAAATACAAGAACAAGTCGGCGCTTGAAGTCATCATGACGACGCTCCATGCCGGCGGAAAATTCGATTCGAAGGTCTATGAGACCTCGGGCGGCCTGCACGGCGTCGGCGTCTCCGTGGTCAACGCTCTGTCGGAGGTTTTGGAAGTCGAGGTCGCGCGCAATCGCAGGCTCTACCGCCAGACCTATGCGCGGGGATTGGCGACATCGACGCTCGACGAAGTCGGCGAGGTTCACAATCGTCGTGGCACGCGGGTGCGGTTCAAGCCGGATCCGCAGATTTTCGGCGCCGGCGCCAGGTTCCGCCCCGAGCGGCTGTTCGCCATGGCTCGCTCGAAAGCTTACCTCTTCGGCGGCGTCGAGATTCGCTGGTCCTGCGATCAGAGCCTGCTCGTGCCCGGCGGCGACATCCCGGCTCGCGAGACATTCCACTTCCCCGGCGGACTGAAGGACTATCTCGACGTCACGCTCGGCAAGGAGCATCGCGTCACGGCGCAGATCTTCGCCGGCCGGACCGAGAAAGTCTCGGGCCACGGGGCTGTCGAATGGGCGGTCAGTTGGACGCCGGAAGACGGCTTCATCCGCTCCTACTGCAACACCATTCCCACACCCGAGGGTGGCACCCACGAGGCGGGCCTGCGCTCGGTGCTGCTGCGCGGGCTCAAGGCCTTCGCCGAGGTTTCCGGGAACAAGCGGGCTGCGATCATCACCGGCGACGATCTGATGCTGACGGCTTCGGCCATGCTGTCGATCTTCATCAGGGAACCGGAATTCGTTGGCCAGACCAAGGACCGGCTGGCCACCGCCGAGGCGCAGCGGATCGTCGAGCAATCGATGCGCGATTCCTTCGATATCTGGCTTGCCTCCTCGCCGCAGGACGCGGCGCGGCTGATCGACTGGGTGGTCGAGCGTGCCGACGAGCGGCTCCGCCGCCGCCAGGAGAAGGAGGTCAGCCGCAAGAGCGCGACGCGCAAGCTGCGGCTGCCGGGCAAGCTCGCCGACTGCTCGCAAAACGGCGCCGCCGGGGCCGAGATTTTCATCGTCGAGGGGGATTCCGCCGGCGGCTCGGCCAAGCAGGCGCGCGATCGCCGTCTGCAGGCGATCCTGCCGCTGCGCGGCAAGATCCTCAACGTGGCGAGCGCCGGTCGCGAGAAACTCGGCGCCAATCAACAGCTTGCCGATCTGATCCAGGCGCTGGGCTGCGGCACCCGCGCGAAATACCGCGACGAGGATTTGCGCTACGAGCGTGTCATCATCATGACCGACGCCGACGTCGACGGCGCCCATATCGCCTCTCTGCTCATCACCTTCTTCTATCAGGAGATGCCCGAACTGATCAGGGGCGGTCACCTGTTTCTTGCGGTGCCGCCGCTTTACAAGCTGACCCAAGGCGGAAAATCCTTCTACGCCCGCGACGACAAGGATCGCGAGCGGTTGATCGCAAAAGAGTTCAATGGTCGGGGCAAGGTCGAGGTCTCGCGCTTCAAGGGCCTTGGAGAGATGCTGCCCTCGCAGCTCAAGGAAACGACCATGGACCCGAGGAAACGCACCTTGCTCAGAGTCGTTATGGACGAAGCGCCGGAATCGGGCACGTCGATCGCGGTCGATGCGCTGATGGGAAACAAGCCGGAAGCCCGCTTCCGCTTCATTCAGGATCGCGCCGCATTCGTCAAGGAACTGGACATCTGATCCGATCCAGCTGAAATGCCGTCGATTGCTCAATCGGAGGACTTCCCATGCCCCATCTCAGACACTGGCTTGCCGGTACCGCATTCCTCGTCATGGCCATGAGCCATACGGCCGCTCTGGCCCAGGCAGACGCCGGAGCCCCCGTTGCCGCTCCGGACGCCGCTCAACCGGCTGAAGCCCCGGTGACACCCGACACCGCGCAACCCGCTGAGGCCAAGACGGCGCCGGCAAGCTCCGGCGATCCCGAGCTCGCCGCAAAGGCAAAGTCGGCCGCTGAAGCCCTGTCGCCGCAGGTCCAGGATGTCCAAATCGTCGGACCATGGTCGGACGGTACGCGTGAGGGCGTCTGGCGGACGGTCATGGTGCAGTCGCAGACCGACGATTCCGCCTTTCATTTCTTCGTTCAGCAACTCGAGGGTGCGGGAAGCGACCTGAGCCTGCGCGCGACGACAGAGGTCGTCGAGATCAATCAGATCGAAGGCGCGGTCGTAGGCTATCGCGCCGACGAGCCGAGCGAAGAACAGCCGAATAGCCTGACGCTGTTCTTCGACATCCTGCCCTCCGACGGGGAAATCGCCGAGACCTACGAGCTGCACTTCTTTCCGGGGGAACCTTATAGCTTCGGTCCTGCCACCAACTGATAGGGCGCGACCGAGGCATCCCGTTGAAGATGCCGTCGGATCACCGCGCTCGCGGCGTCGGGCGCTTCCATTGTCACCATGTGACCGACGCCGTCGAGGAGATTAAGCATGCTGCCCGGCATAGCGGCAGCCATTTCGCGGGATCGGTCCGGCGAAATGATCTGATCGTGGATCCCGGCCAAAACCGTCGTCGGGACGTCTATGCACGGCAAAAGCGATGTCAGGTCCCGCCGTCCGATGATGGCCTCCTGCTGACGCGCGAAGATATCGGCTCCGATCGCTTCCGCCATTGCGACGATCCGCCGGCGCAGCTGCGGGTCGGTGCGGCCATTGGGACCGAGCAGTCGGTCGGAAAGGATCTCGGCGACGGCCGCGATCCCCTTGTCGTGAGCCAATGTGACCAGGCGCCGGCGCATGGCCGTCTGCTCTGCGGTGTCGGCCTTGGCGCTGGTCGCCATCAGAACCAGGTCGGTGACGCGTTCGGGTGCGATTCGCATGACTTCGAGGGCCACATACCCGCCCATCGATAAGCCACAGAGGAAAAACCGATCCGGCGCGACCTCTACCAGACGCTCGGCCATCGCCGCGATGGTCGGATCGGACGTCGTATCGGCCATCACGACGCCGCAGGATGGGACGGACGCGATCTGGTCCCGATAGAGATCGTCGGTACACAACAGACCCGGAATCATCACGATCTGTGTCAGATTCATCTTTTGTACCCTGTAAATCACCGGAAATCGCCCCATATGCGGCGCTGCGGTTGACTCGCGACGAGCGTCACCCTATCGCCCTGTCGACTGGGCTTTCAAACGCTATCGACCCCCCAATTCAACAATTCAAGAGAACCGCTAGCTTGAAACTCTTTTCCGAACTCGGCCTCAGCGCCAAGGTCCTGGCCGCCGTAGAGGCAGCTGGATACAGTGAACCGACGCCGATCCAGGAACAGGCCATCCCCCACGCGATAGAAGGCCGGGACGTGCTCGGCATCGCGCAGACGGGTACTGGCAAGACGGCCTCCTTCGTGCTGCCGATGTTGACGCGGCTCGAAAAGGGGCGCGCGCGCGCTCGGATGCCGCGGACGTTGATCATCGAACCGACCCGCGAGCTCGCGGCGCAGGTCGAGGAATCCTTCGTCAAATACGGCCTCGACCAGAAGATCAATATCGCGCTGCTGATCGGCGGCGTCTCGTTCGGCGATCAGAACAAGAAGATCGACCGCGGCGTCGACGTTCTCATCGCGACGCCAGGTCGCCTGCTCGATCATTTCGAGCGCGGCAAGCTGTTGATGACCGCTGTCGAAGTGCTCGTCATCGATGAAGCGGATCGCATGCTCGACATGGGGTTCATCCCTGATATCGAGCGGATCTGCAAGCTCTTGCCGATTACGCGGCAGACGCTGTTCTTCTCCGCAACGATGCCACCCGAGATTACCCGGCTTACCGAGCAGTTTCTACAGAATCCTGTCCGCGTCGAAGTGGCGAAGCCGGCGTCCGCCGCCCTCACCGTCACCCAACGGTTGATCGCCTCGAAGAAGGACGATTTCGAGAAGCGAGAGACGCTGCGCACGATCATTCGCGAGCAGGACGACCTGACCAACGCGATCATCTTCTGCAATCGCAAGCGCGACGTGGCCACGCTGTTCCGCTCGCTTGAGAAACACGGCTTCTCGGCGGGTGCGTTGCACGGCGACATGGACCAGCGCTCGCGAACCGCGATGCTCCAGAGCTTCCGCGACAACCAGATCCAGCTTTTGGTCGCGTCCGATGTCGCGGCCCGCGGACTCGATATCCCGGCCGTCAGCCATATTTTCAACTTCGACGTTCCAATTCACGCCGAAGACTACGTGCATCGCATCGGCAGAACCGGCCGCGCTGGTCGGTCGGGCAAGGCCTTCACCCTCGTCGCCAAGTCCGACAAGAAATATCTGGATGCGATCGAGAAGCTGATCGGCGGTGAGATCGCATGGCATGGGGAGTCGGTCGCGACGCTCGTCGACGCCCCGTCAGAAGACAAGCCAGCCCGTCGTAGCAGTCGTCGTGGCACCGGCACGCGCCGCCGCGACAACAGCGAGAAGGCGCCTTTGGCGCCTGAAGCCGCGTCAGTGGTGGAAGAGCCGGCGGTGGCCCGCGCCGAAGCCGGAGAATTGGATGTTCCGGTGGACGCTCTCGCGGCAGAGAGCACCGCATCCGAGGCACCCGCACGCAGCCGGACAAGCCGCAAGCGGTCCGGCACGAACGGCGAACGCGCCAGACCGGCCGCCGCGGCTGCTCCCCGCTCACGGGCGGCGCAGCCGGCCAGTCGCGCGCGGACCGACGACGGCAACGCTCCGGTCGGCTTCGGCGAAGACATTCCAGCCTTCATGCTCATCGGCACCGGCGCGTAACGCCACCCGCCGCAGGTCTCGCGCGCACATTTCGGACGGACCAGGATGTCCTGGCCCGCCGAATGGATGCGTTTCGCGCCGGTCGCTTTCAGCCGCATTGGTCGATCGCCTGGAGAAGATCACGATATCGGCGGAACGCGCGAAACCGCGCTTGATCCACTGCAGTTGATCGGCTTATCGAAATTCTATGCCGGGTAATTGCTCGCTTAGTCGGCGTAATTCAGTCACGGCCTGAACGGTCATCTCGGCGCTGAGAGCAACCGAGCCATCATCCCGATCATCTCTGCCGATCACTGATGAATTCTGGTAGATCCAGGGCAGAACACCCATGCCATCCGGCGCGACCTCGATGCTCACTTCGCGGAGACGGCCGGCGATGCGCCGCTCGACGTCCGCGAGTAGCTCGGGCACGCCTTCGCCGGTGATCGCCGAAACCAGGTGGGCGGCCTGAGTTGCTTGCTGTCCCTCGCGGACCGTCGCCAAATGGTGGCTGACGGACTCGTCCAGCAGATCGATCTTGTTCCAGACCTCGACGACATGCTCGCTGTCGTCGGCATCGATGTCGAGATCGCGCAGGATTTTCCGCACGTCCTCGGCCTGCGCCAAAGTGTCGGGATCGGCCATGTCGCGCACGTGCAGGACGATCTCGGCTTCGATCACTTCTTCCAGGGTTGCCCGAAACGCCGCGACGAGATGGGTCGGCAGGTCTGATACAAAACCCACGGTATCGGAAAACATCACCTCGGTTCCGTGGGGAAGTGCCGCACGGCGCAGGGTTGGATCGAGCGTGGCGAACAGCAGGTCCTTGGCGAAGACGTCGGCGCCGGTCAACCGATTGAAAAGTGTCGATTTTCCCGCATTCGTGTAACCGACCAGCGCCACCACCGGGTGCGGCGCTTTCTTGCGCTTGGCACGATGCAACTGACGTGTGCGCCGCACCGACTCCAGATCCTTCTCCAGCCGCTTGATGCGCTCCTGCAACTGGCGGCGATCGGATTCGATCTGCGTTTCGCCGGGGCCGCCCAGAAATCCGGCACCGCCGCGCTGTCGCTCGAGATGGGTCCAGCTACGTACGAGCCGGCCGCGCTGATAGTTCAGATGCGCCAACTCGACCTGAAGCCGGCCCTCCTTGGTTCGGGCGCGCTGGCCGAATATCTCGAGGATGAGCCCGGTCCGGTCGAGGACTTTCGCGTCGAGTTCCTTTTCCAGATTGCGCTGCTGGACCGGCGTCAGCGGATGGTCGAAGACGACAAGGCCGATGTCCTCGCTCGCTACGAGGCCCTTCAGTTCCTCGACCTTGCCGGCGCCGATCAGCGTCGCCGGGCGCGGCCGAACGCCACTGACGGTTCCGCTGGCCACGATATCGAGGCCGATCGCCGCGGCCAGGCCCATCGCCTCCTCCAAGCGCGCCTCGTCGCTCCGGCGCGCCAGCTCGGGGCTGCCCTGGCTTGCCTCGTCCCGCGATTGAAACTGCTTGAAAACCGGCACGAAAACCGCCGCGCGCGTTACCACACTGCCGTGTTCGATCGGACCCTTTGGTCTGGATTCCTTATGCTCGGCCAATCACGCCTTCCCGTCTTCGTCGCCATCATACATGTTGACCGGCTGCGAGGGCATGATCGTCGAGATCGCGTGCTTGTAGACCAGTTGGGAATGACCGTCGCGCCGCAGCAGGACACAGAAATTGTCGAACGACGTCACCACGCCGGTCAATTTCACGCCGTTGACGAGGAAGATCGTCAGCGAAATCTTTTGCTTCCGGACCGTATTGAGAAAGAGATCCTGCAGATTTTGGGTGCGTTCAGGCATCAAACCTTGTCCTTTTCCTATTCTTATTGGCCGCGGCAACGACCGCCTGGCGGCTGTCGATCCGTGCGTTTGGCTCGCTCTCTAACTGAGCGCTTACGGTGTCGGTGCTTTGCCTCGCAACCTCGACCACAACAAAAACTCGGCCGTCTGGCCGATGATCGGGCTCCGGCGGAGCGACCGGATCAAAAAAACTCCAAACTCACGCGGAACAACTGCTCGACATGACGGACGGCGCTGGCGGTCGCAAAGATCACGACACGGTCCTTCGCCTTGATCTTGGTTTGCCCACTGGGCCGAACAAACTCGCCATTGCGATAGATCGCGCCGATCCGCAAGTTCTCCGGCAAATCCAGCTCGCGCAGCGGCTTGCCGACCAGCGGCGATGTCTCCAACGCCTCGGCCTCGATCACCTCCGCCACGCCGTTCTGGATCGAGTGGACTGCGCGGATTCGTCCGCGCCGCACATGCTGCAGGACCCGCGATATAGTGACCGACCGGGGGTTGATGAAGGCGTCGATTCCCAGCGTTCGGGTAAAACTTTGGTAGTCGGGGTTGTTCAGCAAGGTCAGATTGCCGCCGCAGCCGAGTCGCTTGGCCATGACGCTCGCGAGGATATTGACCTTGTCGTCATTGGTCAGCGCCACCAACAGATCGCTCTGCCTGATGTCGGCCTCGTTGAGGATCACCTGATCCAGACCGCTGCCGTGCAGCACGATGGTTCGCTTCAATGTGTCGGCGATAGCGACCGCCCGGTCGTGATCCGCCTCGATGACACGAACCTTGGCGCCGAGATTACGGCGCTCCATCTGTTGCGCGACGTAAAGGCCGATATTGCCGCCGCCGACAATCACGATGCGGCCGGCTTCGGGCTCCTCGTGTCCGAAAAGACCAAGCGTCCGGCGTACGTGGGAGCGCTCGGCGACGACATAGGCGATGTCGCCGGCCACCATCTGGTCGTTCGAGGTCGGAATGAACAGCCGCTCCCCACGCCAGATCCCGACGACGGTCGCCTTGAGATCGGGAAACAGTTCGGTCAGCTGATCGAGCGGCGTGTCGACCACCGGACAATCGTCGCGGCATTCGATCGCGACCATCGCGATCGTATCGTCGGCAAAACGCACGGCATCCATCGCCCCAGGCAGGGCGATCCGTCGCAGCACCATCTCGCCGACCTCGACCTCCGGGGAAATGATGACGTCGATGGGCATGTTATCGGTCGAGAACAGATCCTGCCAATGCGAACGCAAATAGCTCTGGGACCGGATGCGCGCGATCTTGGTCGGAACATTGAACAGCGAATGGGCGACCTGGCAGGCCACCATGTTGACCTCATCATGCAAGGTCACCGCGATGATCATGTCCGCCTGCTCGGCGCCGGCCTCGGCCAGCACGTCCGGATGAGCCCCGTGGCCGACGAAGCCGCGAGCATCGAGATTGTCGCGGATCGCCTGGACGAGCGACCGCGACGTGTCGATCACCGACACGTCATTGCGTTCGGATGCAAGGCGCTCGGCGATGCCATAGCCGACCTGGCCCGCGCCACAAATCACCACTCTCATGGAATGCGCCTCTTTTGCCGACCCGCGAGCCGATCACCACAGGCGTCCATATCGGCTTGAGAGGTTTTGCGCAAAGGATTCCGGGTCTGCCCAGGCCCCATGTTGCCTATCATCCGCCGGGGAGAACGCGGCGCCATCCGCCGTTCCCGTCCATATGTGCGCGTCGGTCCACGTCGTCAGATGCCAAGCGACTTCAACTTACGGTGCAAAGCAGACCGCTCCATGCCGACGAACTCCGCAGTGCGAGAGATATTGCCGCCGAAGCGATTGATCTGCGCGACGAGATACTCCTTCTCGAACACTTCGCGCGCGTCACGCAGCGGCAGGGCCAGTATCTGGCCATCCGACTGACTGGGCGTGCGCGGCAGCATTTCGCCGACCTCACGTGGCAGCATGTCCGCCGAGATCTGCGTTTCCGCGTCGCCCTCTCTGGACAGGATCATCAGCCGTTCGACATTGTTGCGCAATTGCCGGACGTTTCCGGGCCAGTCGCTGGACTGCAAGACCGCCATTGCTTCGGGGCTGATGGCCTTCGGCTTGATGCCGGTCTGCTCGCTGATCTGCGTCATGAAGGCCTCCATGAGCAGCGGAATATCCTGGCGCCGGTCGGCGAGCGGGGGCACGACAATCGGGACAACGGCGAGCCGATGGTAGAGATCCTCGCGGAATATTCCGTCGGCGATCATCGATTCCAGATTCTGCGCCGTCGACGAAATGATCCGGACGTCAACCTTCACCCGCTTGGAGCCGCCGACCCGCTCGAACGTCTGCTCGGTAAGAACGCGCAGGATCTTGTTCTGGGTCTCGCGGGGCATGTCGCCGACCTCGTCGAGATACAAGACGCCACCATGGGCTTCCTCGAGCGCCCCAACCTTGCGCTCGACCCCCGGCGGCGTCTCCGTGCCGAAGAGCTCCACCTCCATGCGATCGGGCATGATGGCGGCCGCGTTGAGAGCGACAAAGGGTCCGTCGGCGCGGCTCGAGCCGGCGTGGATCGCGCGCGCCACCATTTCCTTGCCGGAGCCAGATGCCCCGAGAATCATCACCCGGCTGTTGGTCGGACCGACCCGTTCGATCAGCGTCCGTAACTGGTTCATCGGATGCGACTTGCCGATCAATTCGGCGAAATCGGACGAACGTCGGCGCAGTTCGGAAACCTCGCGCTTCAGCTTCGAGGTCTCCAGCGCCCGTTCGGCGACGAGAATCAGCCGGTCAGCCTTGAACGGCTTTTCGATGTAATCGTAGGCGCCCCGTCGGATCGCCGACACGGCCGTCTCGATATTGCCGTGTCCGGAAATCATGACGACGGGAACTTCAGGATGCTGCGCCTTGATCGCATCGAGAAGATCAAGTCCGTCCAGCCGGCTGCCTTGCAGCCAGATATCCAGAAAGATCAGTCGCGGCACCCGGTCGGCGATCGACTGAAGCGCCGCATCCGAGCCGCCAGCCGTTCGCGTTTCATGACCCTCGTCCTCGAGGATCCCCGCTACCAGTTCGCGGATGTCGGCTTCGTCATCGACGATCAAGATGTCCGATGCCATCGATCTCACCTGTCCTTTCTTCCGTCTCTTCTTCGTTCGGCTCGACGGCAGTTTCCATCGCCGGCAAGGTGATACGTACCAATGCGCCTTGAGGCTGGTCCGGCGCATCATCGAGGGCGATGGTTCCGCCGTGATCCTCGATAATCTTCCGGACGATCGCCAGGCCGAGCCCCGTACCCTTCTCGCGTGTCGTCATGTAGGGCTCAAGCAGACGATCTCGATCCTCGCGCGGAAATCCGCGACCGTTGTCGATGATTTCGACGATGTGGCGGTCCCGGCCCGGCTCCGCCCGGATGACGATGCGACCCTCTATATCCTCGGTTGCCTCGAGCGCCTCGACCGCGTTCTTCACCAGATTTCCAAACGCTTGTGACAGCAACCGGATGTCATAGGAACCGAGCATGGGCTGATCTGGAATATTGGCCTCGAAGGCGATCCCGTGGTCGCCCATTTCGCGCATGAAGACCGCCTCGCGCAGCGCTTCGCGAAGATCCTTGGCTTCCATCTTCGGCTTCGGCATCCGCGCGAAGGTAGAGAATTCGTCGACCATGCGGCCGATATCGGAGACCTGCCGCACGATCGTTTCGATGCAACGGTCGAAGACTTCCCGATCGTCCTCGACGCGTTTGCCGTAGCGGCGGCGGATGCGTTCGGCGGACAGCTGGATCGGGGTGAGCGGGTTCTTGATCTCATGGGCGATACGACGAGCAACGTCCGCCCAGGCTGACGAGCGCTGAGCCTCGACAAGGTCGGTGATGTCATCGATTGTCACCACGCTCGACTGGGCCTCCTCCCCTGCCTCGGAGGACGTGATCCGGATCGCCAGCGTCCTTTCTCGGTCCCTGATGCGCAGTTTGACTTCCTCTTGATACTCCGGCCGCGAGGATATCGACGCGGCGCGGTAAATTCTGCCGATGAGCGGAAACGTCTCATCGAGATTTCGGCCCACCACGAGTCGAGATTCCACATCGAGAATGCGCTCGGCCGACGGATTGACCATCGTCGCCGTGCCATCCCGTTCGACACCGATCACTCCGACGGTCACGCCGGACAGAACGGCCTCGGTGAAGCGGCGGCGTTCGTCGATAACATCCTTGGCGTGAACCAGTTCCGAACGCTGGCTGCGAAGCTGTAGGATCATGTTGTTGAATGTGTTCGACAGCGATCCGACGTCGCCGTCGGACGCGCGCACGGGAACGGATATGGACAGATTGCCGTCGCTGACCTCATCGGCCGCGCCCATCAGCATCCGGATCGGTCGGACGAGCCGGTCGGCGACGCCGATTCCGGTCCAGATCGCCGACAACAGGACGATCAGCGTGATCCCCAGATACAAAAGCGCGAAGGCGAGTTGAAGGCCGAAGCGATTGGACTGGAGGCTCGAATATTCCGCCGACCGTTCCTCCATCAACCGCAGCGCGGCGATCACCTCCGGATCGACGGCGCGCACGGTGTAAAGATAGACGTTGGCGATCTGCCGCAGCTTGATGATCGCGCCTACGAGGTTGGTCACGCCGGGGGGGATAAAGACGAGGTTGCCTTCCGCCGCCTGTTTCAGAGCGTCGTCCGGGGGGACCGGCAGCGGTCGTTCGACCGCGACGTCAGCTGCCAGGAATGGCGTGCCGTCCGGTCGCAAAAGCTGCGCTCCGAGCAGGGAGCGCCCCTTGGCCTGGTCGGTCATCAAATTCTGAAAGCCGGTCGGATCGAGACCGAACAACCGCCGTTGCTGATCCAGGTCGTAGGCCATCGAAAGCGTTGAGCCCTGAAGGTTGCGGGCGTTCTCGTTGACATAGGCCCGCGCCACGCTGATCGAGGATTCCACAATGGTGCGGGTGCGAATCTCGAACCAGCGATCAAGACCGAGATCGAGCGTGATCCCGGCAACGATAGCCACCAGCAGCGCCGGCAGCGCGGCGACGATGGAAAACAGCAAGACGATGCGAACGTGCAGACGCGACGCGGCCTTTCCCTGCCGCCGCGCCCGGACCATGCGCATGACCTCCCGTCCGATCAAAAGGCAGAGGATCAACACGAAGGCGCCGTTGACGACCGTCGCAATGGTCACGATCGTGTCCGTCGGCGCGATCGGCGTCAGTCCCATGAGGACGACGAAGGAGATCGCCCCCGTCACCAGTGCCCCTACGACGGCCAGAAGGCCCGGAACAAGCATGAACCGCCGCCGTTCCAACAGGAACGGAATCTCGCTTTCTGATGGCACCGGATGAGAAGTCATGATTCGCCGCAAATGATGATCACGTTGCCACACAGCAACGGATTGTGTCTAATCTGCAACGAAATTCGGCAGATATCCAGTTATCTGATCGAGCGGACGACGGAAATGTCGAGATCGCGGATTTTCTTGCGCAGGGTATTTCGGTTGACGCCCAACAGATCGGCCGCCCGAACCTGATTTCCACGCGTTGCCGCGAGAGCTGCCGCGATCAGCGGATACTCCACGTCTCGCAAGATCCGCTCATGCAGACCTGGCGGGGGGAGGCCATCCCCGAACGACGCGAAATAGTCGCCGAGATAACGTTCCACCGCCGCGCTGAGATCGATCGGCCTGCCGCCATCGCTGTCGATACCCGCGGGCCTGGGGGCATCATTGGACAATTCGTGTTCGACCAATTCGGCCGATATCTCGTCTTGCGGATAGAGCGCCGACAGGCGGCGAACGAGGTTTTCGAGCTCACGAACGTTGCCGGGCCAAGGATAGCGGCGCATGACGTCGAGCGCGCCCTGGCTCAGCATTTTTCGCGGCAGCCCCTCCTTTTCGGCCTGGGCGAAGAAATGCCGCGCGAGATCAGCCAGATCCTCGATGCGTTCGCGCATCGGCGGCAGCCGCAGCGGCACGACGTTGAGGCGATAGAACAGGTCCTCGCGAAACAGCCCGCGGCCAATCAACTGGCGCAGATCCTTGTTGGTGGCGGCCACGATACGCACGTCGGTGGCGATCGGCGTACGCCCTCCGACGATCGTATATTCGCCCTGTTGGAGCACCCGCAAAAGTCGGGTCTGCGCTTCCATCGGCATATCGCCGATTTCGTCGAGAAACAGCGTTCCGCCCTCGGCCTGCTCGAAACGGCCGCTGGTGCGCGCCTGCGCTCCGGTAAAAGCACCCTTCTCATGACCGAAAAGCTCGGATTCGATCAGCTCGCGCGGAATCGCCGCCATGTTGATAGCGACGAACGGCCCCTTGCGCCGCCGTCCATAATCGTGAAGCGCACGGGCGACGAGCTCCTTGCCGGTGCCTGATTCCCCCGTGATCGTCACCGTGAGATCGGTCTGCATCATCCGGGCCAGCGCGCGGTAGATGTCCTGCATCGCCGGCGAACGGCCCACCAGCGGCATCGAGTCCTGGAGTTCTTCCGGCGCGCCCGTCTTGGCCCCGGGCCTCGGTTCGGACAGCGCGCGGCGCACGATCGCGACGAGTTCGGTCAGATCGAAGGGCTTGGGAATGTAGTCGTAGGCGCCCTTCTCCGACGCCTTGATGGCCGTCATGAAGGTGTTCTGCGCGCTCATGACGATCACCGGCAGGTCCGGTCGTGAATTCTTGATCCGCGGAAGCGTGTCGAAGGCGTTGCCGTCGGGCATGAGAACGTCGGTGATGACCAGATCGCCCTCACCCGCCGAAATCCACCGCCACAGCGTCGCGATGTTCGAGGTGACGCGCACCTCGAACCCGGCACGCATCAGCGCCTGCGAGACCACTGTGCGGATGGCCGAGTCATCGTCGGCGACGAGGATCTGCATACTCATTCCCGTGTCCTCAGATTTCCGTTCCGACAGGCAGATCGTGCTCGTCGGGAGTTCGCGCTTCGCGCCAGGCCGGCATCAGAACGCGGAAGATCGTGTGCCCCGGCTGCGACTCGCATTCGATGACCCCGCCATGATCGCCGACGATCTTCGCGACCAGGGCAAGTCCAAGGCCGGAGCCGCTCGGCTTGGTCGTCACGAAGGGATCGAAGATGTGCTGGCGGAGGTCATCGGGGACCCCGGCGCCGTTGTCTTCCACGGCGAATTCCAACGGTAAGGTAACGCGATCCTTTGTGCCGGGAACCGACAGCCGGACGCCGGGCTTGAATGCGGTCGAAAGGCGGATTTCGCCGCCCTCGCGACCATTTACCGCTTCCGCCGCATTCTTCAGGAGGTTGAGAAAGACCTGCACTAGCTGGTCCCGGTTGGCCAGGACCGCCGGCAGCGAGGGGTCGTAAAGCTCGGCGATCTTGATATCCCGGGCAAAGCCGCTTTTGCCGAGCATCTTCACATGCTCCAGGACCGAATGAATATTGACCGCCGATCGCTCGATCGGTCGCTGGTCGGAGAACACCTCCATCCGGTCGACCAGCTTGACGATCCGATCGCTCTCCTCCTGGATCAGCCGGGTTAAACCTCGATCCTCGTCGCTGGCCGAGGTGGCCAGGAGTTGCGCCGCGCCCTTGATTCCGGACAGCGGATTGCGGATTTCATGGGCCAGCATGGCCGCCAGCCCGGTGACGGACCGGGCGGCAGACCGGTGGGTCAGTTGGCGGTCCATCTTCTCGGCAATGGAGCGAAGCTGGATCATCACCACGACGAGGTCGGGCTCGTCCGGTAAATTCGAGACGTACAAATCCACCAGCCGTTCGCCGCCGAGACGCGGCGAGGAAAGGTCGACGCGGTACTCGCTGATCCGCCCCTGCTGCTGTCGGACCTGCTCGATCAGAGCGAAGAGCGGGCTGTCACCCGGCACGAAGTCCTGTATCCGCCGTTTGGCGAGACTGGCCATGCCGGCCGAAAAGAATTGCTCCGCATCGGAATTGGCGAACCGGAAATGCCCATCGCGATCGAGAACGACGACGGGATGCGGCAAGGCATTCAGGATGCGCGTGTGTTCCGACGCAACGGCCGGGGATTCAAACGGGATTGTCACAAGTCAGGCCGCATCGCGAAGGAAATCATGCTGGAAGGTCGGCTCCACATCGGACAAGCGTGCGTCGCCAAAAAGATGCCGCAGGCAGATGACGACGCCCGCCGGCTCACGACCCGCCATGACCGACGCTCTATCTGCCACCGTGATCGGCCCGACGCTCCCGCCGAAACGGTCAAGGTACCAGCCCAGATGCTTGCGCGCATGGCGGACGCCGACCTTCAATCCGTAGTGGGCCAGCATCATATCGTAGTGCTCCTCGACGAGATCGAACAGGCGGATGGCGGACAGGTCCTTCAAGCCGACCCTGCCGGCGAGAAGCCCCGGCAGCCAGGGCCGTCCCTGCGCCCCGCGACCGACCATGACGGCATCGGCCCGGCTCGATGCCAGCATCGGTTCCAGTTGATGCGAATGGGTGAGATCGCCATTGGCGACAACCGGCACGGTGACCACGTCCCGCACCGCCGCGATCGCCGGCCAGTCGGCCTTCCCCTCATAGAAATCGGCGCGGGTTCGCCCATGCACCGTGATCATACGGACGCCCGCCGCCTCGGCCCTCGCCGCAAGTTCGGGAGCGTTGATTGAGGTGCGATCCCAACCAAGCCGCATCTTCAGCGTTACCGGAATATCGCCAGCGCCGGCGACGGTCGCTTCGACGATACGCAACGCCAGATCAGGTTCGCGCATCAGTGCCGAGCCGGACAATCCGCCGACGACTTTTTTCGCCGGACAGCCCATGTTGATGTCGATGATGTCGACGCCGAGATCCGCCAGCCGTTCGGCCGCCTGGCGCATCCATTTCGGATCGCGGCCGGCGAGTTGGACGGCATGGGTGCCCGATCCGTCCCGCATCGCCCGCATCGCACTCGCGTCGCAACCTTTGACGAATTCGCCGCTGGCGACCATTTCGGATACAACCAGCCCGGCGCCGAATCGGCGCGCGAGACGACGAAACGCCACGTCGGAAATACCCGACAAGGGCGCGAGGAAGACGCGGTTATCCAGGCGGTTAGGCCCAACCGCCAGCGGTTGCTCGACACCGCGCGGGGTTGATCGCCAAGCGCCGGTTTCGGAGCACTTTCCAGGTTGTGTCGATTCTCGCATCATTGGGTTGCACTTTATAGAGGCGTGCTCAAAAGACAAGCATATTGCACTTGCGAAGTCGCCCTCATCTGTGATCCAGACTGGGGCGACACAAGGGAAGGATCGCCAGAATGAAACCCACTGTCGCGGCGATCGTCGTTGCCGCGGGGCGCGGCGAACGGGCCGGCCAATCCCATGAAGGGCCGAAACAATATCGCCGCATCGCGGGACGGTCCATTCTGGCTCGGACACTTGATGATCTCCGTTCGCATCCGGCCATCGAGCGCCTCGTCCTGGTCATCCACCCCGACGACCGTGAGCTGCTGCGGAAGGCTCTCGGGACCGATGGCGACAACGACCTGCAAATCGTCGTCGGCGGTTCGACGCGCCAGGAATCGGTGCGTCTTGGACTGGCTGCCCTGGCCGAGACGCCGCCGGATCGCGTCCTCATCCATGACGCCGTGCGCCCCTTCGTCGACGCGGCGCTGATCGATCGAACGCTGGCGGCTCTCTCCGATACCGTCGGTGCCATCCCGGCGCTGCCCGTCGCGGATACCCTGAAACGTGGTGCGGAGGCTGGCCTGATCGCCGCGACGGTCGACCGGCGGCAACTCTTTGCTGCCCAGACGCCGCAGGGCTTTCTCTTCGGTCCGATCCGCGACGCGCACGAACAGGCCGCCCGGTCCGGCCGAACCGATTTCACCGACGACGCCTCGATTGCCGAATGGGCCGGGCTTGCGGTGCGGATCGTCCACGGCTCGCCCGACAATGTGAAACTGACGACCACGCGTGATATCGCCTTGGCCGACGAACGATTGAGGAGAGCCACGGGTATGATCGATGTCAGAACCGGTAATGGCTATGACGTCCACCAGCTGGTCGAGGGCGACCATGTAACCCTGTGCGGCGTGCGGATCGACCATGATCGCGCGCTGTCCGGACATTCCGATGCCGATGTCGGGCTGCACGCGCTCACCGACGCCCTGCTCGCCACCTGCGGTGCGGGCGATATCGGCGATCATTTCCCGCCCAGCGATCCGCAATGGCGGGGCGCCCCGTCGCACATCTTCGTGGCGAAGGCTGTGGAGATCGTGCGCGCGAAGGGGGGGCGGATCATGAATGCCGATGTGTCGCTGATCTGCGAGGCGCCGAAGATCGCGCCCCATCGCGAGACGATGCGTGAGGCGATCGCGGAAATGACAGGGATCGGCCTCGATCGGGTCTCGGTCAAGGCGACGACCAACGAAACCATCGGCTTCGTCGGGCGACGAGAGGGCATTGCGGCGATCGCCACGGCGAGTGTTGCTTACGGAGAAAGCGCGTGACGGAAGAAGCGGGTGAGATCGCCGACAAGGCCCGCAGGGTCATCGAGGCCTACACCGCGCGCGGCCTGAAAATTGCCACCGCCGAGTCCTGCACGGGGGGGATGATCGCGGCAGCCCTGACGGATATCGCCGGGTCTTCGGCTGTCCTTGACCGCGGGTTTGTAACCTACTCGAACGAGGCCAAGATCGCGATGATCGGTGTTGATCCGGAAAGTCTCGCGGCCGATGGCGCTGTGTCGGAGACTGTTGCGCGTCAGATGGCGGAGGGTACCTTGCGAGCCGCGAACGCGGATGTCGCCATATCCGTCACCGGCATCGCCGGTCCAGGTGGCGGTTCGTCGGCAAAGCCCGTCGGCCTGGTGCATTTCGCATGCGCGGGTAACGGTATGACACGACACGTCGAAAAACGTTTCGGTGACCTTGGCCGTTCGGCTATCCGAGGCGCCAGCGTCAGGGTGGCGCTCGATCTATTGCTGGAAGCGGTGAGAGATCAACCGGCCTGCTGAGAATCGGCCGGGCGGGTATCGAAACCGTAGACTGCGTCGGCGCGCTCCTCGAATGCCTTGGCGAACCGCCGAAAGGCAAAGTCGAACATCGATCCCATTAAAAGGCCGAGCGTCCGACTCTTGAACTCGTATTCGATGAAGAAATTGACGTCACAGCCGCCGTCGCTGGCTGCCTCGAAGGTCCAACGATTGTCGAGATAGCGGAACGGCCCGTCGACATATTTGACATCGATCCGGCGTTCGGCGGGCTTGAGTAGAACCTGCGTCGAGAAGGTTTCCCGAACCATCTTGTAGGCGACCGTCATGTCGGCCACGAGCAAGGTCTTGCCGTCTTTCTCCCGTCGGGAGCGCACGACCAACTGCTGGCAGAGCGGCAGGAATTCCGGATATTTTTCGACATCCGCGACGAGCGCGAACATTTCGTCTGGGCTATGGCGCACATGGCGCGTCGTCTCAAACTTTGCCATGGTTCCGCAATATTAGGCTGCGGCCTCGCGGGCAAGGCGCGCCGCTTTAAGCCGGTCGAAATCTTCGCCGGCATGATGCGACGAGCGGGTCAGCGGGCTAGACGCGACCACGAGGAAGCCTTTCGCCAGCGCCACGGTCTCAAAGGACGTGAACTCTTCCGGAGTCACAAAGCGCATCACCGCGTGGTGCTTCTTGGTCGGCTGCAGATATTGCCCGATGGTGAGGAAATCGACGTCGGCCGTCCTCAGATCGTCCATCAATTGCAGCACTTCGTTCCGCTCCTCGCCGAGACCGACCATGATGCCGGATTTGGTGAACATCGTCGGATCGAGTTCCTTGACCCGCTGCAAGAGGCGGATCGAATGGAAGTAGCGGGCTCCAGGCCGAACCGTCAGATAGTTCGACGGCACCGTTTCCAGATTGTGGTTGAAGACGTCGGGCTTGGCGGCCACCACCGTTTCGAGCGCACCGGGTTTGCGCAGGAAATCCGGCGTCAGGATCTCGATCGTCGTTCCCGGCGCGATGGCGCGGATCGCGCGGATCGTCTTGACGAAGTGTTCCGCGCCGCCGTCGGGCAGATCGTCGCGGTCGACCGAGGTGATAACGACATGGGCCAGCCCCATTGCCGCCACGGCCCGCCCGACACTCTCCGGTTCGCTTTGGTCAAGTGCCTTCGGCAGGCCGGTGGCAACGTTGCAGAAGGCGCAGGCACGGGTGCAAATCCCGCCCATGATCATGAAGCTCGCGTGCTTCTTTTCCCAACAGCCGCCGATATTGGGACAGCCGGCTTCCTCGCAAACCGTCACCAGATTATTGGAACGGGTAATTTCGCGGGTTTCGTAATAGCCCTTGGACACCGGCGCCTTGACGCGAATCCAGTCCGGCTTCTTCAGACTGGCCGTCTGATCCGGACGATGGGCTTTTTCGGGATGCCGCGGCCGGGGAGTCTCCCCGGCCGGCAGGCGGTTATCGAGCACGGTGACCATAGGCTCAATCTAGTTCGGGCAGCCGCTGCGTGCAAACGGTTCCTAGGCCCCACGACCGCGAAACATGCGGAAAATCGCGATCAACAAACTGGCTCCAATGAAACCAATGACCAGGTAGGCAAACCATCCGGTAAACCCGAGATTGAACAGCGCCAGAATCGCGTTGAGGACAATCGCGCCCACAATTCCGAGGATAATGTTCATGACGAGACCCATGTCGCTCTTCATGAACTTCTCGGCAAGCCAACCGGCCAAGCCGCCGATAATGATCGCGACGATCCAGCCAACACCATTTATTTCCATGTCACTCTCCTATCAATGAGACAATTGAACTTAGAAATTGGGCCGCGAATCCTTCCGGCAAGATGCGATGAAAACAAAAATTTCGTTTGAAACTATCGCGCAGGAACGACGTTATAGGAAGTTTGCCAAGGAAAACATGATGATCCGTATCACATGTGGATAACCCGGCCATAAGCGTCGAGTACGCTTTCGTGCATCATTTCCGAAAGGGTCGGATGCGGGAAGACGGAGTGCATCAGCTCTTCCTCGGTGGTCTCGAGGCCCATGGCGATGACGAAGCCCTGGATCAGCTCGGTCACCTCGGCCCCCACCATATGCGCGCCGAGCAATTCGCCGGTCTTGGCGTCGAACACGGTCTTCACCAATCCCTCCGGTTCGCCCAGCGCGATCGCCTTGCCATTGCCCCGGAAGGTGAAACGACCGACCTTAACCTCCCTGCCTGCGTCCTTGGCCTTTGCTTCCGTGAGGCCCACCGAGGCGACCTGCGGCTGGCAATAGGTGCAGCCGGGGATCTGCGTCGTCTTCATGGGGTGGACATCCATTCCCTTGATCTTCTCGACGCAGATCGTCCCCTCATGCTCGGCCTTGTGGGCCAGCATCGGCGGTCCGGCCACATCGCCAATGGCATAGATGCCCTCGACATTGGTCCGGCCAAAGCCGTCGATCTTGACCACGCCCCGCTCGATCGCCACGCCGGCCTCCTCAAGCCCAAGGCCTTCGATGTTGCACTGGACGCCGACGGCCGAAATCAGCCGCTCGGCCTTCAGAGTCTCGGTCTTGCCTCCCTTGGCTTCGACGGTCACCTCGACACCCTGCCCGGATTTCGTCACCTTCGAGACCTTGGCGTCGGTGAGGATCTTGAGGCCCTGCTTCTCCAGCTGCTTGCGGGCGACGCCCGCGATCTCGCCATCCTCGACCGGCATGATCTGCGGCAGCAGTTCGACGACCGTCACCTCGGCGCCCATCGTGCGGTAGAAGGAGGCGAATTCGATGCCGATGGCGCCCGAGCCCATGACGATGAGCGACTTGGGCATCGACGCCGGCTTCATCGCCTCGAAATAGGTCCAGATGCGATCGCCGTCCGGCTCGATGCCCGGCAGAACGCGCGGTCGAGCGCCGGTGGCGACGATCACATGTTTGGCCTTGTAGGTCCCCTCCCCGAGCACGCCCTTGGGCACCGGATTCTGCGGCTCCACTGCCGGCTTCTTCATCTTGCCGACCGACACCTCGACAGGCGCGTCCTTCCCCACCTTGGTAATCTTCGCCTCGCCCCAGATGACGTCGATCTTGTTCTTCTTCATCAGAAAGCCGACACCGCCACTCAGCTGCGCCGAGACCCCGCGCGAGCGCTTGACCACGGCGGCGATATCGAAACCGGGCTTGGCGATCGTCAGTCCGTAGTCCTTGGCGTTCTCGGCATAGTGGAAGATCTCCGCCGAGCGCAGGAGCGCCTTGGTCGGGATGCAGCCCCAGTTGAGACAGATGCCGCCGAGGTGTTCGCGCTCCACGACGGCGGTCTTGAACCCCAGTTGCGCCGCCCGAATCGCCGCGACATAGCCGCCAGGGCCGCCGCCGATGATCAGGATATCGTAGGCATCAGCCATTGGTCGTCTCCTCGGCCGGACGGGCGGAGTGAGACGCCTTGTCGGCTTCGTTCAATATCGCTCTCACCGGCTCAACCAGTTCCTCGCCGAGAGCGCGGGTGTGCGCGGCGGAGAGATGAACTCCGTCCAATTCAGTTGTCTCGCAGACCTCGGACGCATCGAAGAAAGCGCAGCCATATTCTTCTGCCACCTTGGTAAAGGCCGAGCGGAAATGCTGCGTTTCCTCGACGCCATGGCCGAATAGCAAGGCAAAGTCGGGCTCCATCGTTTCGCAGAACATGGGCGGGGCAACGATCAGGATTTGCGGCGCCGCATAGCCACGCTGATATGGGAACCCTTGGACGATCTCGACCAGCCGCTCCATGCCCTGGCGTGACTCGAACACCCTGCCTCCACCGGTGTGGCGCTTGAGGTCGTTTGTTCCCAGCATGAGGATGACGAGATCGAGTGGCTGATGCGCGCCAAGCGCGGTGGCGATCGTCTTCACCCCATTGCGCTCGGCCATCACCATCTGGTCATCGAACACCGTGGTACGGCCGTTCAGGGCGTCCGTGATGATCACGACATCATCGCCGAGCGCTTTGGCCAGGACATTCGGCCAGCGGTCATCGAAGGCGTGCCGCAATCCGGTTTCGGAGTCATAGCCCCAGGTCAGCGAGTCGCCGTAGCACAGTACCGTCTTCATCAAACCATTGTCTCCGCCCTCTACCGTCCGTCCAGCAATTTCGTCACGTCTTCCAGGCTGCGCACTTCCGGAGTCAACTCGACAGGCGCCTCGGAGCGCTCGGACAGTCGGAAGATATCCCCGCGTGCCGAATCGAGGACGCGTTCGGCGATGATGGCCGTCTGCTCGCACATCACGAGAGTGTTCGTCTGGCTCGGTCCGATCGTTTCAGGAGGGTAGCTCAGGCACAGTTCGAGGCCGTCCACACTCCAATCCGCAACAACGATCTTTGCGCCCAGGCTCGACGACCAAACCGAAGCGGACCCGCCGGGCGCAAGATATTCGACCTGTACGGAGGGGTCGTCGGGGCCGTCGCCCCCGTAAAGTAGCGTCATGTCGATGAAGTCGAACGTGGCGGATTCACTCGCGCCGCCTGCCACCGCCGCCGCCATCTCGAAAACGCCGATCAGGCACCCCAAGGCTGCGACCAGTGCGACCCGACGGCCTCGCGCGCCATGGGAGGATGGGATGTGCATCGCCTCAAACCAGCATCGACATCGGGTTTTCAATCAGCTGCTTGAACGCCCCGATCAGCTCTGCGCCAAGCGCGCCGTCGACCGCCCGGTGGTCTGTGGACAGCGTCGCGCTCATCACCGTCGCCACCACAACCGCGCCGTTTTTGACCACCGCCCGTTGCTCGCCGGCCCCAACCGCCAGGATCGTCGCGTGCGGCGGGTTGATGACCGCGGCAAAGTCCTTGATGCCGAACATGCCGAGATTGGACACCGCGGTGGTGCCGCCCTGGTATTCTTCCGGCTTCAGTTTGCGTGTACGGGCGCGCTTGGCCAGATCCTTCATCTCGTTGGAAATCGCAGAGAGGGTCTTCTCCTCCGCCCGCCTGATGATCGGGGTGATCAGGCCGCCCTCGATCGACACCGCGACGCCGACATCGGCATGCTTGTGCTTGAGCATCGCCGCCTCGGTCCAGGAGACGTTGGCGGTCGGAACGGCCTTGAGGGCCAGCGCCATCGCCTTGATGATCATGTCGTTGACCGACAGCTTATAGGCGGGACGGTCGCCGGCCTCGCCCTTGATCATCGGCGCGGCATCGTTGAGCTGTTTGCGCAGTGCCAGCAGCGCGTCGAGTTCGCAGTCGATCGTCAGATAGAAATGCGGGATCGTCGTCTTTGCTTCGACGAGGCGCTTGGCGATGGTCTTGCGCATACCGTCGTGCGGCACCTTTTCGTAGGAGCCTTCTTCGAAGAGCTTGAGGATGGACTCGTCGCTAGCGGCCTTGGCCATCGGGGCAGCCGCCGGCTGCGCGGCCGCCGCGCCTGTTTCGGCCGGCGCCGCCTTCCTGGCGCCGCCCTTGGCCGCGGCTTCCACGTCGGTCTTCACGATCCGGCCACGCGGGCCGGAGCCTTCAACGGTGGCAATATCGATGCCGGCGTCCTTGGCCAGCCGCCGCGCCAGCGGCGAGGCGAAAACGCGGTCACCCTTGGCGCCATCCGACGCCGCTGGCTCGCCCCCGCCCGAAGCGCGGCTGTCGGCGCGCATCGCAGCGTCTTTCGCATCGGCCTCAGAACCCGTGACGGCCGCGTCGGCCTGCGGATTAGCTTTGATCGCGCCGGCCTGTCCGTTGCCGTGAGACGCCTTCTCACCACTCGCAGCGTCCCCGCCCGCCGCGGCGTCCTCGGCGCTCTCGCCGTCGGCGGCGAGGATGGCGATGATCTCGTTGACCTTGACGCCCTCGGTGCCGGCCGCGACGACGATCTTGGCGACAGTGCCCTCGTCGACGGCCTCGACCTCCATCGTCGCCTTGTCCGTCTCGATCTCGGCGATGATGTCGCCGGAGGACACCTTGTCACCCTCCTTGACCAGCCATTTGGCGAGGTTGCCCTCTTCCATGGTCGGTGAAAGCGCGGGCATCGTCACGTTGATCGGCATCCGGAACGTCTCCTCAATGGCCCTTACGCCGGGCGTCGTGTTCTTGTGCGTGGGCTGCCAGCTTGGCGACATGCGCCGACCAGCCGCTGCGATGGTCGAGCAGCAGCGCGGCGCGCTCGGCTTCCGGCGCCGCTTGCCAGCCCTGATGTTCGATCGTGACGCGGGTGCCGCTCCCCCGCTGTTCAAGCGTGACCGAGACCACCGTGTCGAAGTCCCAGTCCTCGTCGGCCCAAACCATGACGAAGCCGCGTGGGGGATGATAGGCCGTGACCTTCGCGCGCGTGGTCCGTTGCCGTCCCGACGGATCTTTCCAGGGTTCCAGGAAGCGACCGCCATGCTTTGGCTCGAATTCCAGCTCTTCGCGCCACCAATTCTTGAAACATTCTGGCTCGGTCAGGCAGTCCCACACCGAGGCCGGCGAGACATCGACATCCTGGACGATCACGAGGCTATCGCCAGCCTCGTTCGATCCGATGTTCGCGGTCTCGCCGTGCATCGCGTCAAGCCCGATAAGTGACGGACTTGACCGCGTCGATCACTTCCTTGACCGACGGCAGCGCCAGTTTTTCCAGATTGGCCGCATAAGGCATCGGCACATCCTTGCCGCAGACCTTAAGAACCGGCGCGTCGAGGTGGTCGAAGGCGCGGACCATCAATTCGGACGCGATGTGCGAGCCGATCGAGCCCTGCGGCCAGCCCTCTTCCACCGTGACGCAGCGATTGGTCTTCTTCACCGAGCGAATGACGGTGTCGATGTCCATCGGCCGAATGGTGCGAAGATCGATGATCTCGGCATCGATCCCCTCCTTGGCCAATTCCTCGGCCGCCTTGATCGCATAGGTCATGCCGATCGAGAAGGAGACGATGGTAACGTCGGTGCCCTTCCTGTGGACGCGGGCCTTGCCGATCGGCACGGTCCAGTCGTCGATCTTCGGAATGTCGAAGGACTGGCCGTAGAGGATTTCGTTCTCGAGGAAAATCACCGGATTGGGATCGCGGATCGCGGATTTCAGAAGTCCCTTGGCGTCCGCGGCTGTGTAGGGCTGCACCACTTTGAGGCCAGGTATATGGCTATACCAGGCGGCGTAGTCCTGACTGTGCTGGGCGGCGACGCGCGCAGCCGCGCCGTTCGGCCCACGAAAGACGATCGGGCAGCCCATCTGGCCACCGGCCATGTACAGCGTCTTGGCCGCCGAATTGATGATCTGGTCGATCGCCTGCATGGCGAAGTTGAAGGTCATGAACTCGACGATCGGCCGCAACCCCGCGAAAGCGGCGCCGACGCCGAGACCGGCAAAGCCGTGCTCGGTGATCGGCGTATCGACGACGCGACGCGCGCCGAATTCGTCGAGCAACCCCTGGGTGATCTTGTAAGCGCCCTGATACTCGGCGACTTCCTCGCCCATGACGAAGACGGTCTCGTCACGGCGCAACTCCTCGGCCATCGCGTCGCGCAACGCTTCGCGCACCGTCGTCGCCACCATTTCGGTGCCTTCGGGAATCTCCTGGCCGAACCCGCCGGTATCGTCCTCCGGCTCGGGATGGACCTTGCCCTCGGCCGGCACGCGCCGCGCCGTCATGCTGTCGCCCTTCGCCTCGGCTGCCGGCTCGCTTGCCTTGGTTTCGCCAGCTTCGGCACCGGCACCCTGATTGGTGCTCTTCGCTCCGCCGCCGGACGCCGCGCCTTCGAGCGCACTCGCGTCCTCGCCATCGAGCAGTAACAGCGCGATCGGCGTATTGACCTTCACGCCCTCGGTGCCGGCTTCGATCAGGATCTTGCCGAGCTTGCCCTCATCGACGGCTTCTACCTCCATGGTCGCCTTGTCGGTTTCGATCTCGGCGATCACATCGCCCGGCGCGACGGCGTCGCCTTCCTGCTTGATCCATTTGGCCAGATTGCCCTCTTCCATGGTCGGGGACAGGGCGGGCATCAAAATTTCGGTCGGCATCGTCGGTCCCCTTACTCGGCCGTCTGCGGAGTTTCATCCGCGTAGATATCGGTCCACAGTTCGGCGATGTCCGGCTCCGGATCGTTCTGGGCGAAATCCGCCGCGTCGGCCACAATCTCCCGGACCTCCTTGTCGATGGTTTTTACATCGTCATCGGACATGGCGTGGTCTTCCATGAGCCGACGCTTGACCTGCTCGATCGGATCGGACTCCGACCGCATCTTCTGAACCTCGTCGCGGGTGCGGTATTTCGCTGGATCGGACATGGAGTGGCCGCGATAGCGATAGGTCATCATTTCCAGAATGATCGGCCCGTCGCCCTTGCGGCAATGTTCGACCGCAAGATCGCCCGCTGCCTTCACTGCGCGTACGTCCATGCCGTCAACCTGAATGCCCGGAATCTTGAAGGACAGACCGCGATGGGCGAAGTTGGTCTCGGCCGAGGCGCGGTTGACCGAGGTCCCCATCGCGTAGCGATTGTTCTCGATCACGTAGATCACCGGCAGCTTCCACAGCGAGGCCATGTTGAAGCTCTCATAGACTTGGCCCTGGTTGGCCGCGCCATCGCCGAAATAGGTCACCGCGACCGCGTCCGTGCCGTTGTAGCGGTTGGCAAAGCCAAGCCCGGTGCCGATCGAGACCTGCGCACCAACGATGCCGTGACCGCCGAAGAAGTTCTTCTCCTTCGAGAACATGTGCATCGAGCCACCCTTGCCCTTGGAATAGCCGCTGCGACGCCCGGTCAACTCGGCCATAACACCGCGCGCTTCCATGCCGGTGGCGAGCATATGGCCATGGTCGCGGTAGCCTGTGACGACCTGATCGCCCTCCTTCAAGGCCATCTGCATGCCGACGACCACGGCCTCCTGACCGATGTAGAGATGGCAGAAGCCGCCGATGAAACCCATGCCGTAGAGCTGCCCGGCCTTTTCCTCGAAGCGGCGAATCAGCAGCATGTCGCGATAGGCCTGAAGTTCGCCATCCTTAGAAAAGGGCGCCGGCTTGGGCGGTTCGAAATGCTCAAGTGTCTTGACGATTTCTGCGGACGAATCCGCTGACACGCCCTTTTGCGAACCGCTCGCTCCGCCGGCGTCTTTTGCCGTGGGGGATTTCTTCTGCCTGGCCGCCATGCTGCCTCCCGGTCTTGACCTGCCGACATGCGGCCACAAATCCTGATGGGAGTATAGACGGAGCGCAGCCGTCATCAAGCGATGCAGAGCCGTTTAACGGATTTCACGTTTAATTGCCGCTATGCAGCAAATTAACGGATAATCTGTTAATTTGCTGCCTTACTATGCATGTCTTTGTAAATCCAGGGCTGAATCGGAATCCGACCGCCCCTTGCAGGGCGCCGCCAGGCGTCGTTTAGCCGGGCGGATTCGCGGCCGTTAGCGAAGGATGACGATCTCGTCGTCGGTGGTCACATTGAGCGCCCGGCGTGCTCGCTCGTCGATCATGTCGCGCTCGAGCGTTCCGTCGTGGAGGAGCTGGACTCGCTGTTCGAGCCGTTCGCGAACTTCAGTCACTTCGTCGATCTTGGCACCACGTTCGGCCAGCTCCCGGCTCAATGCCGCCTTTGCCTCCAGGCTATAGCGTCCGCTTTGAGCATGGATCGCGAAATACGCCAGAAAGCTGACCGTGATCGCCGGCACGATCAAACGGCCGATATGGCTCTGTCGCTTTTGGATGGTACGCATCTTGGCTCCTTGCCGCCATCATCGCAGGCCTCGCTTAAGAGAGCGTAAACCAAGTCCCGACCGCGGTTGGTCCAGATGCGGATCGCCTCCGCTGTTTTCGCCTGTGTCCGGCGCCCTAGGTTCCACCGTCCGAGCAACGGACAACTGGACGATGGACCGAACGGATCATGAGAGCGTCGAGGGCAAGCAGGGGGCATCCGACAAGCCCCGGCAAGCGAAAGACGTGACCGAACAACGGCTCGAGGACGAAGGCTCGCCGCTGAGCCACAGCGAGCGGCATCAAATCGAGGACCGGCTGAAATTGCGGCCGGTCGCCGTCTACGAGTTGGTTCGCCAGGAAGGCGAAGACGAACTGTCGCGCCCGACCAGCAGCCTTTGGTGGTCGGGCCTCGCGGCGGGGCTGTCGATCGGCTTTTCGGTCTTTGCGCAAGCGGCGATCCGCGCCAACCTGCCCGATACGGACTGGCGCCCGCTGATCGATTCCTGGGGCTACGCGGTCGGCTTCCTGATCGTCATTCTCGGACGTCAGCAACTGTTCACCGAAATCACACTGACGGCGACGCTGCCGGTCCTGGCCCGGCCGAGCTGGCGCGGCCACCTCGCGATCGCCCGCCTCTGGCTCATCGTCTTTGCCGCCAATATGGTGGGAACGACCATCTTTGGCGCGGCGATCGCCTTTGATGTCCTTAATTTGCCCGACATCGCCAAGGCCGCGATCGAAATTTCGCAGGAAGCCATGGAACCGGGTTTCGGTCCTACACTTCTGCGCGGAATTGCCGCAGGCTGGCTGATGGCTACGGTGGTCTGGCTATTGCCGTCGGCGGATAAATCCAGCTTCCTGGTGATCGCGCTCCTGACCTATCTCATCGCCCTGTTCCACCTGTCCCATGTGGTGGCGGGATCGGTGGAAGCGATGGCCCTGGTCTTTTCCGGTCACCTGTCGTTCGTCGATGCGGTCACCGGCTTCTATGTCCCGGCCCTCATCGGCAACATCCTGGGCGGCGCCACACTGTTCGCGCTGATCAGCTATGGTCAGGTCGCCGAGGAGCTGGACGAGCGCAGCTAAGTGACCCGGGGGATTTGACCATGTCCAACCACTTTACTGCTCAGCCGCCTCTCTTGGGACTTACGGAAGATGAGGCGGTCGATGCCATGGTCGCGTGGTTCAGAGAAAACTTTGAGGACCCCGCACAGAACACTCCGCATAATTCTCAAGAAGGAGGCTACCAATACATTTGGGGCGGCCCGTACGATGCTCGAGACCAGCTGTCTGATTTCTCGCCTCAGATCATCTCGGAGTTTGGTGACGAAGCGGAGGTGCGTCTAATAGACAGGGCCGTCGACGGGGTTGAATCAGAGGGGCTGTCTGATTGGGCGCCCAATCTTGGTCGAGTAGACCGCGATCACGACAACGACGGCTTCGTTCTTGGTACAGCTGAGGGGGCAATGATCGTCACAGAGAAGGGGGAGATGATCGCTGCATCTCCCGGAAAACAGGTCGTATATGAGGCTCCGAGGCCAAAATTTGTTGGCGTAGACGCCAAGGCTGCCGTAACGGAAATCGTCGAGTGGTTTGGAACGAAATTCGCGCCGGCAACCGCTGACAATAGCGACCAATATCGTGGATGGCCTGTCTACGCATCGGAACTCTCTACGATGGAAGCGCTATCCTCCTTGAATGATGCTCTGACGACGGAGTTTGGCCCTATTAACGGGATGATGATTGCCGGCGATGCCGCTGACAAGATCGAACGGCAGATGAATGGCGTCGATCGCTGGGTCAGAACCACTATATTGACACCTCCGATTGCAGATAGGCCTGCGAAAGCGCCGAACACAGAGAAACAAGCTCGTGAGAGGGCCGCGACAGCGCTGGATGCTCTCTCTGCCGCTATGGATGAACTGCCTCGTCCATCGCCATCCATCGGGCACAACAATCCGCCGGAGCCCATTAACTTTGGCCCTTTTAGCTGGATGGACTGGCACGAACTCGAAACAGCAGTCGCGTCTGCAAAATCACAGACCGAGAGCCCTTCCCCCGAGCCCGTGGACATTCATCGCTCGGCCGAAACGATCGAAGCGAAGGCTAGAAAAATTCGTGATTGGGCAGCAGAAGGCTTCGTGAAAGGATTCTCGCAGGCCGCCGGGGTGACGTTCTACGGGCTTATGATTGCGGCTGCTTCAGCGTTAGCTTTATGGGCGGGGTTTCTCCCTTAGCCTAAGATGCAGGCGAATGCGGCAGGCGGTTCAGCCGCGCCGGCGCAGGATCGAGCGGCCGGCATAAACGCCCTGATCGCCCAGCTCTTCCTCGATCCGCAGCAGCTGGTTGTACTTGGCGAGCCGGTCCGAACGCGCCAGCGAGCCGGTCTTGATCTGCCCGCAATTGGTCGCGACCGCGAGGTCGGCGATGGTCGAATCCTCGGTCTCGCCGGAGCGGTGCGACATCACCGCGCTGTAGCCGGCGCGATGGGCGACGCTGACGGCGTCGAGCGTCTCCGACAACGTACCGATCTGGTTCACCTTGACGAGGATCGAATTGGCGACGCCCTTGTCGATCCCCTCGCGCAGGCGCTCGGAATTGGTCACGAAGAGATCGTCGCCGACGAGTTGGACCGTCTCGCCGATCTGGCCCGTCAGGGCCTTCCAGCCGCTCCAGTCGTCCTCTCCCATGCCGTCCTCGATCGAGATGATCGGATAGGCGCCCGCGAGTTCGGCCAGATACGCCGCCATGTCGTTGGGTGACAGCTTCCGCCCCTCGCCTTCGAGGTCGTAGACGTCATCCTTGAAGAATTCCGTCGCGGCGCAGTCGAGCGCCAGGAACATGTCCTCGCCCGGCTTGTAGCCGGCCTTCTCGATCGCCTTCATGACGAAGTCGAGGCCGTCCCTGGCCGAGGCCAGACCCGGCGCAAAGCCGCCCTCGTCGCCGACATTGGTGTTGTGACCGGCCTCTTTCAGCATCTTCTTGAGGGTGTGGAACACTTCCGCGCCCATCCGCAGCGCCTCGCCGAAACGCTCCGCGCCGACCGGCATGATCATGAATTCCTGGAAGTCGATCGGATTGTCGGCATGGGCGCCGCCATTGATGATGTTCATCATCGGCACCGGCAGGACATGGGCCGAGGCACCGCCGACATAGCGATAGAGCGGCAGACCGGAGGCATCGGCCGCGGCCTTGGCGACGGCGAGCGAGACGCCGAGGATGGCGTTGGCGCCGAGCCGACTCTTGTTCTTGGTTCCGTCGAGCGAGCAGAGCGCCGCGTCGATGCGCATCTGGTCCTCGGCTTCAAGACCCCCGATCGCCTCGAGTATCTCGCCGTTCACCGCCGCGACCGCCTTTTCGACGCCCTTGCCGAGATAGCGCGAGCCGCCGTCGCGCAGCTCCACGGCCTCGTGGGCGCCGGTCGAAGCCCCTGAGGGAACCGCCGCCCGGCCCATCGAGCCGTCTTCGAGAAGGACGTCGACCTCGACTGTCGGATTGCCCCGGCTGTCGAGAATTTCACGTCCGATGATGTCGATAATGGCGGTCACGGGCCCACTCCAGTTGCTAGGTCGCTTTGGAAGGCTTTTAGAC
>DRFF01000006.1 GCA_011050685.1 Aurantimonas coralicida
TCGCCGTCGAGAAGGCGGGCGACAAAACGCAGACGTTCCTCCATCACCGAACTCTCTTTCCACGGCATCAACACCTCCGGCAAAAAGCCAAAAGTGTTACCCATGTGTCCGGTACAAAACGTCACCTATGTCTCAGGTCGGGCATCCCTGAGTGGGCACTGAATTTATGCCATTTTTTCCGATCAGCGCCTGTAGCAGGCGGGACTTCGATCCCATGATCCGAACCTCGCCCTCGGCGACCTCGACACGCTGGGCAAGCGCGCGCAGGTGGTCGCGGCGGTAGCCGCCGCCGTCGAGCCGGATGCGCTGGCGGGCGGTTTTGGCGAAAGCGCGGACCATCTGCGGGGAGACGGCTTTGCTGCCGGAGTTGTAGAGCATGGCCTGCGCTCGCTCTGCGTCGGCCTTGGCCTGATCCCGGATGGCCTTGAGCCCGTCGATGCGGTCCTTGAGCGTGGGATCGTCGATGTCGGCCACGCCCGCCTCTATGGCGTCGTAGAGACGCTTGAGCCGCAGTTCCGATTCGGCGGCCCGCTTGTTCAGTTCGGCGATATGGTCGCGGCGGCGCTCGGATTGCTCCTGCCGCCGGTCGAGCACGCTTGCGAGGATGGTTTCCAGCCGCTCGGGCTGAAGAAGCTGGCTCTCGAGGTGATCGGCGACCAGATCGTCCAGCTTCTCCATCGGCACGGCCATGCCCTCGCAGGCGGTTTGTCCCTGCCGCGCCTTCATCGAGCAGGCGTAATAGCGGTAGCGCCCGCCCTTGCCGGTGCGGATCGTCATGGCCCCACCGCATTTGGCGCAATGGATCAGGCCGGTGAGCATGGTCGGTCCGCTGATGACGCGGGCGGGCATGACCTTGGGGTTGCGCGCCTTGAGTCGCGCCTGCACCGCATCGAACGTCTCCCGGTCGATGATCGGCGGGACCGGAACCGTCACGATCTCGCTGGCCGGCTTCAGTTCCTTGGACTTGCTACGCTTGTTGAACTCATGCTCGCCCATATAGGTGCGGCGCGTCAGAATGCGGTGGACCTGCCCGATACCCCAGCGTCCGCCGTCGCGGGTGAAGATGCGGCGGCTGTTGAGGTAGGAGACGATGTTCTTGACGCCCATCTGGCCGGTGGTGCCGTCCCCTTCCAGCGCAAGACGATAGATCAGCCGCACCGTGTCGGCGTGTAGCGGGTCGATCTCCAGCTTCTTCTTGGTCTTGGCTCCACGCTGCTCGGCTGCGACGACACGGTAGCCGATAGGCGGCAGCGAGCCGTTCCAGAAGCCCTGCCGGGCATTCTCCTTCAAGGCCCGCATCACATGCTTGGCGTTCTCCTTGGACTGATACTCGTCGAACAGCGCCATGATCTGGCGCATCATGACGTGCATCGGATCGTCGCCCATCTCTTGCGTGATGGAGATGAGCTTGACGCCGTTCTTGGCGAGCTTGCGGACATAGAACTCAAGCTCGAATTGATCGCGAAAGAACCGACTAAATGAATGGACCACGACGACATCGAAGGGCGCGGGCTTCGACGTTCCCGCCTCGATCATGCGCTGGAACTCCGGACGGCGGTCGTTGGTCGCCGATGCGCCGGGTTCGATGAAGGTTTCGACCAGTTGCAGGCCCCGCGACTCGCAATAAGCCTCGCCCTGCCGCTTCTGATCGGGAATGGAAACATCATGCTCGGCCTGACGTGCCGTCGAAACGCGCAGATACAACGCTGCGCGCTGCATTACACGAGGCAGAGATTTGCCATCGCTTGAGGTTGTCATGGCCTTTCTCCCGACAAAAGGTGCTGTGCAGTGGCAACAGGAAGGTAGAGGGTATTCGGTCGATCAATCAGCGACATAAAGCCGAACGCGGCGTAGAAGGCCACGGCCTTCCCGTCGATGGCGTCGGCGAATATGGCATGAGCGCCAATCGGCGCCTCAGTGATCGTTTTGATCGCGTCGAACAGCAGCGCCTCGCCGAGTCCAAGCCCGGCAAAGGACTGGTCGCGGCCAAGCCAGCCGATCAGCACCGCCGGAACGGTCGGATAACGTGGCAGACGCTTCGCCAACGGCTCGGGCACGGCCGTTAGCGGCACGTTGCTCGATGACAGTGTGTAGAAGCCTGCGATTTGGTCCGTCTCAAGGTCGCGGGCAACAAAGCAGGTCGCGTAGCGCCGCTTTATGTCCTGCGTGATCGTCTCGCGGAAGTAGCGGTCGATCCGCTCGTTGCCGCACGAGAACGATTTGCGCTGGTGGGCCTTGGAAAGTGCCTCTATCGCAAACCTTGCACTCACCGGGGCGCGATCAGGTCGGCATGGCCTTTCGCGGCGCGCTTCAGACGGGCATTCGGCGCGGGCGGGTCAATCAGCGCTTGGGCGAAGCGCACCTGATCCTCGGCGGCCAGACGCAGCACGTCGACTTCCTCGACCGTGCGGCGGGCATCCTCCCCCGCCGTCGCGATGAGATAGCCGGTCAGCGTCATGCCGCGCAGCCTGGCCGCGCGCTGCATCTGCTCATAGACATGGACGGGAACGCGCGCCTCAAGGCGGGCGGTTTCGACTTCACTTGCGGGTCTGGGCATGGCTGATCTCCTTCCTCGGTTAAATACGGCATATTGCCGGAACTATCAAGGATCGGATGGGCCGAACAGCTCATCGAACAGGTCGCCGAACCATCGCTCGAACACCTCGATCTCGGCTTCCGTGACCGGAACGGGATCGGGCCAGTCGTCGGTGACGGTCCATGTTCTGAGGTCGTGCTTGGTCGGTCTGCCGGGGAACGGCCAAGGATAGCCCAGCAGGTCCTCAAGCTGCTCCGACGCCGCGGGGGCTCTTTTGGCGTGCCGGGACCGGGATATTTTGTCCCCGCCGTCATCATCGTCCCGGTCGTGCTCTCGACCAGGACGTGCGCCGGCCTTACCGGAACTCATCGGTTTCGGCTTCCGGCCGCCACCTGACAGGATCGGCAACCCAGCGATTGATATCGGACTCCCGCCAACCGGCTCCGTTGATGCTGATTCTGATCTGGGCGGGGAACGTAGTCTCAGCGATCTTTCGATAGATGGTGGAGCGGGATAGGCCCGTCCGGGCGAGGACGGTATTCAGGCGGACGATACGGTCTGGTGCGGGCATGGATGCGATGCCTCCGGCTGGCGGTTCTGACGGCTCTTTGTCCAGTCAGGACAGGCCCTTGCCGGGGCGCAAGAGGGTTCGGGGAATCGTCGCGGCGCCGGATGGAAACGGCGGCAAATAGGAAAGATTACAGCCCAAGTCCGCGCCCTCTGCCGAGGTCGAGACCGTGAGAGAGGGCGAGGGTCGCGCCGAGTCGGCGGCCAGCCTCCATGTCGATGCCTAGAGCGGTTTCACCTTAATCCGGGTCATATCCGGCATGGGCGAAGAGGTTTCGGAATTCGTCCGGCTTGAAAATGTCGAGCGCCAGCGCCACGGCATCAAACAAGCCAGGGATCGTGCGGGCTGCCAGCTTTCTGAGGAACGCCTTGATCTTGGCGAATGCCATCTCGATCGGGTTGAAATCCGGCGAATAGGGCGGAAGGTATCGAAGCTGCGCTCCGGCTGCCGCGATAGCCTCTCTGACACCGGCGACCTTATGCGCGGGAAGGTTATCCATCACCACGGTGTCGCCGGGGACAAGCGTCGGCGCCAGCACCTTTTGAACGTAGACAAGGAAAGCCTCGCCATCCATCGCGCCGTCGAGAAGCCACGGCGCGA
>DRFF01000007.1 GCA_011050685.1 Aurantimonas coralicida
GGCTGACCGACGAACAGGTGCTGATGTGTCCGGACATCATGTCCACCGGCTTCGGCGGTGCCGAACGGGGCAACATCCAGATCGGCGACATCGTCGTCGTCTTCGCCCAAGGGCCGATCGGCCTCTGCGCGACGGCGGGCGCCAGAATGCGCGGCGCCGGCCTGATCATTGGGGTCGACACGGTTCCCGAACGCCTCGACATCGCCAAGAAACTCGGCGCCGACGTCGTCATCGACTTCAAGACGGCCGATCCCGTCGACGAGATCATGAAGATCACCGGCGGACGCGGCGTCGACGTTGCGATCGAGGCGCTCGGCACGCAGAAGACCTTCGAAAGCTGTCTGCGCGTTCTGCGGCCGGGCGGCACGTTGTCCAGCCTCGGCGTCTATTCCTCCGATCTCACCATCCCGCTCGGTGCGTTCCACGCCGGGCTAGGTGACAACACCATCGTCACCTCGCTGTGTCCCGGCGGAAAGGATCGCATGCGCCGCCTGATGAACGTGATCGAATCCGACCGCGTAGACCTCGGCGCGTTGGTCACCCACCGCTACGGCCTCGACCAGATCGAGCAGGCTTACGAGCTGTTCGCCAACCAGCGCGACGGCGTGCTCAAGGTTGCGATCACGCCATGAGCTGGCGGGCCGATCTGGGCGCAAGCTTCAACGCGTCGCTCGGATCCAGCCGCTCGGAAGCGAGGCCGAGTTGGAGTAGCGGACCAAAGAGACCTTGACCTCACCGGCCGGGGTCCCCTACCCGGTCGGACATCGGCAGAGCAGAGGATCCCTGATGAAAAATCGCGCGCTCATTCTAACGATCGTTCTCGTGGTCACGGCCCTTGCCATCTGGTGGCGTCTCGACGGTCGCGGCGCGGACGAGGCCGGCCTGGGGGCGGCGCTGGCGGACGTGACCGTGCCGGAACTGAGCGCCGTCGAAACGAGGGGCGAGGCGCTTTTCAATACGAACTGCGCAACCTGCCACGGAACCAGCGCCGCAGGAAAAAGCGGTACGGCCCCTCCCCTTGTCCATAAGATCTACGAACCTAACCATCACGCCGACGCTGCTTTCCAACTGGCCGTGGAGAACGGCGTGCGTGATCATCACTGGGGTTTCGGCAGTATGCCGCCGATCGAAGGGATATCGCCGAAGAGCGTCAGCCAGATCGCCGCCTATGTCCGCGCGCTACAACGCGCCAACGGGATCGAATAATCCCGAAGCGGCCGGAATTCGCGAAATTCACGATTCATTGATGTGCTTGGATAGGGAATACTTAAGCAGGTACTGTTACCGTGCGGCGCATGAGGCTGTTGTTCCTTATCCTGCTCGTGACGATATTGGCGGCGACGCCTAAAGGCATCGCGGTCACCGTGGCCGGGAATGCCGCCCATGGCGGCTCGATCGTCGCGAATGTTTCGTCGGCAACGACTGATGACGGCGACGGTGTCGCCGCGGCCGCGGATTGCTGCGACAACGAAATCAGGGCTTGGCACGGGGCGCCCCACTGTCCCTTGGATTGCGGGGCCACCCTGTCCGCAATCACCGCTGTGATCCCTGACGACGGGCGGGAGCGGCTTTTCGTCATTGCCTTCTCGGCCGCTTCAGGAAGCCGTACTGGCTTATTCCGTCCTCCGATCAGCTGACGTCCCCACTTCGGACATCCACCGCGGTGTTCCGCTCCCTTCGACGACTAGATGATCAGGATGACGAAAATGCTCTCAAGACGTGCTCTTCTTCTGGCTGGCTTTGGCGGCTTGCTGACGTCCGCGATGCCGGCTCTGGCCCACGGTCCCCGCAAGGCATTCCAGCTCAATCCGAAATACCTGCCCCAAACCGTGAAGTTCGGTGGCTACCAAGCGGGCACGATCGTGGTCGATCCGCGCAACCATTTTCTCTACCTGGTTCTCGGCGATGGTCTGGCGCGACGCTACGGCGTCGGTGTCGGCAAGGCGGGACGCGCCTTCAAGGGATCTGCGCGGATCGGACGCAAGGCCAAGTGGCCGAGTTGGACGCCGACCAAGAACATGATCCGCCGCGAGCCGGGGAAGTATGCACGCTATGCCAGCGGCGTTCCCGGTGGACCGAGAAACCCGCTTGGCGCCCGCGCGCTCTATCTCTATCGCGGCAAGCGCGACACCTATTACAGGATCCACGGCACGACCGAGCCCTGGTCGATTGGACGGTCCGTCTCCAATGGCTGCATCCGGATGATCAACGATCACGTGATCGATCTCTATAACCGGGTTCCGGTCGGCGCACGGGTGGTCGTCATCTAACCGAGCCCGAATGTCGGCGGCCACGCGGCTGGAAAAGACGTCGCCCGCATCCGGCGGAGTGCCGGGCGGGCCGCCACCGCGCGACGGCAAGAAGGCGACGCCGCCAAGGAAGCGGATGTTGCCTCGGCCGTCGTCTCGGGAGGCGAACGGCGCGCTTGGAAGGGCGGCCATCCTGGTTTGGACAGGCGCCGGACAGGTCGCCGGCGAACGTCAGAATGCGCTCATCGTCTTGTCGCGATCCTCGACGTGCCCAAGAGATTTCGCCGGGTCAGCTCGACGACCAGCAGCGGCACGACAATCCATTGAAGCAGCGGCGAGAGACCGGTTCCGAATGGCGGCACCAGCGGCATCAGCTCGGAATAGGACCAGCGGTTGGATATTTCGACGTAATAGAATTCGAGGCCGACAGTGATGGCGAGGCCGACGGCCAGGAAGACCAGCAGCTGCCATGCCTTCTTGTCGATTATCCAATGTCGCGTGCGCGCGGCGAGCGAGGTAATCCAGAAGGCGGCCAGGGCGATCCCCACATCGCCGATGGTGGCGTAGGTGCAGACCTTCACGCCCTCCCAGTGCCGAAGCTCCGCCATTCCCTCAAAGGTCGGAATCTGCAGGAACTCCCAAATGAAATGGAAGGCGAAGGAGAACAGGGCGAGCGAGACCTCCGGAACCGCCCACAGCCCCTGCCTCGTGTCCCGCTGCTGCGGCTCTGACGTGATCATTCGGTCCCCTTGATCGGGTCGCTGGCGGTGCGGCCCTGTGGGCCGCCGGTTCGAATGGCCCCGCCCCGGCTACCCTGATACGCTAAACTTGTGTCGTGAAC
>DRFF01000008.1 GCA_011050685.1 Aurantimonas coralicida
GTGATCCGCGGCGGTGGCCGCACTCCCCGCCGGCAGCCCGATTGGCGATGCCGCTGTCATCGGCCGAGCCTGATCCGATCGACGATCATTGAGGCTCCCCGGTTTTACCCGCCGGATCCGCCAGGGCCAGTTCGCCGATCAACGACTGGAAATCCTTGGCCTCGCGGAAATCACGGTAGACCGATGCGAAACGGACAAAGGCGACGTCGTCGAGCTCCTTCAACGCTTCCATCACCATCTCTCCGATCGTATCGGACGGAATATCCTGCTCCCCGGACTGTTCGAGACGACGGACGATTCCCGAGATCAAGCGTTCGATTCGCTCCGCTTCGACGGGTCGCTTGCGCAAGGCCACTTCGATCGATCGGGCCAGCTTGTCGCGATCGAACGGAACTTTCTTGCCCGACTTCTTCAGGACTTGAAGCTCGCGGAGCTGGATGCGTTCGAAGGTGGTGAAGCGACCGTTGCAATCGGGGCAGACGCGCCGGCGGCGGATCGCGCCGCCGTCTTCGGCCGGCCGCGAATCCTTGACCTGACTATCCTGCGAGCCGCAATAGGGGCAGCGCATGGGCCCTCGTTACTTGTAACGGCGTCCAGTCTCTGCCGCCGGACGCCCGATGAAATTCGGTGGGTTCTGGATCCGCGGGCGCGCGAGCCTCAGAGGTTCGGGTAGATCGGAAAGCGATCGGTCAATGCGATGACCCTGTCCTTCACCGCCGCCTCGACCGCCGCGTTGCCCTCCTCGGAATTGGCGCTCGCCAAACCGTCCAGCACCTCGACGATCATCCGGCCAACCTCGCGGAATTCCTGCACGCCAAAGCCGCGGCTCGTCGCGGCCGGCGTTCCGAGACGGACGCCGGAGGTGATCGTCGGCTTCTGCGGATCGTTCGGGACGCCATTCTTGTTGCAGGTGATGTTGGCCCGGCCAAGCGCCCGTTCGGAATCCTTGCCGGTCAGGTTTTTGGGTCGCAGATCGACCAGCATCAAATGCGTGTCGGTACCGCCGGAAACGATGTCGACACCGCCCTCGCGCAACGTCTCGGCAAGGGCCTTGGCGTTGTCCGCCACCGCCTTGATATAGGACTTGTACTCCGGCGTCAGAGCCTCCCCGAAAGCCACCGCCTTGCCGGCGATCACATGCATCAGGGGGCCACCCTGCAGGCCGGGAAAGATCGCTGAATTGATTTTCTTGGCGATCGCCTCGTCATTGGTCACCACGATGCCGCCGCGCGGACCACGCAAGGTCTTGTGGGTCGTGGAGGTGGCGACATGGGCATGCGGGAACGGGCTCGGATGCTGGCCGCCGGCAACGAGGCCAGCGAAATGAGCCATGTCGACCCACAGATAGGCTCCCACCTTGTCGGCGATGGCGCGGAAGCGCGCGAAGTCGATGCGGCGGGAATAGGCCGAACCGCCGGCGACGATGACCGCCGGCTTATGCTCGGTCGCGAGAGCCTCGACCTGATCGTAGTCGATCAGGCCGGTGTCGAGATCGAGACCGTACTGGACGGCATTGAACCAGCGTCCCGACAGATTGGGCTTGGCGCCATGGGTCAGGTGACCGCCGGCGTCCAGACTCATTCCGAGCAGCGTGTCGCCGGGCTTCGACAGCGCCAGCAACACAGCCTGGTTGGCTTGGCTGCCGGAATTCGGCTGGACGTTCGCGTAGGCGCACCCGAAGAGCTGCTTGGCGCGCTCGATCGCGAGATCCTCGACGATGTCCACGAATTCGCAGCCGCCATAATAGCGCCGCCCCGGATAACCCTCGGCGTATTTGTTGGTCAGGACCGAACCCTGGGCCTCGAGAACCGCACGCGAGACGATGTTTTCCGACGCGATCAACTCGATCTCGTGCTGCTGGCGAGAGAGTTCCTGGCGTACTGCGCCAGCTACATCCGGATCCCGTTCCGCCAGCGTCGCGGTGAAGAAGTCCTCGAAATCAGACGGGGCAACGGCGCCGGAAACCTGGCTCATTCGTGTTCTCTCCTCAGAGGCAAGGCAGGCGCGCGCCGCCTTTGAAATGTCCGATCTGGCCATATCACAGCCATTCCGCCAGACCAATGCGGCAACAAACAACGCAAACGGGCCGGAGACTGTTGCCCCCGGCCCAAAAAAATACGTCACTCATCTACGTCTGGAGCGTGGCGGGGGGTCAGTAGCCGTCCTCGCCCCGGGCGTAGGGGTTCTGCTCGTTGGCGGCGTAGGCGGTCGCGTTGACATCGCCCATCGCAAGCTGCTGCGCCCCATCCCGCTGATAGATGTCGTCACGGAACTGCACCACAGACGGATCGGTCGCCCAGGCGGTGAAATAGCTGAAATAGACCGGGATGGTCGTGGTCAGGTTGATATCCTCGCGCTCACGCGATGCGATCACCCGTTCGATGCGCTGGCGATCCCAGCCCGGCACGTCGCGGGCGATCCAGACGATAAGATCGCGCACGTTCTGCACCCGCACGCAACCGGAGGATTCGAAGCGTAGCAGTTCGGAAAACAGGCTCTGTTGCGGCGTGTCGTGCATGTAGACCGCGTGCGGGTTCGGGAAGTTGATCTTCACCGATGCCATCGCGTTGATCTTGCCTGGATCCTGACGGAGCAGATATTTCACCGCCTCGTCGGTATTCCAGTCGATCGACTGGGGCGGGATCTCGTTGCCGCTACCGTCGAAGATCCGGATGGCGTTGCGCTCCAGATAGGTCGGATCCTTGCGCATCAGCGGAATGATATCCCGGCGCACGATCGAAGCGGGCGCATGCCAATACGGGTTGAGATTGAGATTGGTGATCTTGGACGTCAGGATCGGGGTCTGGCGATCGACCTTGCCGACGATGGCGGTATGGCGCTGGACCACTTGCCCGTTCTCGACCGCCTCGATCGAAGCAGCCGGAATGTTGACCATGACGAAGCGGTCGGCAAGCTCGCCAAGCTTTGACTCGATCCGCGTTATGTTCGTCTGCAACTGACCGAGACGCAGGTCGGCCGGAACGTTCATCGCCTTGTAGGTATGGGTCGACGCGACCCCGTCGGCCGGCAGCCCGTGGCGCGCCTGGAAGCGTTTCACAGCCGCGTCGACATAGGTGTCGAAGGCCTGCGATGCACCGGCGCCGGCCGCCAGATCGCCGGAGACCGCAAGACGCTGACGCAGCGCGACAACGGCGGGTGACTGGACACCGAGGCGCATTGGCTGACCATCGGGCACCATCGGCCATCCGCCCATCTGGACGATCTGCTGGTAGTTGGCCATAGCGGCCTGCATCGACGCGACGGTGTTTGACGACAGCGTGGGTGAATTGGAGGCGACCTCGCGGACATTGGTGCCGCGCGTGTCGAATTGATCGTCCCAATTGCCACGGCTTGGCGCCTGAAGGAGATCGCTCAGGGCATTCTGGGCCAAAACGGTGCCCGGCATCAACGCTGCGCTGGCCGCGGCCGTGCCGAGAACGAAGTTCCGGCGCGTCAGGCGTTTTCCGTGAAGCCGATCGGTTGCTTTAGCCATGAGATCCCCTCGTCAATCTGGTTCGTCGCTCAGCGCGACCCGGTCACCCTTGTGAGGATGGCTTTCAGGTCGCCAAGCGTCGGCGCAGGGCGCCGCTCCTCTGCGTCATCTCGGGTAAGACATCGCAATATGGCCAAAGCGTGAAGCGCTGGCGATCGCGCGGCGGATAGGGACAATCTTCGACGGCGCAAGCTCCGCTATTCAGTCTGAGTGTGCTATTCTGACCGCAACTCTGAGCCCTCGGGCTCATCAGGAAAATGCCGGCTGGCGTTACGAATGTCAGGGACGTCAGGCCACGGAGCACGGCTGGGCGCCGTTACCTTTGTTGCCGCTGGCACATCGATCCATGGAGGACGTCATGTCGCTGATGATCAACGAGACCGCACCCGACTTCGAGGCCGACACCACCGAGGGACCCATCAGGTTCCACGAATGGATCGGCGATTCCTGGTGCGTGCTGTTCTCGCATCCGAAAAACTTCACGCCCGTCTGCACCACCGAGCTTGGCTACATGGCGAGGATCAAGGGCGAATTCGATAAGCGCGACGTAAAGGTTGTCGGCCTGAGCGTGGATCCTGTCGCCGAGCATGCCAAGTGGTCGGAGGACATCAAGGAGACGCAGGGCTTCGCACCCAATTATCCGATGATCGGCGATCCCAATCTAGAGGTTGCCAAGCTTTACGGAATGCTTCCGGCGAGGGTCACGGGGACGTCCGAAGGGCGCACGCCGGCGGACAACCAGACTGTGCGCAATGTCTTCGTCATCGGGCCGGACAAAAAGATCAAGCTGATCCTGGTCTACCCGATGAGTACGGGACGCAATTTCGACGAGGTGCTGCGGGTGATCGACTCACTCCAATTGACCGCCGCGCACCGTGTCGCCACTCCGGCCAATTGGAAGCCCGGCGACGATGTCATTATCGCCGGCTCGGTCTCGAACGAAGAGGCCGAGAAAATCTATCCGCAGGGCTGGAAGGCGCCCAAGCCCTACATGCGCATCGTGCCGCAGCCAAGGAGCTGAGCACCGTGTCAGCCGTCCCGCGACGGCGCCAATGCGCCGTCTGCGACGGTCGAGCTACGTGCCGTCGGGATCAGAGGCGGTAGAGAATCTGATCGTTCCAGAAGCGATCGAGCCGTTGCAGCGACCGGTTCATCTTCTGGAATTCCTGCTCGTCGAGTCCGCCGACCTTGTCGATGGAGCCGATGTGGCGATCATAGAGTTCCGCGACGATCGCTGCGACGGCCATACCCGCTTCGGTGAGCGAAACGCGGACGGCGCGGCGGTCCACCCGCGACTTCTGATGATTGATGAAGCCGAGGTCGACCAGCTTCTTGAGATTGTAGGAGACGTTGGAGCCCAGATAGAAGCCCCGGCTGCGCAATTCGCCAGCGGTCAGCGTGGAGTCGCCGATATTGAAGAGCAGCAACGCCTGCACGGCATTGATGTCGGTGCGGCCGTTGCGATCGAACTCGTCCTTGATGACATCCAGCAGCCGCCGATGCAGCCGCTCGACCAGTTGCAACGTCTCGAGATAAAGCGACTTCAGTTCGTTCTTCGCCGAGGGCTGCGTGGCGATTTCACTCTTGATCTGCGCATTCATAGTATTGCTCCGCTGTTGTCTTGATGGATGTTCTTTTTCGACTCCATCTTGAGACCCAACCTACGCGGTGCATCTAAAATTCGACTTAAACCGCAGGCTTAATGCAAGCTTACGATTGCCCGAACAATTTTTTTGCTTAACAAGACGTCTCTTGGCGGCTCAGTAGCCGCGGGCCAGCCGCCCCTCCCGCCACGCCATGAGACGCAGAATTCCCAGCAGGGACAAACCCGATACATGAAATCCGAGCCGGAGCAGCTCGGAGCCGAAGAGCTCGGGAAAGCCGAGATACATGACTGCTTCGACGATCGCGATCAGGACCCAGACGACCGATCCCCAGCCGACCGCCATCCACAGCCCGATACCGGCGACCGGATAAAGCACCGCCAGTGTCGGGGCCGCCATCTTCCACCAGATCGGCATCAGGTCGAAGCGCGCGAGGGGGCCGGCTTCAATGCCGACGAGCCGAATCCAATAGCCCACACCAGCAACGAACATGGCAAATGCCGACAAACGGCAAAGCCACGTCGTCAAGTTGCGATTCAGGCTCCTGGCCTTGTGTTGCGGCGCAAGTTCGATTGTCACATCTGCCTTTCCCGGCCTGCTCGGCCCGCGAACGCAACCCTTCCGCGATCGCCCCGGGAAAACGGTCGACGATCGATACCGATGGCCAGGATTTTGCGGCATGCCTGTTCGTGGCCGGACCCTATGGTCGCTCGGGTGACCCCGTCAATCTTGAACTCCCGTCCCTGAGAGCATAGGCAAATCCGAGTTGGCGCCGCGTGGGTCCTTGTCCGCAGCACCAGGTGAGAAACCGGCGCATATGATCGCGCGAGATCAAGAACGAACAAAGGACGGACGTTCCATGAGTCAGCCAAGCGGTTCCCTTTCTTCGATAAGTGAACGTATCGACACCGTGACCGGCGGCTTGAGAATGCGGCGGCTGCGGCAGGCGGATTGGTCCCGACGTCTGGTTCGGGAGACCGCCATTGGGGTCGATGACCTGATCTGGCCGATTTTCGTGCGCGACGGTGACGGCGAGCCGCAAGCCGTGCCCTCGATGCCGGGCGTGTTCCGTCTCTCGGTGGAAGACTGCGTCGATGCCGCGCGTGAGGCCCGCGATCTCGGCATCCCGGTCGTCGCGCTGTTTCCCTACACCGACGCATCGAGGCGCGACGAAGGTGGTTCGGAGGCGCTCAACCACGCCAATCTTGTATGCACGGCGACCCGAGCGATCAAGGCCGCCGTACCCGAAGTGGGCATCCTTTGCGACGTCGCCCTCGATCCTTACACGAGCCACGGCCATGACGGCCTGCTCGAGGGCGAGCGCATCCTCAACGACGAAACGGTGGACATGCTCTGCCGCCAGGCGGTCGTTCAGGCGGAGGCCGGCTGCGACATCATCGGCCCCTCCGACATGATGGATGGCCGCGTCGCCTGCATCCGCGCGGCACTCGACGCGGCCGGCCATCGCGATACACTGATCATGTCCTACGCGGCGAAATACGCCTCGGCCTTCTACGGGCCGTTTCGCGACGCTGTCGGCTCGGGCTCAATGCTCAAGGGCGACAAGCGGACCTACCAGATGGATTGCGGCAATTCCGACGAAGCGATTCGCGAGGCGGCGCAGGATATTGCCGAGGGCGCCGACATGATCATGGTCAAGCCGGGCATGCCCTATCTCGACATCGTCGCTCGGCTGGCGGGCGAACTCGGCGTGCCGACCTTCGCCTATCAGACGTCGGGCGAATACGCGATGATCGTGGCGGCGGCGCAGAATGGCTGGCTCGACGGCGATCGGGCGATGATGGAGAGCCTTGCCGCCTTCAAACGGGCGGGTGCCGCCGGCGTGCTCAGTTATTTCTCGCCAAAAGTCGCCGAAATGCTGCGCTGTCGCTGAGCCGTCCTTCGGGAAAATGGCGCAACGTTGCGCCATCGCGTCGCGGTCCCCATCTCAGCCTCACGCAACCAGCGCGGAATGAGTAAAAGTGTGAACCGGTTTTCCGCTCGCATTCCGCGCCGACTGACTGGAATCGATCACGTTCATGGAATTGGATCGAATCGATCCGATTTCATCGTGATCTGGTATGACAGAGGGCCCGCCCCGATGGACCGAACCGCAAACCCGTCGAAGGATTTTTCGACCACCGATCTGGATCTGCCTCGTCTCTATGAAGGCGTGCGGACGCGACGAATCGCTTCTTTCGTCATCGACTATGCGTTGGTCCTTTTCCTGTCGGTTCCAGCCGCGGTTCTGGTCTTCCTGCTCGGCATCGTCACTCTGGGAATCGCCTGGGGCCTTTATGCGGTGCTGCTGCCAGTGATCGCGATCGCCTATATCGGCTTCACCATGGGCGGACACCGGCAGGCAACACCGGGCATGCGTTTTGCCGGCGTCCATGTCGCCCGCCTCGACGGCGAACGTGTCGATCCTGCCGTCGCTGTTCTTCACGGCGTGCTGTTCTGGGCCTCGGCCTCGATCCTGACCCCGCTTGTTCTGCTGGTCAGCGTGTTCACCGCTCGCAAGCAGCTACTGCACGATCTTCTGCTGGGCACGGTCGTCGTTCGCGACCGCTGATCCCGCACTCGTAGCGGCCACCCCGGCGGCAATGTCCGGCAGGCAGCGCCAGCACGGGTGGCGGCCTGAATTCGCGTCCGGTGATCGTCGCCCAACGATGAGCCGGATAGACGCAGGTTGCCAACAAGGGGGCGGAGAACGATAAGGTTCCGCGGTCAACGGAACGCGGCGCCACATGGATTCGATACACGTCTGGGCCACCTATCTCCTCATTCTGGCGAGCGTGATCGGCTATGCATGGGAGCGATGGCCGATCGAAGCCGTCGCAGCGGCCTCGCTCAGCGCCTTCCTGCTTCTCTTCGCGGTCGCGCCATACCGGGATGCCGCGGGCTTCGCGGTCACGAGCGGCGACCTGCTTTCGGGATTTTCCAATCCGGCGTTGATCACGGTGTTGGCGTTGCTGATTGTCGGACAAGGGCTTTTTGCCACCGACGCGATGGCGCGACCGACGCAGTGGCTAACCCGAATCGGGGGTACTGTCGGCGGGCGCGCCACCGCGGTGGTGCTGCTCAGCGCGGCCTTGCTGTCCGCATTCCTCAACAACACTCCCGTCGTCGTCATCTTCATCCCGATCCTGACGATGCTCGCGACCCAGCGGGGCATCCCGCCGGCCCATGTCTTCATGCCATTGTCCTTCCTGTCGATTCTCGGCGGCATGACGACGCTGATCGGTTCGTCCACCAACCTTCTGGTCGCGGGCGTCGCCGCCCGTTCCGGCATCGAGATCGGCTTTTTCGATATCACCGTGCCGGGGCTTGCAATCGCTGTTGTCGGCGGAATTTACGTGATCGGGTTCATGCCGCGCATTCTCACGCCGCGCCAGGGATCGGAAGGCCGCGTCGCGGATTCGGGCGGCAAGCAGTTCCTCGGCGAAATCGATATTACCGAAGGCCACGCCTTCGAGTGGCTCACGGCGAGAGCGGGCCTCTTCCCCGGTCTCGGCGATCTGATGCCGCGCATGATCCTGCGCGGCGAACGAACGATCCTGCCACCCTTCGACGACATCACGCTGGCGGTCGGCGACCGCCTGATCGTGACGGCGACCCGGCGCGCTTTTTCCAAGGCGCTGTCCACAGGCAATCTGACGGTCAAGACGCTGGATCCCTCGGCGGAAACCCTGGGCGACCAGACCAACAAGATTGGCCCCGACATGGTGATGGCCGAGGCCGTGGTCGCGCCAGGTTCGCGCTATGCCGGCCGCACGATGCAATATTCGGGTCTGCGCACCCAGTTCGGCATCACGCTCTTCGGCTTGCAGCGCAAGAGCCGTATGGCGCGCTCGGCGCTGTCGGAAATCAGGCTGGAGCCCGGCGACACCTTGCTGCTTTGCGGACAAGCAAGCGCGATCGCGAAGCTGAAGGGCAACCACGACCTGCTGCTGCTGGAATATTCCGCCCAGACGATTCCGCAAAGCGCCAAGGCGGGCCTTGCCGCCTCCATCTTCTTCGCCATCGTTCTCATGGCGGCGACCGGCGCCCTTCCCATCGAGGTGCTCGCCGTCGTCGGCGCCCTCCTAATGGTCGCCACCGGGTGCCTGACGGTCGGCGAAGCGGCGCGCGCGTTCGATCGATCGATATTCATGTTGATCGGCGCCTCGATCGCCGCTGCGGTGGCGCTCGAACGGACGGGCGGCGCCGCAATGATCGCAGAGACCGCCATGACGGCGCTGGCTGGCTTATCCACCGCGGCGATCCTGTCCGGACTGTTCCTGGTGATCGCGATCATGACGAATGTGCTATCAAACAACGCCACCGCCGTTCTATTCACGCCGATCGCACTCGATCTGTCGCGGCGACTGGGAACATCGCCGGAAGCGTTTCTCGCCTGCGTCATCTTCGCCGCCAACGCGTCCTTCGCAACACCGATCGGCTATCAGACCAACTTGCTGATCATGGGGCCGGGGCGCTATCGCTTCATCGACTTCGCCAAAGCCGGTGTTCCCCTTGTGATCCTCGTGTGGTTAACATTCTCGATCGTGGCACCGTGGTATTATGGCCTATGAGGGGGGCGCGACGGCAGTGACAGTTCATCATCCGCAAACGCCGCAGTTCTTCCTCACCTCGCCCTCCCCCTGCCCGTATCTCAGAGGTCAGGCCGAGCGGAAAGTCTTTACGCACCTCGTCGGCGAGCGCGCCCCGGGTCTACTCGATCTCCTGAGCCAGGGCGGGTTCCGGCGCAGCCAGAACATCGCCTACAGGCCGGCCTGCGAATCGTGTCGGGCCTGCATTTCCGTCCGCATACTGGTCGACGAGTTCAAGCCGAGCCGCTCGATGCGCCGGATCATGGCCCGCAATCAGGATCTGGTCGGCCGGATGGGTGTGCCGGCTCCATCAAGCGAACAGTATTCGCTGTTCCGCCGCTATCTCGAAGACCGGCATACCCATGGCGGGATGTCGGAGATGAGCGTTCTGGACTACGCCATGATGGTCGAGGACAGCCAGGTCGACACGCGTCTCATCCAATATCGCCTGCGGGGGCCGGATTCGTTCTTCAGCGACCGCTCGGACGGCGACCTCGTCGGCGTCGCGCTGAGCGACGTGATGGGGGACGGAATGTCGATGGTCTACTCGTTCTTCGAGCCGGGGCAGAAAGCCCGAAGCCTGGGGACCTACATGATCCTCGACCATATCGAGCAGACCAGGAAGCTTGGGCTGCCCTATCTCTATCTCGGCTATTGGGTGAACGGCTCGTCGAAGATGGACTACAAGATCCGGTTTCAGCCGCAGGAGCACCTGATGCCCAAGGGCTGGGAACGCTACGAGGGCTGAGCGACGCGTCGTTGCGCGCGCCTTTCCCGCCGCGGTGTTTCACCGTCGCCTGCGATGATGCTAAGGCGAAGCATGTCGGCACGTTTTCGGCCGCGCCTATCGCTCATCCTAGAGCGGTTTCACCTTAATCCGGGTCATATCCGGCATGGGCAAAGAGGTTTCGGAATTCGTCCGGCTTGAAGATGTCGAGCGCCAGCCCCACGGCCTCAAACAAGCCAGGGATCGTGCGGGCTGCCAGCTTTCTGAGGAACGCCTTGATCTTGGCGAATGCCATCTCGATCGGGTTGAAATCCGGCGAATAGGGCGGAAGGTATCGAAGCTGCGCTCCGGCTGCCCCGATGGCCTCTCTGACACCGGCGACCTTATGCGCGGGAAGGTTATCCATCACCACGGTGTCGCCGGGGACAAGCGTCGGCGCCAGCACCTTTTGAACGTAGACAAGGAAAGCCTCGCCATCCATCGCGCCGTCGAGAAGCCACGGCGCGA
>DRFF01000009.1 GCA_011050685.1 Aurantimonas coralicida
GTCCTTCTCCCCGGCGGGGAGAAGGACCGGGCGCAACCGCCGAGCCCGCCGCCGTTCCGCCGCTGAGCGAGGCGGAACGCGCCATCTACGATGCCGGGCTGATCGCCGTCCTGAAGGAAATTCACGACGACATCGACCGCGCCGTCTTCGCCGCCTATGGCTGGGACGATCTGGCTACCCGCCTCGTCGGCCGGCCCGGCGCCACGATGCCCTCGCCATTCAAGAGCGAGGACCAGGAGGCCGCCGAGGAGGAGCTGTTGAGCCGTCTCGTCGCGCTCAACCTGGAGCGCCAGGCCGAGGAAAAGCGCGGCTATGTCCGCTGGCTGCGGCCGGACTACCAGATCCCCAAACTCGGTCACAAGGTGGCCGAGCCGGCCGCCGCGACGCAGATCGAGGCCGAAATCGCGGTGGTGGCGGCCGGCGTCAAACCGCCGGCGCTACCAGCCGACGCCTTCGAGCAGATCCGCCTCGTGCGCGACGCGCTGGCGCGCGCCCCCGAGCCGGTCCTGCCCAATCAGCTCGCCGCTGCCTTTGCCGGCAAGGCGACGAAAAGGAAGCTGGCGAATGTCGAGGAGGTGCTGCGCAATCTCGCCGAACTCGGCCTTGCCCGCACCGGCACCGGCGAGGACGGCGCCACCCGCTATTTCGCCCCGCGTGGATAGGCGCGCGCCGGGAGGCGCGCTACAGCATCGAGCCGAGGTCTGAGCCGACGGACGGGTAGGCGGCGATCATCGATTTGAGGTCGCGGGTTTTCAGTCCCAGCCGCATGGCGAGGCCGCAGAAATTGACGATCTCGGCATATTCCGGCCCGAGCAGATGCGCGCCGAGAATCTCGTCGCTGTCGGCGTCGATCAGGATCTTGGTGGCGGCATGGGTCTCGCCGACCCGCAGATTGGAGTACCAGCCGCTGGTGTCGTTGAAGGCCACGCGGACATTGCGGCCTTGCTCCCGTGCCTCGGATTCCAGCATGCCGACGCGGGCGAGCTCGGGAATCGTGAAGACGACGCTCGGCACGCCGCGATAGTCGACGGTGGCGTGATCGCCCTTCAGCATGTTCGAGGCGGCGACCTTGCCCTCGGCAACCGCCACCGGCGTCAGCGGCGGTCCGTCCGTGTCGGCGGCATCGCCCGCGGCAAAGACCGCCGGGTTGGAAACGCTCTTGAGATGACGGTCGACGCGGATGCCGCCCTTGCCGGCCTCGACCCCCGCCGCCTTAAGGTCGAGCCGGTCGATCGCCGCCACGCGGCCGGCGCCGTGGACGACGAGATCGGCGGCGAATGTCGTGGGCTTGCCGTCGGTCTCGGCATGGACGGTGTAGCCGTCGCCGCTCCGTTCCACCGATGTGAGGTCCGTGCGGGTGGTGACGGCGACGCCCGCCTCACGGCCGCGCGCGACCAGCCTGTCGACGAGGTCGGGGTCAAAACCCTTCAGCGGCCGTTCGCCCCGCTGGACGATCTGGACCGCGCTGCCCGCCCGCGCCGCGATATGGGCGAACTCGAAGGAGATGTAGCCGCCGCCGACGAAGACGATGCGGCGCGGCAGCGTTTCCAGCTCCAGAAACGCCGTGCTGTCGATGACGTGTTCGGCGCCCGGAAATTCCAGCGGCCGGGGCTCGGCGCCGGTGGCGATCAGGATGTGGCGGCCCTGCAGCCGGGTCTCGCCACCGATTTCGCCCCCAATCTCTATCGTGTTGTCGTTCAGGAAGCGCGCCGGGCCGTGAAACGTGCTGACGCCGTTCTTGTCGAGACCGCCCTCGATCTTGTCCGGCATCGCGTCGGTGAAGCTGCGCTTGAACGCCATCAGATCGGCCCAGTCGATCTTAAGATCGCCGGCTTCGACGCCCTTGCCGCGCATCAGTCGCGCCGCGTCGATGATCTCGGCGCCCCGGCGCAGCATCTTCTTCGGGTCGCAGCCGCGCAGTGCGCAGGTGCCGCCATAGGGCAGTTCGTCGACGACGGCGACCGACCAGCCGGCGGCGGCGCATTTGTTGGCGGCGCTGACGGCGGCCATGCCGACGCCGAGCACGATGAGGTCGAAATTCTGGGTCATGGGCTAACTCTAGCTCGCGCAGCAGGCGGCGGTTTCGCCGCTCGCCCGCGCTTCCTGGATCGGCGGACAGGGCACGCTGCCGAAGGAGCAATAGACGCAGCAGTCCCCGGTATTCGGCCTGAGCAGCGCGCCACAGCCCTTGCAGTCATAAAAGAACTGGCAGGCGTCGGTCGGCATGGTTTCGGTTTCCTGGTGTCCGCATTGCGGGCAGGTGAGGGTGGAGCGAGGTTCCATCAGCAGGCGGCTTTCTTGTGGCGGTGGCGTAGCAGGAGGGCGTAGGCGGTGATGCCGACAAACAGGAACAGCAGCGGAAACAGCACATAGTCGGCGAAGGCCAGCCAGGCGGAGACCCCGGCGAAGGCGAAGAGGATCACCAGCGCCGGAGTGAAGCAGCAGATCGCCGCGATCACCGAGCCGACAATGCCGGTCTTGAGAAGCGTCCTGTCTTTCATAACGGATCAGCTTCCGGTGATTTTGGCCGGGTAGCCGGCGTTGGTCGAGGCTTCGGCGAGGTCGCCCTCCGTGACCATCGCCGGATCGAACACCACCGTCGCCGTCTGGGCGTTAAGATCGACCGCGACCGAAGTCACGCCGTCGAGCCCGCTCATCGCCAGTTTGACGGTGATCGGACAGGTCGGGCAGGTCATGTTCTCGATCGTGAAGGTTTGGGTCTGAAGCGCCGGAGCGGCTTCGGTCCGCGTTTGCGCGATCGCCGTCGGGGCAAGCAGAGCCGCGCCGAGTCCAGCGACGCTCAGCATCGCGGCGGCCAGGGAAAGGTTCGACAGGCGTTTCATGCGTGGTCTCCTAATAGAATAACGGCGCCCACCAGGCGTTGGTCATCGACAGGATGACCAGGACGGTGGCGATCCAAAGGGCGCTTTGCGTGATCAGCGAGGCAATGGGGCGGGCGCAGGCGGCGCCGACCGCGCAGGCCGCTTTCGGCCGGAAATAGACCTGCCAGAACCCGAGCCCGAGAAACACCAGCGTCAGGGCGACGAAATACGGCTGGTAGGGGGTCAGCGCCGTCAGATTGCCGATCCAGGCTCCGCTGATCCCCAGCGTGACCAGAACCAGCGGCGCGATGCAGCAGGACGAGGCCAGCACCGCGCCGACGACACCGCCGCCCGCGAACCACGCCTCGCGCCGCTCCGGGGCAGCCGGTCGTGCGTCTTTTCGTCCGATCTCGGCTGCTGTGTCGCTCATATTGATTGGCCCTCGCTTTCGCGTCGAGCATCATCTACGGTCTGTAGCGACTACAGGTTCAAGAGGTTTTTTCCGCTATGGCGATCACAGCTGCGAGAGCGGTCCTCAAGCGCGGCGAACTGGCCAGGCGCATGAGCTGCAACAGCGAGACGATCCGTTACTACGAGAAAATCGGGTTGCTCGGCGTTCCGGACCGCTCAGAGGGCGGTCACCGGCTCTATGCGCCGGATGATCAGGCGCGGCTCGGCTTCATCCTGCGCGGCCGCGAACTCGGCTTCTCGATCGAGGAATTGCGGGGATTGCTCGGTCTCACCGATGCCCGCGACACGACGTGCGGCGAGGTTCTGGCGCTGACCCGCCGCCATATCGACGGCATCCGCGCCAAGATCGCCGACCTTGAGCGCCTGGAGCGGACGCTCGTGGCGGTCTCGGCGGAATGCGAGGGCGGCAATGTGCCCGAGTGCCCGATCCTGGATACGCTGCTGGATTCCGGCAACCGCTGATCGCCGTGCTGGCACAGGAGATAAGTGTTCGGCGAAAGGCCGGCCGCATGGGTGTGCGCCCGGCCTCCTGGATTGTTTCGCGTTACGCCGCTTCCGCGAGCGCGACGGCCTGCGGAAACATCTGTTCGAGGTTGAGGAAGCAGATCATGCCGTCCGAGTGCGCGATGATCCCCTGGGCGTAGCTCTTCTCGTAAGCTCCGCTCATTTCGGGGACCGGCTGGATGCTGGAATGATCGACGGTCATGATGTCGGACAGGCGGTCGACCAAAAGGCCGAGCGTCTTGCCGTGAACCTCGACCACCACTATGGCGCTGCGCGGATTGGGGTCCGTGGCGGTCATTCCGAGCTTGCGGGCCATGCTGACCACTGGAATGATGGTGCCGCGCAGGTTGATCAAGCCCAGGATGTCCGGCGGGGAGTTCGGCAAGGGAGTCGATTGCGACCACCCTCGGATTTCGCGGACCGAGATGGTCCGGACGCAAAACTCCTGCTCATTGATGCGGAAGGCGACGATTTCGAGCGGTCCGCCGTCCTCTCCGATGTCGGGAGCCATCAAAATTCCTCCCACTTGTTGGCGTCGACTGCCGCGTTGCCATTGGTCGCGAAGGCGCGGGAGACTTTCCCGACGAGCTGCCGGGCTGGAGAATCCGGCATCCTCGTGACTTTTCGGCCGGCGGGCTGCGCTCCCTGCCGTTCGTCGCTGAGGTCGAAATGGCCCAACAGTTCGGTCAAGGCCGCGGCTTGCTGGCTGAGACCGTGACAGGCCGCGGAGGACTCCTCCACCATGCTGGCGTTTTGCTGCGTGCCCTGGTCGATCGAAGCGACGGCCTTGTTGATCTCCTGAAGCCCGACCATTTGTTCGCGCGCGGCCTCGACGATCGCCGTGACGTGCTGGTCGATCTCCTTCACCTCGCTGACGATGGTCTCGAGCGCGGCACCCGTCTCGCCGACCAGCCCTACACCCAGCTTGACGTTCTCGCCCGAGGTGTTGATCAGACTCTTGATCTCCTTCGCCGCTTTCGCCGAGCGTTGGGCGAGTTCGCGCACTTCCTGGGCGACGACCGCGAAGCCCCGGCCGGCTTCGCCGGCGCGCGCCGCCTCGACCCCGGCGTTGAGAGCCAGGAGATTGGTCTGGAAGGCGATCTCGTCGATGACCCCGATGATATTGACGATCTGGCCGGACGAGGCCTCGATTTCGCCCATCGCGGCGACGGCACGCCGCACGACCTCGCCGGACTTCTCCGCTCCCGCCCTGGTCTGGGTGACCAGTTGCCCGGCCCCTTCGGCGCGCTCGGTCGAACTCTTCACGGTCGCCGTCATCTCTTCGATCGCCGCGGCGGTTTCCTCTACGGACGCAGCTTGCTGTTCCGTGCGCTTCGCCAGATCGTCGGACGCTGTCTGGATTTCGGCGCTGGCGCTATGAATGGCGGACGCATTGTCGCCGACCTTCTGCAGGGCCGCCTCCAATGTGGTTACGGACGCGTTGAAGTCTTCGCGCAACTTGTCGAGTGCCGGAATGAAAGGCTGAGTGATGCGCTGACGCACGTCGCCATCGGCCATCCGGCCGAGTCCGTGGGCGAGTTCGTTGACGGCTTCGACGCGTCCGGTGATGTCGGTCGCGAATTTGACCACCTTCATCACCTTGCCGCTCATGTCGAAGATCGGATTGTAGGACGCCTGGATCCAGATTTCCTTGCCGCCCTTGCCGATCCGCTTGAATTCCTCGGACACAAACTCGCCGTTGCCGAGCCGCGTCCAGAAATCACGATATTCGGGCGACCGTGCATAGGCCGGTTCGACGAACATCGAGTGGTGCCGTCCGGCGACCTCGTCTAGCTCATAGCCCATCGCGTTCAGGAAATTGTCGTTCGCGGTGAGGATCTTGCCGTCGACGGTGAACTCGATCACCGCCTGCGCCCGACCGATGGCATCGAGCTTGCCGGTATTCTCCGCTGAGACCAGCTTGGCGGCCGTAATGTCCGTCGCGATCTTGAGGACTTTTTGAACCTTCCCGCCGGCACCGAGGATCGGATTATAGGTGGCCTGGATCCAGATTTCCTTGCCGCCCTTGCCGAAGCGCTTGTATTCGCGCGCATCGAATTCGCCGCGTCCGAGCTTGGCCCAGAACTCCTTGTATTCAGCGCTCTGGGCGTAGCCCGGTTCGACGAACATTGAATGATGCCGTCCGGCGATCTCGCTGACGTCGTAGCCGATCGCGCTGCAAAAATTCTCGTTCGCAGTGATGATCGTGCCATCCGGCTTGAACTCGATCGTTGCCAGAGACTTGCTGAGCGCCGCGAGAATGGCCTTTGAATCGCCATTCCCGAAACCTGCCGGTAGAATACCCATGACTCTATCCTCTTCCTTTTACGGCCGCCTTTTTTTGGTCGGCTTCGATTGAAACTCGCGCCAATATGAAGGCGCGGCGCTCGTCGGACGGCCGGGCACGCTTTCGCGACGCTCAGGCATACGGAGTGGCATCCGGCAAGCCAGCTTAATGGGGTTGTTAGACGGCTATCTGTTAACAACTGATTTCATTCGTAAGTATTTGCGTCACGCCTCGGTGAGGAAGGTGCGATGTAAAAAGAGTACGGATGATAATTGTTATTGCCGGCGCACAACCCAATGGGCCCGACGGCAAACCTGAAATGCCTTTGTCGCGTTTCGCGTAACGAGCTCTGACATACCCGGAATTCGCGCCCGCCACTTGATCGCGGCGTTGGTACCTTGAGCGAGGGAAGAGGGCGAATACGGAAGTCCCGCCGTTGGTGCGCGGCGGTCTCCGTCTCCCCTTGCGGCATTACGCCGCGGCAGCCAATTTGGCGACGTCGGGAAACATGTGGTCGAGGTTGAGGAAGCAGATCATGCCGTCGGCGTGCGCGATGATGCCTTCGGTATAGCTCTTGTCGTAGCCGCCGGTCATTTCTGGAACCGGCTGGATGGTGGAGCCGTCAAAGGTCAGAAGGTCGGAGAGACCGTCCACGAGCAGGCCCAGAATCGTGTCTTGAACCTCGACGACGACAATGGCGCTGCGAGGATTCGGCGGCGCGGCGGTCATGCCGAGCTTCTGCGCCATGCTGACCACGGGAATGACCGTCCCGCGCAGATTGATCATGCCCAGGATGTCGGGCGAGGAATTGGGCAAGGGGGTCGATTGCGACCACCCTCGGATTTCGCGGACCGAAATCGTCCGGACGCAGAATTCTTGCTCGTTGACACGGAAGGCGACGACCTCCACAGGGCCGCCATCGTGATAGTCCGGGGTCTTCATCGCCATCCTCATCCACGCGTCGCGGCAAGGTTTGGCCAAGCGACGAATTCGATGTGATGACTAAACGGCATGCAGATTAATAAATGCCGAGGAACGACAGTAAATATCCGATGTACACGGTAATAAAACTTTGACCGGATCTTGGACCTTGCATGGTCTCCGGCAAATTCGGACGCTTGGGGAGGGCGCGCGCGGTCAGCACGCGTCCATCTAGCGTTGGCGATCGTGCGGTAGCCGGAACGCGGCGGGATCAACCGCCGAGCCGCTCCTTCAAGAACGCGACCGTCTGCTCCCAGGCGCTGTCCGCCGCAGCCTTGTCGTAGCGGGCCGCCGAGGTGTCGTTGTTGAAGGCGTGGTTGACGCCCTCATGGACGACGATCTCATGCTCGACTCCGGCCGCCTCCAGCGCCGCCTTGTAGGCGTCAATGCCGGCATTGATGCGCTCGTCGAGCCCCGCATAGTGCAGGAGCATCGGTGCCTTGATCTTTGCGACATCGGCCGCGTCCGGCTGGCGGCCGTAATAGGCGACGCCGGCGCTAAGTTCCGGATCGGCGACCGCCAGGCTGTTGACCAGCCCGCCGCCCCAGCAAAAGCCGACCGCCCCGACTTGGCCGGTGGTGCCGGTCTCGCTCGCCGCCCATTCGCGCGCCGCGATGGCGCGCTCCACGGTCTTGGCGCCGTCGAGCGCGCCGATCATCTCGCGTGCCTTGTCCTCGTCCGGTGGCGTGCCGCCATCGGCCGACAGAAAGTCCGGCGCGACCGCGACGAAGCCCTCCAGAGCCAACCGTCGCGCGACGTCCTGGATATGAGCGTTGAGACCGCGGTTTTCGTGGATGACGAGGACCCCGGGGAGCGTCCCCTCTGCGTCGGTCGGCTTGGCGACATAGGCCTTCATCTCGGCGCCGGCGGTCGGAAATTGCGCCCACACTGTCGTCACCCGCTCGTCCTGCGGGTCGACGATCTGGGCGCTCGCCTTGGACGCGCCGATCAGCGGCGCGATCGCGGCGGCGGCCGTCGCCGAGCCGGCAAGAGCTGTCAGCTTGGCCATGAAGCCACGCCGGTCCAGTGTCAGATGGGTGTATTCGTCATAGGCGGCGATCATCGCCTGGGTGATCTTCGGGGTCCGGGGTGTTTCGTCGGTCATTGCGGTTGCTCCCATGCTCCATCATTAAGAATACTAACGCGGTCGCCTCTGCTCGCAAGGCGATCTCGTTCCCCTAGTGTTCCGCGTCCGAACCATTACATTGCGCGCGATGACCGATTCCCATGATCCTTCCGGCCCCGCCGCTCCCCGGGCCGGCTCCATCGCGGCCCGCGCCATGGCCGCCCGTGGCTCGCGCGCGCCCGACTATCTCGCGGGCCTCAACGCCGAGCAGCGCGCCGCCGTCGAAACCACCGAGGGTCCCGTTCTGGTTCTGGCCGGCGCCGGCACCGGCAAGACGCGGGTACTGACGACGCGCATCGCCCATATCCTTGCCACTGGCCGCGCCTATCCGTCGCAGATTCTCGCCGTCACCTTCACCAACAAGGCGGCGCGCGAGATGAAGAACCGCGTCGGCCTTTTGGTCGGCGAACAGGTCGAGGGCATGCCCTGGCTCGGCACCTTCCACTCGATCGGCGTCAAGATCCTGCGCCGCCATGCCGAACTGGTCGGGCTGAAATCCAACTTCACCATCCTCGATACCGACGACCAGATCCGGCTGATCAAGCAGCTGATCCAGGCGGAAAACCTCGACGACAAGCGCTGGCCGGCGCGCGGCTTCGCGCAGATGCTCGATTCATGGAAGAACAAGGGCCTGACCCCGAAGGACATTCCCGAGGGCGACGCCCGCGCCTTCGCCAATGGCAAGGGCCGCGAGCTCTACGCCGCCTATCAGGCGCGGCTGAAATCGCTCAACGCCTGCGATTTCGGCGATCTCTTGCTGCATCCGATCGCGATCTTCCGCGCTCACCCGGACGTCCTAGCCGAATATCACAAGCGCTTCCGCTACATCCTGGTCGACGAGTATCAGGACACCAATGTCGCGCAATATCTCTGGCTGCGGCTTCTGGCCCAGCGACCGACGCGGCGGGACTCAACCGCGATCGAAGCGACACGCGCCCCGGCCGAAGGCCGCGAGGGCGACCGCCCGTCGGCCGGTCAGGCCGCGCCTGCGCAGGCCAGCGAGCGAAGCGAGCGCTCGGCCGTGAGCGAAAACCAGAAGCAGCAGATCAACATCTGCTGCGTCGGCGACGACGACCAGTCGATCTATGGCTGGCGCGGCGCCGAGGTCGACAACATCCTCAGGTTCGACAAGGACTTTCCCGGCGCCACCGTCATCCGGCTGGAACGCAACTACCGCTCCACGGCCCACATCCTCGGCGCCGCCTCCCATCTCATCGCTCACAATGAGGACCGGCTCGGCAAGACGCTGTTCACCGACTTTTCCGACCCCGAGCACCAGAAGGTCGAGGTCAATGCCGGCTGGGATTCGGAGGAGGAGGCGCGCGCCATCGGCGAGTCGATCGAGGATTTGCAGCGCCGCGACAATCACGACCTCAACGACATGGCGATCCTGGTCCGCGCCTCCTTCCAGATGCGCACCTTCGAGGACCGCTTCGTCACCATGGGCCTCAACTATAGGGTCATCGGCGGCCCGCGCTTTTACGAGCGCATGGAGGTGCGCGATGCGCTGGCCTATTTCCGCTGCGTCGTCCAACCCGCCGACGATCTGGCCTTCGAGCGCATCGTCAACACGCCGAAGCGCGGCCTCGGCGACGCCACCATTCGCCTGCTGCACGACTACGCCCGCTCCCGCGAAATCCCGCTGATCGCGGCCGCCGGCGAAATGGTCGAGACCGAGGAGCTGAAGCCGAAGCCGCGCAACGCGTTGCGCCGCGTCGTCACCGACCTTGTCCGCTGGGCCGAGTTGCTGGATTCCACCAAGCACACCGAGCTGGCCGAGCAGATCCTGGAGGAATCCGGTTACACGGCGATGTGGCAGGGCGACCGCTCGGCCGAGGCGCCGGGCCGGCTGGAAAACCTGAAGGAGCTGATCCGCTCCATGGAGGAGTACGAGGGGCTTGCCTCCTTCCTCGAACATGTCGCGCTGGTCATGGACACCGAGCAGAACGCCGATCTCGACGCCGTCTCGATCATGACGCTGCACGCGGCCAAAGGGTTGGAATTCGAGACCGTGTTCCTGCCCGGATGGGAGGAGGGGCTGTTTCCCCATCAGCGCGCCCTCGACGAGGGCGGCCGCTCGGGCCTGGAGGAAGAGCGCCGGCTCGCCTATGTCGGCATCACCCGCGCCAAGCGCCGGGCCAAGATCTGGTTCGTCTCCAATCGCCGCATTCACGGCCTGTGGCAATCGACCATCCCCTCGCGCTTTCTCGACGAGCTGCCTGAGGCGCATGTCGAGGTGATGGAAGCCAACACCAGCCAATACGGAGGCTACGGCGCCTCGCGCTGGGATGGCGCCGCCGCGTTTCAGGAAAACGCCTATCAGACGCCGGGCTGGCGACGGGCCCAGGCCGCCCGAACTGGCTTTGCCGGGGGCAAAGCCAGTTCGGGCGGCGACGGCTGGTCCGGCGGCCGCGCGCGGCAGATCGACTATGGCGGCGGCGCCGGGTCGAATGCGCGCGCCGGCGCCCACGCGGGCAGGGGGCACAACCAGCCGCCGAAACAGGGGTTCGGCCTCTACGCCTCGGCCAAAAAGGGCGGCCCGCGCGAGATCGAGGGCGAGCTGGTGGCGAAATCCGTCATCGCCGAGGACAGCCGCTTTGCCAGCGGCGACCGGGTCTTCCACCAGAAATTCGGCAACGGCACCGTCGCCTCGGTCGAGGGCAACAAGCTCACCGTCGACTTCGACAAGGCCGGCCAGAAGCGCGTGCTGGAGGGGTTTGTGGAAGGGGTGTGAGGGCGGGCGGCCTTCCTCTCCTCCCCAAGGAGGGAGAGGGCGACTCGAACATGCCGCTCTCGCATGATGGCCAATGCCGCCCCGGCATGGCAGGCTTGGCCATCGCCACAACCGATCGCTGCCGATGCCGTCCCATCGCCCGACATCGCCAAAACACCGAGGTTTCGCCAAGGACATGCGGCGCGACCCGACGCCGGCCGAGCGATGGTTCTGGCAAGCGGTGCGGGCCGAGCGCCTCGACGGGCTGAAATTTCGCCGGCAGGAACCGCTGCTCGGCTTCATCGCTGATTTCGTCTGTTTCGAGGAGCGGCTGATCGTTGAACTGGACGGCTGGCAGCATGGCGAAAACCGGAGCGATGCCGCCCGCGATGCGGCGTTCGCCGAGGCGGGTTTTCTCACCTTGCGCTTCGCCAACGAGGCGGTGCTGGACGATATCGATGCGGTCGCGGCTGTCGTTCTGACTGAGGCGCGAAGGCGTCGGCCATTATGATCGTACATACCGAAGGGCAGGGGAGCATCAGGACAGACGCCCTCTCCCCACTTGTGGGGGAGAAAGCGATTTCATCGGCTTAGTGACGAAGGAGCTAAACGATAGAAATCGCAAGAGAGGGGTTGCGCGGTTTTGTTCGGCACCGGAGGGGCGGTTGATCTGGTGACACCCCGCTCTTGCCTTTTCTGTGGTTTGTACCTCGCTGCGCTCGGCACAATTCCACGAAAAGGCTTTCTCGCCCACAAGGGGGCGAGAGGGGCGCCGCGTCCTAACAAAAACCCACCGTCCCGAAAAAACTTATCCCCACCCCTCTCCCTCTCCCGCACAATCACTTCACCGCCGGCCCATCCTGAGCCAGTCGAAGGAACGGGCGCGGACGATCGCCGGGATCGTTCGTTGGGCCAAAGGGGATTGATCCCTGGCGGGCGGTGCCGGTTTCGGCCGCTTCCGGAGCGGCGGGAACCGGGCCTTGTGACGGCCGCGCCTGCCTTCCGTTCTGCGGGGAAGGCGGCATGCCGCTGGCCTGGAGGTCGTGCTCCTCCCGGCGGCATCCCACAGCCCGTCCGGTCCTGGCCGAAAACTTGGGCTGGCGGGTGAATGGTTCGGCGGCGCACGGGAACCGAGAGCCCGTGCGTGTCCTCGGCACCCATCGCGCGGAACGCCGGAGGCGGACCGTTACACACAATAGTTCGGAGGGTTCGCCTCCGGCGTTCCGCCGCTTGTAGAAAGCGGCAACCCAAAGCCAACACTTCGGCCCGAGCGGGCGCGGAGGCGCTGTCGCGTGCCCGGTGGACTTTTGCGAAAAGCCCGCCGCGCGCCGGCGATGGTTGATCGATTGTTAAGTCGCTAATTCTAGGATGGCGGTCGGTATGCGAGATGGCGCGACTCGTCTATCCTCACGGTTGGATCGCGGAGGACAAACGGTCTTGGTCGAAAGGCGGACAGGCAAGGCTGGACGGGGGTTGCGAGGCGTGCGAATCAGCGCCGCGGCGATGGCCTGTGCCGTTCTCCTGCCGTTTCCGTCCGGCGCGCAGCCGGATGCTGTTCGCACCGAGGCCAGACCCGTCGAGTCCGCCATCGATTCGATGCAGGTCGCCTCGATCCAGACCGACCGCTCGGCCATCCTGGAAAAACAGCGCCGCCAGACCGCCGCCGATCTGGTGGCCGTTGCCAACACCATCGCGTTGTCGCGGGAGACGATCAGTTCGCTCGACGAAGAGATCGACGCGCTGGCGAAGGACCGGGACCGGATTCGCCAGGCGATGATCGACGCCGCCGCCGCCCAGAAGGCGGTCAGCGAGGAATTGGCGGCGACCGAGGGGCGGGTCGACGAACTGGCGAGCGAGGAGGGGCTGATCAAGGCCTCGCTCAACGAGCGCCGCGGCGTCCTCGCCGAAGTGCTCGGGGCGCTGCAGCGCATGGGCCGCAAGCCGCCGCCGGCGCTGCTGGTCAAGCCGCGTGACGCGCTGGGTTCGGTCCGCAGCGCCATTCTTCTCGGTGCCGTCGTTCCCGCCATTCGCGCGGAAACCGACCGGCTTGTCGCCGATCTGGAACGTCTGGGAACGGTTCGTCTCGCCATCGCCTCCGAGACGCGGCGCTTTGCCGGCCAGGTCGCCCGGCACCGCGAGGAGGAAGCGCGCCTTGCGCGGCTGTTCGCCGAGAAGGAAAAGCTCGAAGCGACCAATCGCGAGCGGCGAACAAGCGAAGCCGCGCGGGCGGCCGACCTCGCCGGAAAGGCGACGGACCTGAAAGACCTGATCGCCTCGTTGCAGAACGAGGTCGACAGCGCCAGGGCCGCCGAGGATGCGGCGCGCCTCGCGGAGATGCGTCGCCTGACCGAGGAAAAGGCGAAGGCGGCGGAAACCCGGCGCTTGGCGGAGGCCCGGCGCATGGAAGCGGAGCGCCTGGCGCGCGAGGCGCGCGTCATCGCGCAGCGCGTGGCTGAGGCAACGCGGCTGGCCGAGGCCCGCGACGCCGAAGCGGCGCGGACGCGGGAGGCCGCGATCGAGGATGTGCCGGAGACGGTCGTCGCCACGGCCGCGCCACTGGCGGCCGAGACAGCCGCGCCAGATGATGAGGCGGTTGAGAGCGAACCGGCAGCCGAGGCGGCGGTCGAAATCGCCGCGTTGCAACCAGCCGACGCGCCGTCCGCCGACGCAACGCCCGAATACGATATTGCCTCACTTCGTCGTGAGGCGGCGCGGCTCGAACCGGCCGCCGCATTTTCGACAATGAAAGGCCGTTTGTCGAAGCCGGGGGCTGGCATGCAGCTGATCGGATTCGGCGGGAAAGACGATATTGGGCGGGAGACGACGGGAGCATCCTTCGCGGCGCGGCCAGGTGACGCCGTCACGGCGCCTGCGGACGGTCGGGTTTTGTATTCCGGGCCGTTCCGGTCCTATGGTCAGCTCTTGATCCTGGACGCCGGCGACGGCTATCATGTCGTGCTCGCCGGTATGGAGCGGATCGACGTCGAGACCGGCCAATTCGTTTCGGCGGGCGAGCCCGTCGCGGTCATGGGCGCAAGACGTGTTGCCAGCATCGCGGTGGCGGAATTCGGTGCGACCCGTCCCGCGCTTTATGTCGAATTCCGCAAGGACGGAAAACCGGTCGATCCGTCTGCCTGGTGGATGGACGAACCCTCTGGAAGGACGACGAATGATTCGTAAGCTCTCGATACTCTTCGCCGGGGCGCTGATGGGGGCGACGGCGATGACCGTCGTCAGTCAGAACGCCGGCACCGCCAACGCGGCGGGCTCCGATACCTATCGCCAGCTTGCGATCTTCGGCGACGTGTTCGAGCGCGTTCGTGCGCAATATGTCGACGAGCCCGACGACCAGAAGCTGATCGAGACGGCCATCAACGGCATGCTGACGTCGCTCGATCCGCATTCGAGCTACATGAACGCCAAGGAAGCGGCGGACATGCGGACCGAGACCCGCGGCCAGTTCGGCGGTCTCGGCATCGAGGTCACCATGGAGGACGAACTCGTCAAGGTGGTTTCGCCCTTCGAGGGCACGCCGGCCGACAAGGCCGGCGTCATGGCCGGCGATCTGATCGCCGAGATCGATGGCGAGCAGGTTCGCGGCCTGACCCTCGGCGAGGCCGTCGAGAAGATGAAGGGCGATATCGGCACCAGCGTCAGCCTGACGATCATCCGCGAGGGCGCGACCAAGCCGGTGCGGCTGACGGTGACGCGCGACGAGATCAAGGTGCCCTCGGTTCGTCATTCGGTCGAGGGAGATATCGGCTACATCAAGCTGTTGAAGTTCAACGAGCAGACCACGATCGGCCTGGAAGCGGCGGTCGCCGACATCAAGGAACAGGTCGGTGAGGACAAGCTCAAGGGCTACATCCTCGACCTTCGCCGCAACCCGGGCGGACTTCTCGACGAGGCGGTGTCGGTGTCCGACGCCTTCCTCGACAATGGCGAGATCGTCTCTACCCGTGGTCGCAACTCCGACGAAACCCGGCGCTACAATGCCCGGACCGGCGACGAGATCGACGGCAAGCCGCTCGTCGTCCTCGTCAATGGCGGCTCGGCCTCGGCGTCCGAGATCGTCGCCGGCGCGTTGCAGGATCAGCGCCGCGCGACCGTCGTCGGATCGCGTTCCTTCGGCAAGGGCTCGGTGCAGACGATCATCCCGCTCGGCGCCAACGGCGCGCTGCGCCTGACGACGGCGCTCTACTACACGCCCTCCGGCCGCTCCATTCAGGGCCGCGGCATCGATCCGGACATCGGCGTCGAGCAGCCGCTGCCGCAGGAAATCCGCGAGCAGATGGGCCTCGATCCGCAGGAGGATATCTCCCGTGGCGAATCCTCGCTGCGCGGTCACATCACCGGCAACGAGGAAGACGACCAGGGCTCCGGCTCGCTCGACTATGTGCCGCCGGAGAAGAAGGACGATCTGCAGATGCAGTACGCGATCGACCTCCTGAACGGCGTCAAGACCAACGCCATGTTCCCGCCGAAGCAGGAAGCCAACGCCGCCAACTGATCCCTTCGCGCGGCCGGCCTATAGCTGGCGATGAACCACCAAGGCCCGGTCATCTTCGGATGGCCGGGCCTTTTTCGTGAGCGAGACCGCCGTCGCCTGTCCCTCGCTCGCGAGCCACGATCCAGCTTCGCCGGATAGACGGGAAGAATGCACGGCGAACTCTATGAGCCCCTGGGTCTCGATCTCGACGGCGGCAACGCCCGCCGTCGCCCGTCGGCGTCGACGCTGGGCGGTCTGACCTTGGCGGCGCTCGTCGTCGCCGGCTCGCTCACGACCGCACTCCTCGGGCAGCCGGAACGTCGGGTCACGGACTATTTCGCCGAAGAAACGGCCGCGACGATTGCCGCCGATCAGATCGCTGCCACGACGGTAACCGTCGCGAAGCCCTCGCGGGTGGCGAAGGCGCCGCTGCCGATCGTCTACTCCGGTCCCGACGACCCGGCGCTGCATGAAGGCGGCGGGATCGGCTTCCGCATCGAGGATCCCGTCACCTATCGCCAACGCGCCTCGGACGCGCATCTGCCCGACCCGGATCTCATCGAGGAAAGCGGCTACGGCCCGCTGCCGACGCGCGGGGCGGATGGCAGGCGGCCGTTCGACGTCTATGCCGGATCCTCGAGCGGCACACTGGGCGCCCGCATCGCCATTGTCGTTGGTGGTCTCGGCATCAGCCAGACCGGGACGTTGAACGCCCTGAACGCCTTGCCGGGCTCGGTGACGCTCGGCTTCGCGCCGGCGGGCAACAGTCTCGACCGCTGGATGCAGGACGCGCGGCGGGGAGGGCACGAGCTCTTGCTGCAGGTGCCGCTCGAGCCGATCGGCTATCCGCAGATCGATCCCGGCAAGAATACCGTGACGGTCGCCGACGCGGCGGCCGGCCGCTTTGATGCGCTGTACGCCTCGCTTGGCCGGATCACCAACTATGTCGGCATCATGAACTACATGGGCGGCCGGTTCACCGGCGATCCCTCGGCGATGGAGCCGCTGATCGCCGAACTCGGTCGTCGCGGCCTGATGTATCTCGACGATTCCAGCTCGCTGCGGTCGCTCGCCAAGGACACGGCGACGCTTCAGAACGTCCCGGTCGCTGCCTCCAACGTGATGATCGACGAGACTCAGGATGCGGCCGACATCCGCCGTCAGTTGGATACGCTCGAGCGCATCGCCCGCGCCGAAGGCGCGGCGATCGGCGTCGCATCGGCCTTCGACGTCTCGGTCGCGGTCATTGCCGAATGGATTGCCGAGGCGAGCGGACGCGGCATCGAGATCGTGCCGGTCTCCGCGTTGGCCGAGGATACGGAGCGCCGCTGACCGCCGCGCTCCATCGATGCCCTTGCCCTCGTCGCCGAGCGCGCGATAACACCACCCACTGACGGGGAGATCAGCGCCCCAGACACTCGGGACGGCACAGCATGAAACCGATCGCATTCGACAATCTTCCCTATCGCCCTTGCGTCGGCGTCATGGTGCTCAACCGCGACGGACTGGTCTGGTCCGGCCGCCGGATGATGGTGGACAAGGGCGAGATGACCGGGGCGACGCAGCTTTGGCAGATGCCGCAAGGCGGCATCGACAAGGGCGAGGACCCGCTGGAGGCGGCGCGCCGCGAACTCTACGAGGAAACCGGCATGCGCTCCGTCTCATTGCTCGGCGAGGCGCGGGACTGGATCGACTATGACCTGCCGCCCGAGCTTGTCGGCATCGCCCTCAAGGGTCGCTATCGGGGCCAGACCCAGCGCTGGTTCGCCTTCCGCTTCGACGGCGACGATAGCGAGATCGCCATCAACCCGCCGCCGGGCGGGCACAGCGCGGAGTTCGATGAATGGGCGTGGAAGCCGATGGACGAATTGCTCGACCTGATCGTGCCGTTCAAGCGCGGCGTCTATGAACAGGTGATCGCGGCGTTCCGCCATCTGACGACATGAGTACGAGCGACATGAAACTCGTCGGCATCCTCAGTGCATGAATTGGACGTTTTATATTGAACCGCGGCTTTGCGGGCTACGATGATGTGTAAGACCGGCAGCGCCGCAGTGTCAGAAAAGGGACGTCATGTTCAGCCACGTTACCGTCGGTGTGAGTGATCTTCAGTTCGCATCTCGTTTTTACGATGCGGTACTCCAGCCCCTTGGACTCCGGCAACGGGCAGTCCTTGCGGACGGTGGCCCGCCGTCCTTGTGCTGGGTCTGCCGGGACAATGCACTGCCGCGCTTTTATGCTTACGTGCCCTTCGACGGCGGGTCGGCAACGCCCGGAAACGGCAGCATGGTCGCCTTTCTGGCCCCTTCGGAAGAGGCGGTCTCAGACGCCCATGCAGCCGGGTTGGCCGTGGGAGGCAAGAATGAAGGAGCGCCGGGCCCACGGCCTCACTACGGCGACGGCTATTTTGGTGCCTATCTGCGCGATCTCGACGGAAACAAAGTCCATATCGTCTACCGTGGCGATCTGATCACGCAGTAGGAAACGGTGAGCACGGAGCAGCGGGGATGGTGACGATGAGCAGCGAGCATGTAGATCAACTGTTCCTCGTTTATGCGACCTACCTGATCGCGACCGCCAGCCCCGGCCCGAGCAATATGGCGATCATGGGCGTTGCAATGGAGCGAGGACGCATGTCCGCTATCGTGTTTGCACTGGGCGTCGTTACCGGCTCAATGTTCTGGGCGCTTCTTGCGGCGACAGGCCTCTCCGCCGTTCTCTCGACCTATGCCAATGCACTGTTTGCCATCAAGATCGCGGGTGGACTTTATCTCCTGTATCTCGCCTGGAAGGCCGCCAATTCTGCCCTCAGTTCGCGTCCGGCAACTCTCGCCATTCCGGATGGCTCGCGGCTAAAATTTCGTGCGTTGTATCGCCGCGGCATCCTCCTGCATGTCAGCAATCCAAAAGCCATCTTGGCATGGATCGCGATTATGTCGCTTGGCCTTCAGCCTGGTGCCCCTTCCCATGTGCTGTTGGCGATCATTGGAGGGTGCGCCGTTCTCGGCGTTCTGGTGTTCTGCGGCTATGCCTTGGTGTTTTCGACCGGCCCCATGCTCCGGGCCTATGAGAATGCCCGGCGTTGGGTCGAGGGCGCGCTTGCGCTCTTCTTCGGCATTGCCGGCGTCCGGCTTCTCCTATCGCGGGCCTGATATCCCGACAGCCTGCGTTCGGTCGAATTAAAGCGGGATTTCACGCGGAGCTGCCGATGGAGCGCTGGCCGCGTGGGAAATGCCGCCTGGTCACTGAAACGAAAAGGCCGGCATCGCGCCGGCCCCATTGTATCGAACAGAAATAGGAATATCAGAAGCCGACGGCGACCCGCGCTTCGCGGAGCTGGTCGAGGGCATGCTCGGCCTTTGCCTTCGCCTCGGGCGTCTTGGCGTCGGCGACGTCTTCCTCGGCGTTCTTGATCTGCTGGTCGAGCTCCGCCGCGTCGAGATCCTCGACGCGGGTGGCGCGCTCGGCCAGCAGCGTGAAGCTGTTCTGGTTGACGTCGGCGAAGCCGCCGAGCACGAAGATTTTCTGCTCGGAACCGCTTTCCAGCGTCGCCACCACGACACCGGGCTTCAGTGTCGTCATCAGCGGCGCGTGCTTGGCCATGACGGTGAAATAGCCTTCGGTGCCGGGCACGTTGACGGCCGTCACCGCTTCAGACAGCAGCAGGCGCTCGGGAGAGACGAGTTCGAACTGAAAACTATCGGACATGGTGCCCCTTTAAGGTCGGAATGGAAGGCGTGCTTTGATCTCACGGCGCACCCTCTCAGTACAAGGTTGTTCCTTGAACTTGGACTCAGCCATCCCTTGGCCAGCACCATGCCACGCGGCGATCAAAGCCATCTGTTGCTCGGTTTTCCCTTTGCCCCGCCAGTAGGCCATCAACGGGCTGAAACTCAAACGAGTCCAGTCAAAACCGCAGGCGCTGACGGTTCCGCTAACCACTCCCTGATCAAAGATCGCGTCCATCTGCATCTTCGTCAATCCGGCCTCCCGAGCCAGATCCTGCCTGGTGTCAGCTCGTGTGGTCGCCGGCAGAACCCAGTCGGAAATCACGAGAAGAGCAACAACCGCTCCGACGAGGGGCCCTGGTGATCGAGTAAACAACGGTCAAGCCGCTTCGGCGGCCAGCTTCTGTGCCTTCTCGACCGCCATCTCGATCGAGCCGACCATGTAGAAGGCGGCTTCCGGCAAATGGTCGTACTCGCCATTGACCAGGCCCTTGAACGACTTGATCGTGTCTTCCAGCGGCACCAGCTGGCCGGGCGCTCCGGTGAACACTTCGGCAACGAAGAAGGGCTGCGACAGGAAGCGCTCGATCTTGCGGGCGCGCGCCACCGTCACCTTGTCCTCTTCCGACAACTCGTCCATGCCGAGAATGGCGATGATGTCCTGCAGCGACTTGTATTTCTGCAGAACCTCCTGAACCTGCCGCGCCACCCCGTAATGCTCCTCGCCGATGATCATCGGGGAAAGCATGCGCGAGTTCGAATCGAGCGGATCGACGGCCGGGTAGATGCCCTTTTCCGAGATCGCGCGGTTCAGAACGGTCGTCGCGTCCAGATGGGCGAAGGAGGTCGCCGGGGCCGGATCGGTCAGATCGTCGGCAGGCACGTAGATGGCCTGCACCGAGGTGATCGAACCCTTGGTGGTCGTGGTGATGCGTTCCTGCATCTGGCCCATGTCGGTCGCCAGCGTCGGCTGATAGCCCACGGCCGAGGGAATGCGGCCGAGCAGCGCCGACACTTCCGAGCCGGCCTGGGTGAAGCGGAAGATGTTGTCGACGAAGAACAACACGTCCTGACCCTGGTCGCGGAAATGCTCGGCGATGGTCAGGCCGGTGAGCGCGACGCGGGCACGGGCTCCCGGAGGCTCGTTCATCTGGCCGTAGACGAGGGCGGCCTTGGAGCCTTCGGCCGAGCCGTTGTTCTGGTGCGGGTCCTTGTTGACGCCGGACTCGATCATCTCGTGATAGAGATCGTTACCCTCGCGGGTCCGCTCGCCGACGCCGGCGAAGACGGAGTAGCCGCCATGCGCCTTGGCGACGTTGTTGATCAGTTCCTGGATCAAAACGGTCTTGCCGACGCCGGCGCCGCCGAACAGGCCGATCTTGCCGCCGCGGGCGTAAGGCGCGAGAAGGTCGATGACCTTGATGCCGGTCACCAGGATCTGCGATTCCGGCGACTGTTCGATGTAGGGCGGCGCGTCCTGGTGGATGCCGCGCTTCATCTCGTACTGGATCGGACCGACCTCGTCGATCGGCTCGCCGATGACGTTCATGATGCGGCCGAGCGTGCCGTCACCGACCGGAACCTCGATCGGGCCGCCGGTGTCTTTCACCGGCTGGCCGCGGACCAGACCTTCGGTCAAATCCATGGCGATGGTACGCACGGTGTTCTGTCCGAGGTGCTGGGCAACCTCGAGCACCAGGCGCATGCCATTGTTGTCGCATTCCAGCGCGTTCAGGATCGCCGGCAAATTGCCGTCGAATTCGACGTCGACGACGGCGCCGATGACCTGGGCGACGCGGCCGGTCGCGCCGGAAATGTTTACGTTGTCAGCCATCGGAGGCCTCCTCTTAGATACTTTAGAGCGCCTCGGCGCCCGAAATGATTTCGACCAGTTCCGTCGTGATCTGCGCTTGCCGCTGCCGGTTGTAGGAAATCGACAGGCGGTCGATCATGTCGCCGGCATTGCGGGTCGCGTTGTCCATCGCCGACATGCGCGCGCCTTGTTCGGAGGCGGCATTTTCCAGCAGCGCATGCAATACCTGAACCTTGATGTTGCGTGGGATCAGATCCTCGAGGATCGCGCCGGGCTCCGGTTCGTACTCGTAGACGGTCGCTTCGCCGGCCAGATTGGCGTCATCCTCGGCGAGCGCGGCCGGGATCACCTGCTGCCTGGTTGGCGTCTGGGTCATGACGTTCTCGAACTCGGAAAAGAAAATCGAGCAAACGTCGAACTCGCCCTTCTCGAACAGTTCGATGATCGTCTGTCCGATCGCCTCGGCATGTTCAAAACCGACCTGCTTGGCCTCGCGCAGATCGGTGCGCTCGACGACCTTCGACGACAGGTCGCGGCGCATCAGGTCCCAGCCCTTCTTGCCGACGACCACGAACTTCACCGTCTTGCCCTGGCCTTCCAGCTTGCGCTGGTGGATCCGGGCAAGCTTGACGATCGACGCGTTGAAGCCACCGCAAAGGCCGCGATCGGCGGTGAAGACGACCAGAAGATGGACGTCGTCCTTGCCGGTCCCGACCATCAGCGGCAGGCCGTCGCCCTCCATGGCGCCGGAAATGTTGGCCAGCACCGCGGCCATACGGTCGGCATAGGGCCGCGCGGCTTGCGCGGCCTCCTCGGCACGGCGCAGCTTCGCCGCCGCGACCATCTGCATGGCCTTGGTGATTTTCTGCGTAGATTTGACCGACGCAATGCGGTTTCGCAGATCCTTCAGAGATGCCATGGCTTGGCGCTGTCTCCCGCTAGCTCGGCCACGCCCGCTGAGGGGCGCGGCTTATGCGCGTTTTCGTGACTCAGGCGAAGCTCTTGGCGAATGAATCGATCGCCGACTTCAAGTTCTCGCGGATTTCGTCCGAAAGCGCCTTTTCTTGCGCGATCCGGTCGAGCAGATCCTTGTGATCGCTCCGCAGCGCGTTGAGCAGGCCCTGCTCGAAATCGCTGACCTGATCGACCCGAAGCTTGTCGAGATAGCCTTGCGTGCCGGCGAAGATCACCGCCACCTGCTCCTCGGTCTTCAGCGGCGAGAACTGCGGCTGCTTCAACAGCTCCGTCAGACGGGCGCCGCGATTGAGCAGGCGCTGCGTCGCGGCGTCGAGATCGGAGCCGAACTGGGCGAAAGCCGCCATCTCGCGATACTGCGCGAGCTCGCCCTTGATCGAACCAGCGACCTGTTTCATCGCCTTGATCTGGGCGGCCGAGCCGACGCGGCTGACCGAGAGGCCGACGTTCACGGCGGGACGGATACCCTGGAAGAACAGGGTGGTCTCGAGGAAGATCTGGCCGTCGGTGATCGAGATCACGTTGGTCGGGATATAGGCCGACACGTCGCCGGCCTGGGTCTCGATGACCGGCAGCGCCGTAAGCGAACCTGCGCCGTGGGCCTCGCTCAGCTTGGCGGCGCGCTCGAGCAGCCGCGAATGCAGATAGAAGACGTCGCCCGGATAGGCTTCGCGGCCGGGTGGACGGCGCAGCAGCAGCGACATCTGGCGGTAGGAGACGGCCTGCTTGGAGAGATCGTCATAGGCGATCACGGCGTGCATGCCGTTATCGCGGAAATATTCGCCCATGGCGCAGCCGGTGAACGGCGCGATGTACTGCATCGGGGCCGGGTCCGACGCCGTGGCGGCGACGACGATGGAATACTCCATGGCACCACGCTCCTCGAGCGTGCGCACGAACTGTGCGACGGTGGAGCGCTTCTGGCCGACAGCGACGTAGATGCAATAGAGCTTGTCGCTCTCGCGGTTCTCGTCATGCGCCGGCTTCTGGTTGAGGAAGGTATCGAGCAGGATCGCGGTCTTGCCGGTCTGGCGGTCGCCGATGACCAGCTCGCGCTGGCCGCGGCCGATCGGAATCAGCGCGTCGATGGCCTTCAGGCCGGTCGACATCGGCTCATGCACCGACTTGCGCGGGATGATGCCCGGCGCCTTGACGTCGACGCGGCGCTGCTCGGCGCCCTCGATCGGGCCCTTGCCGTCGATCGGATTGCCGAGACCGTCGACGACGCGTCCCAAAAGGCCCTTACCCGTCGGCACCTCGACGATGTTGCCGGTGCGCTTGACGGTGTCGCCTTCCTTGATCGCCCGGTCGGAGCCGAAGATCACGACGCCGACATTGTCCTCTTCCAGATTCAGGGCCATGCCCTGAATCCCGCCGGGGAATTCGACCATCTCGCCGGCCTGGCAATTGTCGAGCCCGTAGACGCGCGCGATGCCGTCGCCGACCGAAAGAACCTGGCCGACTTCCGAGACTTCCGCCTCCGAGCCGAAGTTCTTGATCTGCTTCTTGAGGATTGCGGAAATTTCCGCGGCGCGGATGTCCATCAGCCGACCTCTTTCAGTGCAAGCTTAAGCGAATTGAGTTTGGTACGAAGCGAGGTGTCGATCTGGCGCGATCCGATCTTGACGATCAGCCCGCCGAGGATCGTGGAATCGACACTCTCGGTCATGGTTACGGTCTTGCCGGCATAGGAGCCGAGTGCCTCGGCAAGTTCCTTGCGCTGGGCGGCCGACAGCTTGTGGGCGCTGGTCACCGACGCCGCGACTTCGCCGCGATGCTCGGCCGCATACTGGCGAAAGCCGCGAATGATGCCCGGCAGGACGAAGAGGCGGCGATTCGACGCGACGACCCGCAGGAAGTTGCCGGTCAGTTCGCTCGGCTTTACCTCGCCAACGATGGCGTCGATCGCCTTCATCTGATCGTCCGAGGAGAAGACCGGACTTTCGACGAGCCGGCGGAAATCCGCATTGTCGTCGATCAGTTTTTGAAACGCCACGAGCTCGGATTCGACCGTCTCGATCGCGCCGTCATCGCGGGCGAGATCGAAGAGCGATTGGGCGTAGCGGTCTGCGACCCCCGAAACGGGAGAGGATGATTGTGCCACGGACGACCGTTTCTCTTTCGGTTTCGTTCAAGGCATTCGTTGCGTCTCTGAAGCGAGAACGCCCCAAATCCTTGAAGCCGTTAGATGATTGACGGAAGGCGTGCGACCGGGCCGCAAAAGCCCTTCCGAAGACTGGGTCCGTCTAGCATAGGGTTTTGCCGGCGACAACACGCTTTGGCGACAGCTTTTGCCAAAGCATCGTCCGATTTGCGCCGATTTGCCGCTGGTGCGGGGCGCTCGCCCGCGGCTAATTCGCCACCATGCCGAAGACGGGAGCGAGAGCCGCGGCCGCCAGAGCAAGTGCCAGAAAAAACATCAGCCAATTATAAGCGGTCGATCCGCGGTCCGACATGATCGAGACCAGTCGGCCGAAACCGGTGAACAGCCACCCTGCACCCAGCGTCATCTGGACGAAGGGCTGATTATAGAGGAGCAGCGTCACGATGCCGACGCCGAGCCAGAAGCCGGCGAGGGTCGCCCGCGATTCGGATAGGGCTTCGGGATGGCGCGGGCTGGTTTCCAGCCTGAGAGCGCGAAACGTGATTCGCGGCGCGAACAAGGCGATGAGGCCGAACAGGACGGTGACGCACGCGGCCGCAAAGGGCAACATGTCGGCATTGGTTTGCGGCAGCGCGAATTCCATCGAAGCTCCATCGGCGAGGGCAGGTGGCGGCAGTCGACGGGATGCCGCGCGGGAATCAGGACGGGCGCTTTATAGGCTGAGGGCCGGTGAGGCGAAAGACAGACGGCGAAGCGGCAGGCCGCGCTTGCCGCCGCTCAATTCTCGCAGCTGCCGGTGATCGCCACCGATTCCTTCTTGTCGCCCCAAAAAAGGGTCATCGAGCCGGAATAACGGGTCGTGCCGTTCTCCTGGCGCGCGTCCGCCAGGACGATGTTGACGTTGATGCGCGGCTCGCCCGCCGAGCGCCACACGGTGACCACCTGACCGTCCTTGTTGGGCGCCGTCTTGCCCTTTTCGAGTTCGCGCACCAGGCCGTTCGCCATGACGTAGCCACGCTCCGGTCCGACCGTTGTCCCGCTGCCGCTCTGGGTCATGGTCAGGAAAACGAACGGCTCGAACGCGGTCTCCGTGCTCGGCTTGACGGTCTTGTCGGGATCGACGAAGGCACAGCGCGTCGGGATGGGGGACCAGTCGAGGAGACCCAGTTCGAGACCTGTTGGCGTGTCGGGGGAGGCGGACGCCGTCGGCGCCTGACCCGGCGTCGTCGATGCGAAGGGAGAGGTCGGGAGCGAGGTTTCGCCCGCCTTGTCCTGAGCCAGGACCGAATAACTCGCGAGCACGCTCATGGCCGCCCCGGCCACCAGACATTTCAACAGCGCCTGCATCCGTCGTCTCCCCGTCCGTCACGCCCCTTTGCCAGAGGCTTTCTCACAGAAAGCTCTGCGGGTCCACGTCGATCTGCACCTGAACCGAGCCACGCGGGCGGGGCGCAGCGGCGACCATGGCGCGCAGGAACACCTGGATGGGCGAGCGGCGTGTCCCGTGAACGAGTAGCCGGAACCGATGCCGGCCGCGCAGCACCGCCAGCGGCGCCTCGGCCGGGCCGAGAACCTCGATGTCGCCGTCTTCGGTCGCCGCCCGTCTGAGCGAGCGGGCGTGGTCTTCGGCCTCTTTGCGGCTGTTCGCCGAGACGATGACGCTGGCAAGCCGCCCGAAAGGCGGCAGACCCGTGCGCTCGCGTTCGGTGATCTCGCGCTCGTAGAAGCGGCTGGCGTCGCCGGACGCGATCGCCTGCATCACCGGGTGCTCCGGCTGGAATGTCTGGATCAGCCCGCGGCTGGCCCGGCCGCCGCTGCGGCCCGCACGGCCGGTCACCTGGTGCAAGAGCTGGAAGGTTCGCTCGGCGGCGCGCGGGTCGCCATTGGCAAGGCCGAGATCGGCGTCGATCGCGCCGACCAGCGTCATCATTGGAAAATGATGCCCCTTGGCGACCAGCTGCGTGCCGATGACGATGTCGGCCTCGCCGTCGGCGATGGCGTCGAGTTCGCGCCTGAGCCGCCTCGCGCCGCCGGGAAGGTCGGAGGATAGCAGAATCGTCCGCGCCTCGGGAAAATCCGTCAGCATCTCCTCGGCGATGCGTTCGACGCCGGGGCCGCAGGCGACGAGGTGATCGAGCGTGCCGCATTCCGGACAGGCCTCGGGTCGCGGCACCGCGAAGCCGCAATGGTGGCATTGCAGCTGGCCGCGCAGCCGGTGGTCGACCAGCCAGGTCGAACAGTCGGGGCACTGGAAGCGGTGGCCGCAGACCCGGCAGAGCGTCAGCGGCGCGTAGCCCCGCCGGTTGAGGAACAAGAGCGCCTGTTCGCCCCGCGCGATGGTGTCGGCGATCGCCTTGCCGAGCACCGGCGACACGAAGCGTCCGCGCGGCGGCGGCGCGGCACGCATGTCGATCAGCGACAGATCCGGCATCGCGGCTTCGGCGAAGCGGCCGGCGAGCCGCACATGGCCGTAGCGCCCGGACGCGGCGTTGACCCGCGTTTCCACCGACGGCGTCGCCGAGGCGAGGATCACCGGAAATTTGCCGAGCGAGCCGCGCACCACCGCCATGTCGCGCGCGTGGTAGAAGGTGCGCTCCTCCTGCTTGTAGGCCGGGTCGTGCTCCTCGTCGACGATGATCAGCCCGAGGTTCTGGAACGGCAGGAACAGCGCCGAGCGCGCGCCCGCCACGACCTTCACCCGTCCTTCCACGACCTGCCGCCATATCTTCTCGCGCTGGCGCGGGGCGACGTCCGAGTGCCATTCGGCCGGCGGCGCGCCGAAGCGCGCATGAAACCGGTCGATGAAGCTCTGGGTCAGCGCGATTTCGGGCAACAGGATCAGCACCTGCCGGCCCTCGTCGAGGGCGCGCGCCACCGCCTCGAAATAGACCTCCGTCTTGCCCGAGCCGGTGACGCCTTCGAGCAGCGTCGTGGAAAAGCCGCCCTTTGCCACGCTCGCGGCGAGACTGTCCGCCCCCGCGCGCTGGTCGGCGTTGAGTTCGGCCCGGCCATAGCCCGTATCGGGCGCCGCCACCGCCGGCGGCGGTGGCAGGCGGACGCCGCGAAAACTGCCCTGTTTGATCAGCCCGTCGACCACCGAGGGCGTCACGCCCGCCGCGTGGGCCAGACCCGAGCGCGACCAGGCCGGCGCGTCCTGCGCGGCCGCAAGCACTCGCTCGCGCGCCCCGGTCATGCGGTCCGGAGAAGCGCCGGTCGCTTCGATCCCCTCGATCCAGGCTTCCGGGTCGAACGCCGCCGGTGCCCTGAGCGCCATGCGCACCACCAGCCCCGGCGGCGACAGCGTGTAATCGGCGACCCAGTCGATGAAGCGACGCATCGTGGCGTCGAGCGGCGGGCAGTCGAAAACGCGGGTGATCGGCCGGAGCTTCTTGGCGTCAACCCGGTCGGTCGCGCCGTTCCAGACCACGCCCGCGACCTGCCGGGGGCCGAGCGGCACCCGCACGATCGACCCCGGCGCGACCTCCATCCCGTCCGGCACGGCATAGGAATAGGGCCGCTCGGCCGGTAGCGGGACGAGGACCGGCACGACGCGCGTTTCAAAGAGCTGGCCGGTCTGGGACAAAAGGGGGGGCTCCGGGGGAGGGCAGGGACCGGATTTGGCCGCTTGCGAGGAGCGGAACCGAATCGCGCATGGATTGGCGAGTCTACGAAGTCGGGCGGATGGCCGAAAGCGATGGTGCGGTCTGGCGGCAGCCGCGGACCAGATTGCCCGATCCGCGGCCTTGAGGCAGGCGATGATGCGCAGGGCCTCCGCCGCATTCCATCAGCGGGATTTTGCGCTTCGATGCCGCAGTCGGAGTGCGCTTCCGTCCTCGGCGTCGGGGAGGCCGTCGATTAGCATCTGAAGCGCCAATAATGATACTTGAGATATCAGTCTGCATTGCGTAGATATCGTTTAACCCATCCTGGACGAAATGATTCATGATTACCGCCTCACAACTGCGCGCGGCCCGGGCGCTTCTGGGCATCGATCAGAAGACATTGGCCGAACGCGCCGGCGTATCGGTGCCCACCATCCAGCGGATGGAGGCCAGCCAGGGCAATGTTCGCGGTGTCGTCGAAAGTCTGACGAAGGTCGTCGAGGCGCTCGACCGCGCCGGAATCGAGTTGATCGGCGAAAACGCACAGAGTGTTTCGTCGGGCCGGGGGGTTCGGCTGAAGGTGCCGAAACCGCGAAGCTGACACGAGCAATAAACGCGACGGCGACCGACGACTGATGCCGACGATCCCGCCGCCTTTTTCCAAGGCCGCCGGACATCATGGACATGAGACCCTCAATTCGGACCCCGACGTCCAACCCGAGCTTTGTCGCGCTCTTCACGCCCAAACTCATCACCGTCCTGCGCGAGGGCTATCGCCTCTCGCACTTTCGATCGGACGTCGTCGCCGGGCTGACCGTGGCGATCGTCGCGCTGCCATTGTCGATGGCGATCGCCATCGCCTCGGGCGCCTCGCCGGCGCAGGGGCTCTACACGGCGATCATCGGCGGCTTTCTGGTCTCGGCCCTCGGCGGCAGCCGCTTTCAGGTCGGCGGTCCCGCCGGTGCGTTCATCGTGCTGGTGGCAACGACCGTCCAGCTGCATGGCATGGACGGCTTGCTCCTGGCCACGATCCTGTCCGGCGTGATGCTGATGGCGGTGGGCTTGCTGCGGTTCGGCACCTACATCAAGTTTATTCCGTACCCGGTCACTGTCGGCTTCACGGCCGGCATAGCCGTGATCATCTTCGCCAGCCAGATCAAGGATCTTCTCGGCCTCACACTCGGCGACGCCGAGCCCGGACCGCTACTGGAGAAACTGCCCGTCATCTGGGCCGGTCTGCCGAGCTTCAACGCGGCGGCGATTGCGCTGTCCGCCGCAACCATCGTCGTCATCACCGGCCTGAAACGCGCCCGCCCGCATTGGCCGGGGATGCTGATCGCGGTGATCGCCGCCGCTGCCGCGACCGGTCTGTTGCATCTTCCGGTATCAACGATCGGCACCGCCTTCGGAGGCATTCCCAGCTCCTTGCCACTGCCGTCATTGCCGGAATTCACGTTCGCCAAAATCCAGGCCGTGCTGCCGAGCGCCGTCGCGTTCACGCTCCTCGGCTCCATCGAATCCTTGCTGTCGGCCGTCGTTGCGGACGGGATGACGGGTCGCCGTCATCGATCGAACTGCGAATTGGTCGCGCAAGGCGTGGCCAACGTCGCCTCGGGCCTCTTCGGCGGCATTTGCGTCACCGGCACGATCGCCCGCACCGCCACCAATGTGCGGGCCGGCGCGCACGGACCTGTCGCGGGCATGCTGCATGCCGTCATTCTTCTGCTCTTCGTTCTGGTTGCCGCGCCGCTCGCGAGCTATATTCCTTTGGCCAGCCTCGCCGGCGTTCTCGCCGTCGTGGCCTGGAACATGATCGAAAAACATGCCTTTGCGACGCTGCTGCGGGCCTCGCGCGGCGATGCCGCGGTGCTCCTGGCGACGTTCCTCTTGACGATCTTCCGCGATCTGACGGAAGCGATCGTCGTCGGCTTCGCGCTCGGTTCGGTCCTGTTCATTCACCGCATGTCGAAAGCGACGTCGATCGCGACGCACGGACCGTTTGTCGCCGAGGACAGGGCCGATGATGCCAATGGCGGCCGCTCGCCTTACGACGAGACGGCGGCGATGGATCCCGACGTGGTCGTCTACCGGATCTCGGGGGCGTTCTTCTTCGGCGCGGCGGCGTCGATCGGCTCGGTGCTGGACCGCATCGCCGACACGCACCGCGCCCTGATCATCGACTTCGCGGCGGTTCCGTTTCTCGATTCCACCGCGGCCAACATGCTGGAGGGGCTGGCCCACAAGGCGACCCGGCGTGGGGTGAAAGTGGTGCTGACCGGCACCTCGCACGAGATCCGCAAGGATCTCTTCCTGCACGGGATCAAGCCGCCGCTGGTCAGCTACGAGCCATCCATCGACAAAGCCCTGGCGACGGTTCGCCAGGGCGTGGGATGACCCGGTCGGTCGCCCTGTCCCGTATGATTTCGGCGACCTGCCGGCGGCCGAGCGGCACCTGCACGATCGAACCCGGCGCGACCTCCATCTGTCCGGCACAGCACAGGAATAGGGCCGCTCGGCCGGCAGACGGGCGTCATCGCTAAGTCATTTGTAAATGCAACTGCCGCATCGGAAGACAGTCGCCCGTGGTGTCGCGAGCGGCCGGACGGTCCGTGTTCCGCGCGGGTCTCCTGCCGCGCGGTTGCGCTTCTGATTACCCTATGTAAGGCTTAGACTTTACTTTGGGAGAATTTCATGGCGACGATCATCAGCACCGACCAGACGGCGACTTACAACATCACCACCAACGACACCTATGTCTTCCTTCAGGACGTCTCGGTGACGGCGCCCGGCACCGACACTGCGATCACTGTCACGGGTAGCGTCGACGCGACGATCCACGTCGCCGGACTGCTCAGCGGCGCTATTGGCGTCAGTCTCAACAGCAACGACGTGTTCAACCTTGCCCCCACTGGTACGATCGCCGTCGGCACCGCTGGTGTCCATGCATCCGGCGCCGGCAATTCCGTCACCATCGCCGGCTCGATCTTTTCGGACAACTCTGGCGCCGCTCTGTACGGGGGGAATAATGTCGCCACCGTCAGCGGCACAATCTCGGCGTACATGGGAATATATTTCGCAGGCGCGAACAACCGCGCCTCGATCACCGGCACCGTGACGGGCGATGATTTCGGCATTTATGTCAACGGCGGATCGGGCAATGCGATCGACATCGGTGCCAGCGGCTATATCCGCGGCGGCTCAAATGCCGACGAGACCGTGGACCTTTCAGCTGCCATCCGCTTTGGCGGTGCCGGCAATGTCAACAGCCTGGTCAATGCCGGGACGATCGTCGCCGAGGCCAGCAACCTCACCGGCCGCCGCATCGCCGTGCTCGACGGCAACATGGACGGCACCGCCTCGGGCGCCACCAGCATCGTCAATACCGGCCTGATCGACGGCGACATCCTGCTCGGCGAGGGCAACGACCTCTATGACGGCTCCGGCACCGGCCGGGTCACCGGCATCGTCAGTGGCGGCGCCGGCACCGACACGCTGATCGGCGGTATCGCCAACGAAAACTTCTACGGCAACACCGGCGACGATTTGCTGGAGGGCGGCGCCGGCAACGACAATCTCGACGGCGGCTCCGGCGCCGACGCACTCCACGGTGGCGCCGGCTACGACTTTGCCTTTTACAGCCAGGCGGGGAGCGGCGTCACCGCCGATCTGTCCGGCCTCGTCGCCGGCACCGGCGAGGCCGCCGGCGACAGCTATCGCGGCATCGAGGGGCTGGTCGGCAGCCAGTTCTTCGACCAGCTCTCCGGCGACGGCGGCACCAACGTCCTCTATGGGCTCGGCGGCGCCGACTTCCTCTATGGCCGCGCCGGCGACGACTCGCTCTATGGCGGCGACGACAACGACGTCCTGTTCGGCGGCGAGGGCCGCGACCTGCTCGACGGCGGCGCCGGCATCGACACCGCCTCCTACGCCTTCGCCCCTGAAGGCGTTACCGTGTCGCTCGACGGCGGGACCGGCACCGGCGAGGCGACCGGCGACCGCTTCGTTTCCATCGAGAACATCAACGGCAGCGAGTTCGCCGACAACATCACCGGCGACGGCATCGGCAACATCCTCAACGGCCTCGGCGGCAATGACACCCTCAACGGCCTCGCCGGCGACGACACGCTCTATGGCGGTGACGATAACGACCTCCTGTTCGGCGGCGCCGGCGGCGACCTGCTCGACGGCGGCGCCGGCATCGACACCGCCTCCTACGCCTTCGCGGCGGCAGGGGTCACCGTGTCGCTCGACGGCGGCACCGGCACCGGCGAGGCGACCGGCGACGGCTTCGTCTCGATCGAGAACATCAATGGCAGTGAGTTCGCCGACAGCATCACCGGCGACGGCACCGACAACACCCTCAACGGTCTTGGCGGCGACGACACACTCAACGGCGGGTCGGGCAATGACAGCCTCAATGGCGGCGACGGCCGGGACACGCTGATCGGCGCTGCCGGCGCTGACCATCTCGACGGCGGCGCCGGCTGGGACAGCGTCGATTACAGCGCCTCCGGCACGGCCGTGTGGGTCGACATTTCCAATACCACCGCCAGCACCGGCGGCGACGCACAGGTCGATACCTTCAACCTGATCAACAGCATCGTCGGCAGCGGCTTTTCCGACACGCTCTATGGCGACATGTGGAGCAACATCATCCATGGCGGCGCCGGTATCGACATCATCGATGGCGGCGGCCTCAACGACATCATCTATGGCGGCGACGGCGCCGACTGGTTCATCTTCACACCCGGTGCCGGCGCCGACACGCTGGCCGATTTCGTCGACAATTCCGACCGGATCGACCTCAGAACATTCGGTTTCGCCAGCGCCGCCGAGGCGTTGGGCTTTGCCACCGACACGGGCACCGGCGTGCGCTTCAACTTCACCGACGGCTCGCAGCTCGACGTCGCCAATGTCGCCAATGTCGCCGACCTGGAGAACGACATCATCTTCGCCTGAGGCGGAGAAAGCGCGACGGGCGGGCGGCGATCCCCGGGCGCTAGCCTTTCCGCGAAGCCTTCGCCGCGAGTGTCGACATGCTCCTTTGCGGGAAGGAAGCGGCCTTAGTGACTGGAACCCCAGCCGCGGAAGCTGGTTTCCGCCGTCTGTTTTTGCCGCCTATGGTCGGTCGGTTTCGGCCGGTCGCCGTCGTGGCAACCACTTTCCCATATAGCGCCGGCCCCCCCATTCCTGCTAAGACGCGGCAGATTGCGAACCGAACCCAACGAGGGCGCCATGAAATTCTTCGTCGACACCGCCTACATCGCCGAGATCAAGGAACTCGCCGACACGGGTCTCCTCGACGGCGTGACCACCAACCCGTCGCTGATCATGAAGGCGAACCGGCCGATGAAAGAGGTGGTCGCCGAGATCTGCGCCGTCGTCGACGGCCCGGTCTCGGCCGAGGTCACCGCCGTCGAAACCGACGCCATGATCCGCGAGGGCAAGATCTTGGCCGCCATCGCCGACAATGTCTGCATCAAGCTGCCGCTGACGCTGCCCGGCCTGAAGGCCTGCAACTGTCTCTTATACACATCT
>DRFF01000010.1 GCA_011050685.1 Aurantimonas coralicida
ACCATCACCTACAAGATACTCTACAACGATGCCGTCGCGATGACCGGTGGGCAGCCGCATGAGGGCGGGCTGACCGTCGCGGCGATCGCCGCGCAGGTGACCGGCGAGGGCGCGAAGAAGCTTGCGGTTGTCTCAGACGATCCCGACAAGCACCGGGGCGATCCGCGGCTACCGGCGCGCGCGACGATCCATCACCGCTCCGACCTCGATGCGGTGCAGCGCGACCTGGCCGCGACCGAGGGGCTGACGGTGCTGATCTACGACCAGACCTGTGCCGCCGAAAAGCGCCGCCGCCGCAAGCGCGGCAAGTTTCCCGATCCGGACCGGCGCGTCGTCATCAACGAGCGGGTCTGCGAGGGTTGCGGCGATTGTGGCGTCCAGTCCAATTGCGTAGCGGTGACAGCGGTCGAAACCGAGTTCGGCCGCAAACGGCAGATCGACCAGTCGGCCTGCAACAAGGATTTCTCCTGCCTTGAGGGGTTCTGCCCGTCCTTCGTGACGGTCCATGGCGGCAAGTTGAAGAGGGGCGGTGAACGACGAGCTGCCGCGCCGGAGGTCCCGGAACCGATGCTGACGGAACTCGATCGATCGATGGGGGTGATCATCACCGGTGTCGGCGGCACCGGCGTCGTCACCATCGGCGCGATCATCGGCATGGCGGCGCATCTCGACGGCAAGGGCGCCGGAATCATCGACATGGCGGGGCTGGCGCAAAAGGGCGGCGCGGTAATGAGCCATGTGCGGATCGCGCCGACCCCGGACGACGTCAAGTCGATCCGGATCGCTGCGGGCGACGCGCGGCTGATCATCGGCAGCGACATGGTGACGGCCGCGTCCGCCAAGGTCCGCTCGGCGATCAGCCGGGGCGAGACCGATGTGGTCGTCAACAGCCACGAAACGCTGTCCGGCGAATTCACCCACAATGTCGATTTCTCGTTTCCGACGCGGCGGCTGCTGGCGGCCTTGAGTGATGCGGCCGGCGCCGACCGGACCCACGTAGCCGACGCCGACAAGATCGCGGTCGCGCTGTTCGGCGATGCCATCTTCGCCAACATGCTCATGCTGGGTCTGGCCTGGCAGACCGGCGCGCTGCCGGTCTCGCGCGCGGCAATCCGGCGGGCGCTGGAGATGAACGCGGTCGCGGTGGAGACCAATCTCGCCGCCTTCGAATGGGGGCGGGCGATCGCCCATGATCCGGCGAACCTGCCCGCGGTCGAGGGCGAGCAGGGGGCGGCGACCGCGCTCGACCACAGGCGTCTTTCCGAAACTCTGGACGAAGCGATCGCGCGGCGGGAAAAGGAACTCGCCGCCTATCAGAACGACGCCTATGCGGAGATTTATCGAAACCGCGTCGCGGCGATCCGCGCCGCCGAGGTCAGGGTCGCACCGAACCGCAGTGAACTGACGGACGCTGTGGCGCGGCAACTCTATCGGATGATGGCCGTCAAGGACGAATACGAGGTGGCGCGGCTTTACACCGATGGCAGCTTCGCCGCGCAGCTCGGCGAGCGGTTCTCCGGATACGAGCGGCTGGAGTTCCATCTGGCGCCGCCGATCATGGGCGAGGACGGGCCGAACGGCCGACCCAAAAAGCGTGCCTTCGGGCCGTGGATGATGGTCGGCTTCAAGCTCCTGGCGGCGATGAAGCGGCTGCGCGGGACGCCCTTCGATCCGTTCCGTTTCTCCGCCGAGCGCAGGGCCGAGCGCACCGACCGGGCGCTCTACGAAGCAAGCCTCGATCGCATCCTGGCGAGGCTGTCGTCGGGCAATTACGAAGCGGCTGTGGCATTGGCTCGCTGGCCGGAGACGCTCAAGGGGTTCGGCATCGTTCGCCGGAGCTTCGCGGTAGAGGCCCAGACGCGGCGTAAGGAGGCCGAGGCCGCGTTTATGGGGGTGGAGCGCGTGGCGGAGGCGGCGGAGTAGGGGGCGGACGAGCATATCCGCGACGTGCTGGTTCTCCCGCCCTGTCAGATCGCGTCGGTCTCGCCGGCGCCCGCCTTGAGCATCGCATCGATCTCCGCCCCGGCGACGGCCGCTTCCAGGCCGGCGAAACGGCCCTCGTCGACGATTTCGCGCATGCAATCGCGGATCGCCGCATGGGTGACGCGGGCAAGCGTTGAGCCGAGCGAGATGCGCCGGACGCCGAGCGCGGCGAATTCGGCCACGGAGAGACGCTGCAGCGATCCGGCGGCCAGCGCGTTGACCGGCTTCGACACGGCGCCGAGCACACGGCGTAATTCATCGACACCAGGGGGCACGGGCACATAGAGGAGATCGGCGCCTGCCGTCTCGAAAGCCTTGATGCGGCGGATCGCCTCGTCGAGATCGTAACTGCCGTTCATCACGCCGTCCGCACGGGCGCACAGAACGAAGGGACGGCCCAGCGCGGAGACGGCCGAGGCCGCGGCACGGATGCGGTCGACGGCGAGGTCGAACGGGTAGGCGGGGTTTCCCGGCGCCATACGCGTATCCTCGATGGAGCCGCCCGACAGGCCGGCCTCGGCAGCCAGACGAACCGTTTGGGCGACATCGTCGGGATCGTCGGCAAAGCCGTTTTCCAGGTCGCCTGAGACCGGCAGGCCGGTCGCCGCGACGATCGTCTCGGCATGGGCGAGCGCCTCGTCGCGCGTCACATGGCCCATGTCGGGCCGGCCGAGCGTAAAGGCAAAACCGGCCGACGTGGTGGCGAGCGCCTGGGCGCCAGCAGCGACCATCATGCGGGCCGAACCGGCATCCCAAGGATTGGGGATGACGAAACAGCCAGTCTGATGGAGGTCCTGGAAGGTCTGATGTCGGCGGGACAAGGATGTCATGCGGGTGCCCATTGCCGTTTCGGATGATGTCGCGGCTCAAGCGTAGGCGGCGGGAAGCCCGCATGATCATCCGCGATCACGCAAGTTGAACCTTACGCAGAGAAGGCCGTTTCTGTCGATCTCAAGCCGCAGGTTTGCATTCGCGCGAGCGGCAACCCGCCGTTTCGAACGCCTGCCGGATGTGACGTTGCGGCGCAAGAACGTTTCCGGCGGAGTTTCGGAACTTTTGCGGCGTTTGGGAGTTGTTTAGTCAGCAACAAAACCCAGTCATATTCGGCAGGGGAAAGGTATTTCAATGTCTGAACTGGCAAGAACGATCGTCAATCGACGTCGCCAGGCAGAGGTTTCGCGCCATTTGCGGAATCTCCCCACATTCGTCGTCTGCGAACGCATACCGGCACCGTTGCGTGAGCAATTGCGGCGCCTCGACGCGGCGGAAAAATCTGGTCTCCACGCGGCTGGTAATGCGCGCTGAACGAAGCAGAAATTCAGCCATCGCCTGAAGTCAGGGTGCGCCGCGCCAAGCCCCCTGTCCGGGAAGCTCGGAGCGGCGCCGTCGTTTTTGACGGGCGGCACTTTTCATCCGAAAATCGCTTCTCCCTTTTAGAACGATGCGGGTGCGCCAGGCCCATTGCGCCAGAACAGCCAGGCTCCGTATAGAAACGGCATGGACAAGCGGCCTTTCAAGCCGAAGCCGGTCACGCCCGAATGGCTATTCCGGGCGGCGGCGCATTATCTCGAACGCTATGCCTCGACCACGGCAAATTTGCGCCGGGTGTTGGAGCGAAAGGTGATGCGGCGTTGCCACGTTCTCGGCGAGGACTCCGCTGCCTATGGCGATCTGATCGACGCGACCGTTGCCCGATTTGTCGAGTTGAAACTCGTCGACGATCAGGCGTTCGCGGAAGCGCGCTTGGCGAGCCTGCGCCGGCGCGGCACCTCGAAGCGCATGGCGGCTGCGAAGCTCTCCGAAAAGGGTGTCGGACGCAACCTCGTCGAGATGCTGCTGGCCAAGGACGACACCAGCGAACGCGACGCGGCTGCCGCCTACGCGAAGCGGCGGCGGCTTGGTCCGTACCGTCTGCGGGAGCGCACCGAGAGGCGCGACCGTGACGTAGCGGCGATGGTGCGGGCCGGATTCGGTTTTTCCGACGCCGCGGCGGTGATCGATGGTGAAGGCGCCGTTCACTGAGCGGATTGGTAGATTCACGCGCGCCCGCATCTCCTGAACGCGGGCGCGGCCAAGCAGCGCGCCCGCCGCCGTACACAAGTGACGTTCCACGGGGCTGCCACCGTGGCCGCAGCCGCTTTCACATGGTCGCATCGCTGGAATGAGGCGTCCGTGCGGCATTGCCAGTTCCGCGCGATATCGTGTATGTGCCGAAGAAACAGGACGACAAGGGAGCCGTCACGTGGCCGAACTGCCGAATTACGACACCACCAATCCGGCCGATATGGACTATCCGGAGCACGAGCGGACCTATGCTCTGTTTCTCGCGATGTTCAAATGGGGCACGATCGTCTCGGCCGCCATTCTCGTCGGCATGACCGTGGGCCTGATGCTGGGCGGCGGGTTTCTCGGCGGTATCCTGAGCTTTGTCGTGCTCCTGGCGATCGCCTATTTCGTCGCTCGATAGGCGGCCTGCCGGCGGGAGAGACGGCAGGAATTTATGGCCATGCCAAGCGTGGCCATAAGATGCACCGGTGATTGCAACCGATTTTCGGATAAGATCGTCGGATAGAATCATCCAGCGATTCGACATGAAGCGGCCTTTGCGCATCCAGATGGACGCAGGGCGCCGTAAGTTTGAGGGGGAGGCGTTCCAAGTTGAAATTGTTCGTGCCAATGGAACGCGACGACGGGGAATCCCGGGTCGCGGCGTCGCCCGATACCGTGAAGAAGCTGACGGGTCTGGGCGCCAACGTCACCGTGGAAGCGGCGGCCGGGGAGCGCTCGCGTGTCACCGACGATGCATTCAAGGCGGCAGGCGCCGCGATCGGCACGGCGAAGGACGCCTCCGATGCCGATGTCATTCTCAAGGTGCGCCGGCCCTCGCCCGATGAACTGAAGACCTATAAATCGGGCGCGGTGGTGATCGCGACGATGGACCCCTATGGTCGCGACGAGGAGGTCAAGGCGATGGCCGAGGCCGGCATCCTCGCCTTCGCCATGGAATTCATGCCGCGCATTACCCGCGCGCAATCCATGGACATCCTGTCGTCCCAGGCCAATCTCGCCGGATACCAGGCCGTGGTCGACGCGGCTTATGAATTCGACCGGGCGTTTCCGATGATGATGACCGCGGCCGGGACCGTCCCCGCCGCGCGCGTCTTCGTCATGGGCGCCGGCGTTGCCGGCCTGCAGGCGATCGCCACGGCCAAGCGGCTCGGCGCCGCGGTGACGGCCACGGATGTGCGGCCCGCTGCGAAGGAGCAGGTCGAGTCCCTCGGCGGCAAATTCATCGCGGTCGAGGACGAGGAGTTCAAGGCGGCGGAGACGGCCGGCGGCTACGCCAAGGAGATGTCGAAAGAGTATCAGGCCAAGCAGGCCGAACTCGTCGCATCGCACATCGCCAAACAGGACATCGTCATCACCACCGCGTTGATTCCTGGCCGGCCAGCGCCTCGGCTGGTCTCCAAGGCGATGGTCGAATCGATGAAGCCGGGCTCGATTGTGGTCGACCTCGCCGTCGAGCGCGGCGGCAATGTCGAGGGCGCCGAAGCCGGCAAGGTCGTGCAGATGGGGCCGGCCAAGATCGTCGGCCATCTCAACGTTCCGGGGCGGATCGCGGCCAGCGCGTCGCTGCTCTACGCCAAGAACCTTTCGAGCTTCCTCGAGACGATGATCGACAAGGAAACCAAGGCGCTGAAGATCGATTTCGAGGATCCGCTGGTGCAGGCAACGCTGCTGACGCGCGACGGCAAGGTGGTTCATCCGAATTTCGCCAAGGAGCCGGCCGCCGGTTCCGGCGATAACGGCGCAGCCGAGACGGCCAAGGGAGAGGCGTGATGGAAAACGAGACCATTCGCAACACGCTGCAGCAGCTGAACGAGGCTGGTGCCGCCATTCGCGAGGCCCGCTCCGGTGTGGAAGGGCTGATGAGCTCCGGCATCACCGAAGCGGTCGGCGCGGCGACCGGGATCGACCCCTTCGTCTTCCACCTGGCGATCTTCGTGCTGGCGATCTTTGTCGGCTACTACGTCGTCTGGTCGGTGACGCCGGCGCTGCACACGCCGCTGATGTCGGTGACCAACGCCATCTCCTCGGTGATCATCGTCGGCGCGCTTCTGGCCGTCGGCATCTCGGCGTCGGGAATGGCCACGACCTTCGGATTCATCGGGCTGGTTCTGGCTTCGGTGAACATCTTCGGCGGCTTCCTCGTCACCCAGCGCATGCTGGCAATGTACAAGAAAAAAGAGAAGTGAGGCGGTAGCAGATCATGTCCGAGAATTTTGCCGCCTTCCTTTATCTCGTCTCCGGCGTCCTGTTCATCCTGGCCCTGAGGGGCCTGTCGCACCCGACCACCAGCCGCCAGGGCAATCTGTACGGCATGGTGGGCATGGGGATCGCCATCCTCACCACGCTGCTTCTGGCCGGCCCGTCCTTCGGCGGGCTGGTGCTGATCGTCCTCGGCATCGCCATTGGCGGCGGCGTCGGCGCGGTGACTGCCAAGCGCATCCCGATGACGGCGATGCCGCAGCTCGTCGCCGCCTTCCACAGCCTCGTCGGCTTGGCGGCCGTGATGGTGGCCGCCGCGGCGCTCTACGCGCCGGAAGCCATCGGCATCGGCACGGTTGGCGACATCCATGCCCAGGCGCTGGTGGAAATGTCGATCGGCGTCGCCATCGGCGCTATCACCTTCACCGGCTCGATCATCGCCTTCCTGAAGCTCGACGGACGCATGAGCGGCAAGCCGATCATGCTGCCGCAACGCCATCTCATCAACATCGTCCTCGGCGTCGCGATGGTCGCCTTGGTCGTGGCCTTCGCGATCACCCAGAGCTACGTGCTGTTCTGGCTCATCGTCATCGTCGCGCTGGCGCTCGGCGTGTTGCTGATCGTTCCGATCGGCGGCGCCGACATGCCCGTCGTCGTGTCGATGCTGAACTCCTATTCGGGTTGGGCGGCAGCCGGCATCGGCTTTACGCTGCAGAATCTGGCGTTGATCATCACCGGCGCGCTGGTCGGGTCTTCCGGCGCGATCCTCTCCTACATCATGTGCAAGGGGATGAACCGGTCCTTCATCTCGGTCATTCTCGGCGGCTTTGGCGGCGAGAGCGGGCCGGCGGGCGCCGACGATCTCGGCGATCGCACGGTCAAGCAGGGCTCGGCCGAGGACGCCGCGTATCTGATGAAGAACGCCAGCCGTGTGATCATCGTGCCGGGCTACGGCATGGCGGTGGCGCAGGCTCAGCACGCGCTGCGGGAGATGGCCGACAAGCTGAAGAAAGAGGGCGTCGAGGTCAAATACGCGATCCATCCGGTGGCGGGCCGCATGCCGGGGCACATGAACGTTCTCCTGGCTGAAGCCAACGTGCCCTATGACGACGTGTTCGAGCTCGAGGACATCAATTCGGAGTTCGCCCAGACCGACGTCGCCTTCGTTATCGGCGCCAACGACGTGACCAACCCGTCGGCTCGCGACGACAAGGCCTCGCCGATCTACGGCATGCCGATCCTCAATGTCGACCAGGCGAAGACCTGCCTGTTCATCAAGCGTTCGCTGGCGTCGGGCTATGCCGGCATCGACAATACGTTGTTCTACAAGGACAACACGATGATGCTGTTCTCCGACGCCAAGAAGATGGTCGAGGACATCGTCAAGGCGCTTGCCGACTGACCACCAACGCCGATCGGCCGGGGGCATCGTCCCCGCTGTTTCCCTGTCATGAAAAAGGCCTGCCGGGTGTGGCAGGCCTTTTTCGTTTCTGCGGCGGCGTTAGCGACGACCGCGTTATTTCGGCTGCGGAACGACGACCACGGCGGCCGGCGGCGTGGCCACGGCAACGGCGGGCGCGAGCGTGAACTTCGCCACGCCGATGGCTGCGTTGATGCCTTCCTGGGCCTGCACGCTCACCGGCTGCAGCGAAAAGCTGTCGTTGTTGCCGCCGACGAGAACGCTGGCCCCGCCGCCGACAACGACGGACGCGTCAGCTGTCGCACCGACATAGGTGCCGGCCAGGCTGTTGGGGGTGTACGGGGTGCCGTCCGCCGAGACGACCGCCCAAGTCATCACGGTGCGGCCGGTGACGCCGACGTCGAGGCCGAACTTGTCGAGCGTCGCCGCATAGAGCTCAGGCGAACCGCCTTCCGCGGGCGTGAATTCGCAGACGAGGTTGTCGGTCGAGCCGACGATGAAACCGGTCGAGCCGTCGCTGTTGCAGCCAAGGACCCCGACCTTTGTCTCGGCCGATGCGCCCGAGGCAAGCAGCGGGGTCGTGGCGAAGGCGGCGGCAAGCGCCAGCGAGGATAAAATGGTTTTCATGGGATGGTCCTTTCGTGGGTTATCCACTTCGGGGGAGAAAGTCATGGTGCGCCGCGAAGTTCCCCCTCAGCCGCGTTTCTTTTCAGCCAGGATGCAGGTGCGACGTCTCCGATGCTGCGCATCGGCGGCGGCGTGCCCTGCGCTTGCCTGACGGGTGAAAATCATGATTACCTAAGGGAATTATAAGCGAGGGCGCCCAGATGAATGGAGACCCGGAGAAGCCGGCGATGGCTAAGCGCCAAGCCGTCATTGTCATCCATGGCATGGGCGAGCAGCGTCCGATGGCGACGCTGCGCTCCTTCGTCGAGGCGGTGCTGGGCTCCAACGAGAAGGAAGCGGGCAGAACATCCGAATTCTGGATCGTGCCGGATTCGCGCACCGGCTCCGCCGAGCTAGCCCGCATCACCACGCCTGCGGATGCAAACGGCGTTCGCACCGACTTCTACGAGTTCTACTGGGCCGACATCATGCAAGGCACGACGTTGCAGCACCTGCGGGCTTGGATCTTCGGTCTGCTATTGCGCTGGCCGCATCATGTGCCGCGCGATGTGTGGTGGGCATGGCTTTGGTTGTGGACCGGCACGCTGGTCGCTGTCGCTCTGGCGGCCGGGGGGCTTTTCGGATTGATCGATTCGGGCCCGGCCGAGGCGGCTCCGGAGGTGGTCTCGCCGTTGTGGCCAGCGGTCGTTGGTATCGCCGTCGCGCTGCTCGCGGCCGGCGTGTTGCTGTATTTTCTGTGGCGACGTCTGTCCGGCGAACCGAGGGCGACGGAGTTGTCCTATCACTTTGCCGGCGGCGCAGCCGTACTCGTCTTTGCCGGCATCGCCTTTCTGCTTCCATGGCAATCCATCCTGACCTTGAGCGTCGGTATGCTCGTGCTGTCGACGGCGATCGGTGTTCTCGTCCACCAACTCGTCGTGCCTTATCTTGGCGACGTCGCCCGGTATGTGCGGACCGAACCCGACACGGTGGAAAAGCGCCGGGACATACGCGAGCGAGGGCTGGCGCTGTTCAGAGCGCTGCACCGCGAGGCCCCGCCGGCGACGCCGAAGGAAGGCGAGGGTGCTGATGAGCCCGGCGACGATGGCGCAAACGCCGAACGCTATGAACGCATCATCGTCGTCGGTCACAGCCTTGGGGCCATCATCGCCTACGATCTGCTGCGGCTGTTCTGGCTGGAAGCCGGTCCCAACCGGGACCACCCGATGGGATCGCAGGTCCACGAGGCATTCGACGCCCTCGTTGCTTTCCTCGAGACAGAACCGGATTTACGCGATGAGCGCGAGCTCTCGGTCTATCGGAATTTTCAGCGCGCGGTTTCGCGCGCCATGGCGGCCGAGCGGACGAAAGTTTTGCCGGGCGCTCCGGTGGATCCAGGAAAGGGGCCGCTGTTCTGGCGTATCAGCGATCTGGTCACCCTCGGTAACCCGCTGACCCACGCCGAGTTCCTGCTCGCCCGCGATGTCGATCGCCTTGCGCAGCTCGTCGAGGAGCGGCAGATCGCAACGTCGCCGCCACTGCCCGTCGAGGGACGCGATTTCCGCTACCGACCGGACGATCACCGCCTGCATGTGTTGCGTGAGATCGAGCAGCCCCCCGGCCTTCCCCATCATGCGGCCATGTTCGCGGCGACGCGCTGGACGAATATCTACGACCGCCACTCCAAGGTGCTGCTGGGTGACATCGTGTCAGGACCGGTCCAGAACGAACCGGCGACCGCCACTTCGCCTGAGTTTGGCGCCGCGGGCGAGCCGGGCATGGGGCTCGGGATCCGTGATCGCCATGTCCGGATTCGCCGGCGCAAGCCTTTGATCCCCGGGCTGGGACGGCTCTTTACGCACACGCTCTACTGGGATTGCGAGGCTGAAGGAATACTGGTTTCCGGCGACATCGCCCCGGCCTATCGCGCCGCCGGCCCGCATCCAAGGCAGCATGTCTCAGTCTTGCGAGAGGCGATGGTTCTGGACGAACCGCTGGCCGGCCCTCCGGACGACGCCTCGGACGCCCAGCCCGAGGTTGTCGCGTAAACGTGGGGCCAGCCGCTTCGAGCGGGTTGGGCGGCGAGCCGGCGTCAGCGATCCTGCTCAGGCGCCGCCTCTGGTGCGCGCCATGCCGTCTTTGGCCGGTTGGTATTTCGGATCGAGCTGCGCGGCGCGGGAGTAGGACTTTAAGGCCTTCCCACGGTCGCCTTTGCGTTCGTAGACCAGCGCCTGGTTGGTCCAGTACTCGGCCTTCTTGTCGTCGAGCTTCAGCGCCGCATTGAAATCGGTGAAGGCGTTTTCCTCGTCGCCGAGCGCGAGATAGGAGACGCCGCGCCCGGAATAGGGCTCGGGCGCTGTGGCCTGCAACGAAATCGCCGTCGAAAAATCCTCGATCGCCTGTTTGTGCTGGCCGTCGATCTGATAGAGCAGGCCGCGGTTATGATAGGCGCGCGGGTCGGTCGTGTTCAGGTCGATCGCTCGCTGGAAATCGATGAGCGCCTCACGATTGCGGCCGGCGACCCGGTAGACGTTGCCGCGTCCGATATAAGCCGAATCATAATTCGGATTGATCTGAAGTGCCGCGCTGTAGTCCTGGACGGCCTTCGCCGGCTGGTTGGTCTGGCGGTAGACGAGCGCGCGGTTGGCGTAGGCCTGATAGAAATTCGGGTCGAGCTGGAGGGCGGTCGTGAAATCCTGGATCGCGGCGTCGTATTTGCCGGCGCGGCCATAGGCCGTACCCCGAACGTTGAGGGCTTCCGGATCGCGGGGATTGGTACTGACGGTCTGGGTCAGCGAGGCGATGTTCTGGTCAAGCCCCTGATTTTGGTCGAGGGCGATCGCCGTGACGGCCGGTCCGTCCGATGTCGACTGGCACGCAGCGAGAACCGTCATCAGGCCGAGCACCGCAGCGGTGCGCCAAGTTGTTCTTGCGACTCGCCCCCCCGGTTCGATCACCGTGGAGCGTGTAATCGGACCGCGTGCGAACGCACGGGTGACAAGGCTCAGAGGCTGCGGCATCGATGAATTGTTCCTTCGAGAGACGAATCAGGCGGGGCCGTCGTCCATGTGACCAGCTCGGACCGCATGGCCCGGATCGATCTTATGGACTCTTGCTGCCCCATACGCAAAGAGGCGGCAGGTTCGCGCCCCGACCGCCTCCGTTACATCCTCAAATCGCCGAAAGAATGGCGGCTCGTCCCGCCCTAGTGGCTGCGGCCGCCGCTCGTCAGGCCTTCGCGCTGGGCCTGCTTGCGCGCCAGCTTGCGGGCGCGGCGGACCGCCTCGGCCTTTTCCCGGGCCCGCTTCTCCGAGGGTTTCTCGAAGAAATTGCGCATTTTCATTTCGCGAAAGATTCCCTCGCGTTGCATTTTCTTCTTGAGGGCGCGGAGAGCCTGGTCGACGTTGTTGTCGCGGACAGATACCAGCACTGGATGTTCCATTTCTGACGTGTGGTGGGCGGTAGTTTGAACAATAGATCGATAACTTGGAAGCAATTCCGCGAAATCCGGCAGGCCCATAGCAGGTTGGAAGGGCTTTGTCGAGGGGCGGGAAAGGGCCGCAAGGTCCGATGCTTGCCGCGGTCGTGAACATATCGATGCGGGCGGGTCGGGAAGGGAACCTTGCCGCCGCCGCGCGGTTTCAGGCGCATTCGATGATATGGTGTCGCGCAACGGCAGCCCGGCGGCGGGTGGCGGTCGCGCGAGACACTGGCAGGAGGCTATTCAACACATGAACGAGATCAGACGGGAGCGCGCGGCGGTTGTCGCGACGGACGGCCTCAGGCGGATATCCTGGGGCGCGATCATCGCCGGTGCGTTGTTGGCCCTCGCCATCCAATTCATGCTGGGCTTGCTCGGGCTCGGCATCGGCCTCGCAACCCTCGATCCGACCGGAGCGGAGAGCTTCGACCCCAACACATTCGCATCCGTCAGCGGCCTGTGGACCGTCGCCGTCGTGCTGATCGGCCTCTTCGTCGGTGCCTATGCCGCCGGCCGACTTGCCGGTAGCTCGTCCAAAACCGATGCAATCCTCCATGGCGTTGTCACCTGGGCGACGTCGACGCTTCTGGTCGTCTTTTTGTTGACCAGCGGCGCCTCGGCCGTCCTCGGTACTGCGTTCGGTGCGATCGGTGGCTCGATCCAGGGCTTGGCGCAGGCGTCGTCCGCGGTGTCTCCTGATACGATGTCCGACAGATCGTTGAACCGCGCGGCGGAGGCGGCGCTGCGGCCGCGTGCCGGCGCTGTGTCGCCGGCCACGATCGAGCCAGCCGGAGAGGGCGAGGGGCTGCCGGCCGCTGCCGAACCGGCGCCGGTTGCGTCGGATGGCGCGACAATGGTCGCAACCGTTCTCGCTGGGCTTGGCGAGCAAGCGACGGCCGATCAGCGCCAGGCCGCGAGCCGGGCCATCGCGCAACAGGCGGGAGTCCCGCAGCTGGAGGCGGAACAGCGGCTGCAGCAACTCCAGCAGACCTACGACAGCGCCAAGCGGGAGGCTCGCGTTGCCGCTGACGCCGCTGCCCGCGCGGTGGCCGCCGCCTCGTTCGCGGCATTTGTCGCCCTGGCGCTCGGTCTGATTGTTGGCGCACTCGGAGGTCTCCTCGGGCGCCCAAGAGGATCGCATATCGCCAGCCGGGTCTGATCTGGGAATGCAGCTTGAATCGTCGAAGCTGGCGGCCGCGGTGTGCCGGACCCGCGCCCGCCATGCGTCACCGGCTGTCGCGATTCGAGCATGGTGACGCCCTATCCTCGATAAACATCGATGGCGACGTGATGACCGCTGAAGGTCGAGGGTCGGGGCAGGTTGCCGGCGGCGGCGGCGGGGCGCTACACCAGAGCGTGCCGTCGTCGAACGACGCCAGGTTTTAGGACGCGAGGCGAAAGATGCGGAAATTTTCGGCCTTTGCCATTGCGCGCGAGGCGATGCGCGGCCATTCCGGCTGGGGCGAACAGTGGGCATCGCCCGAGCCGCGCCGCCAATATGAGGTGGTCATCGTCGGAGCCGGCGGCCACGGCTTGGCCACGGCGTATTACCTCGCCAAGGAGCACGGCATCACCGACATCGCGGTGATCGAGAAGGGTTGGCTCGGCGGCGGCAATACCGGTCGCAACACCACGATCATCCGCTCGAATTATCTCTACGACGAGTCGGCCGCCATGTACGACCATGCGGTCAAGCTGTGGGAAGGGCTGAGCCAGGACCTCAACTACAACGTCATGTTTTCCCCGCGCGGCGTCCTGATGCTGTCGCATAACGTTCACGACGTGCAGGTCGCCAAGCGTCATATTCATTCCAACCGCCTCAACGGCGTCGATAACGAGTGGCTGACGCCGGAAGAGTGCAAGGCGTATTGTCCGCCACTGAACATCTCGAAGGACACGCGCTACCCGGTGGTCGGCGGCGCGCTGCAGCGGCGCGGCGGCACCGCCCGCCACGATGCGGTTGCATGGGGATATGCGCGGGCGGCCTCGTCAAGAGGCGTCCACGTCATCCAGAACACTGCCGTCACCGGTATAAGGCGCGGCGCCGACGGGTCTGTGGCCGGCGTCGAGACCACGCGCGGCTTCATCGGCGCAAGGAAGATCGGCGTCGTCGCGGCCGGCAACACCTCGGTGGTCATGGACATGGCCGGTGTCCGGATGCCGATCGAGAGCTTTCCGCTGCAGGCGCTGGTGTCGGAACCGGTGAAACCGTGTTTTCCCTGCGTGGTCATGTCGAACACCGTCCACGCCTATGTCTCCCAGTCGGACAAGGGCGAACTGGTCATCGGCGCCGGTACGGACCAGTATCCGTCCTATTCGCAGACAGGCAGCCTTCACATCCTCAACCATACGATCGACGCGATCTCGGAGATGTTTCCGATGTTCCGTCGTATGCGCATGCTGCGCTCCTGGGGCGGTATCGTCGATGTGACGCCCGACCGCTCGCCGATCCTGTCGAAGACGCCGGTGAAGGGTCTTTACGTCAATTGCGGCTGGGGCACCGGCGGCTTCAAGTCGACGCCCGGTTCCGGCCACGTCTTCGCCCACACCATCGCCCGCGACGAGCCGCACAGGATCAACGCCGCCTTCGGCCTCGACCGCTTCGAGACCGGCCGTTTCATCGACGAGGCGGCGGCCGCCGCCGTTGCCCACTGACCGCAGGGATCGTTTCCATGCTGCTGATCCATTGCCCCTACTGCCAGGAAGACCGGCCGGAACTCGAATTCCGCCATGCCGGCGAGGCGCATATCGCCCGGCCGGGCACAGACGAGGAACCGGGGCGGGCCGTCGCCGAGGCGCTCTATTTGCGCACCAACAATCGCGGTGTGGTGTTCGAGCGCTGGCGCCACATCCATGGCTGCGGGCGCTTCTTCAATGCGGCGCGGCACTCGGTCTCGGACAAATTCCTCGCCGTCTACGAAACAGGCGCGCCGAAACCCGACGTCGGGGAGGATGGGCGATGAACCGCTTCCGCCTCGCCGAGCGTGGCCGCCTCGAAGGCGCCTGCCGCATCCCGTTCCGCTTCGACGGCGAGCGTTATGTGGGGTTGGACGGCGACACGCTCGCCTCGGCGCTGCTCGCCAACGGCGTTCATCTCACCGGTCGCTCGTTCAAATATCATCGGCCGCGCGGCATCCTGGGTTCCGGGCCGGAAGAGCCGAACGCGCTGGTCGAGGTCCGCCGCGACGACGCCCGCCGCCAGCCCAATATCCGCGCGACCATGCAGCCGCTCTATGACGGGCTTGATGCTGGCAGCCAGAACCGCTGGCCCTCGCTCGACTTTGACATCGGCGGCGCCAACGGGATGTTCTCGCGCTTCCTGACCGCCGGCTTCTACTACAAGACCTTCATGTGGCCGAAGGCCTTTTGGCATCGGGTCTATGAACCGTATATCCGGGCCGCTGCCGGCCTCGGGCGCGCGCCCGAGAAACCCGACCCCGAGCACTACGCCAACCGTTTCGAACATGTCGATGTGCTCGTCGCGGGTGGTGGGCCAGCGGGGCTCGCCGCCGCGCTGGCGGCCGGTGAGGCGGGTGCGAGCGTGCTCCTGTGCGACGAGGGAGGCAGCTTCGGCGGCTGGCTGAAGGGCGAGAGCGATACGACCATCGACGGCGTCGCGGCGATGGACTGGGTCGACGGCATCGTCGCCCGGCTCGCGGGCATGGCCAATGTCCGCTTGATGCCGCGCACGACGGCCTTCGGCTATTACAACCACAACATGCTGGCGCTGGCCGAGCAGGTCACCGACCATTTGTCCGAGCCCGACCCGGCGCTGCCGCGTGAACGGCTGTGGCAGGTGCGGGCGAAGAATGTGGTGCTGGCGACGGGCTCGATCGAGCGGCCGCTGGTGTTTCCCGACAATGACCGGCCGGGCATCATGCTGGCCGGGGCGGCGCGGCTCTATCTCAACCATTTCGGCGTCGCGGTGGGCCGCCGCGTTGCGGTCTTCACCGCCCATGACGCGGCCTATGCGGGGGCGATCGATCTGAAGCGGGCCGGCGTCGCCGTGCCGGTCATCGTCGATTTGCGGGCCGAACCGCCCGCCGACATCACCGCCGAGGCACGGGCGCTCGGGATCGAGGTGCTCGCCGGCTACGAGATCAAGACCGTACGCGGCACCAGGCGCATTACAGGCTTTACGGTCGAGGAACTGCGTTCCGGTCAGGACAATCGCCGCTTCGATTGCGACGCGCTCTTGATGTCAGGCGGCTATACGCCGTCGGTGCATCTGTTCTCCCAGTCGCGCGGCAAGCTTGCCTTCGATCCCGCGCTTCAAGCCTATGTCCCGGCGGAGCCCGCCGAGGCTTGCGTCAGTGTCGGCGCGGCGGCGGGCGAGTTCGATCTGGCGAAGACGATCGGTTCGGCCCGCAGCGCAGGTCGCGTCGCGGCGTCGGGCACGGCCGGCGAAGCCGCAGCGGTCGCGATCGAGGGGGCTGCACCCTTCGGTGGCGGTATGGCGGGGGCGACGCCCGCCGCCGGCGCCGGCAAATTCGTCAAGGCCTTCATCGACTTCCAGAACGACGTGACGGCCAAGGACATCCGCTTCGCCGTCGCCGAGGGCTTCCGCTCGGTCGAGCACATCAAGCGCTTCACCACCACCGGCATGGCGACCGATCAGGGCAAGACCTCCAACATCCATGGCATCGGCGTTGCCGCCGAGGCGTTGAGCCGGCCGATGCCCGAGGTCGGGCTGACCACGTTTCGCGCGCCGTTCACGCCGGTTACCTTCGGCACCATCGCCGGTTTCGCCAAGGGGCAGCTGTTCGACCCGACCCGCAAGACGCCGATCCACGACAGCGCCGAGGCCGAAGGGGCAGTGTTCGAGGATGTCAGCCTCTGGAAGCGGGCCTGGTATTTCCCGAAAGGCGCCGACATGCACGCCGCCGTCGGCCGCGAATGTCGGGCGGTGCGCGAGGCGGCTGGACTCTTCGACGCATCGACGCTGGGCAAGATCGAGGTGGTCGGGCCGGACGCGGCGAAGTTCCTCGACGTGATCTATGCGACGCCGCTGGCAAGCCTGGCCATCGGCAAGTGCCGCTATGCGATCATGCTGAACGAGGCCGGCTTCATCATCGACGACGGCATCGTCGCCAGGATCGGCGAGGACCGTTATCACGTGACCACCACGACCGGCGGCGCGCCGCGCGTGCTTGAACTGATGGAGGACTACCGGCAGACCGAGTTCCCGGACCTGAAAGTCTGGACGACCTCGGTCACCGAGCAATGGGCGGTGATCGCCGTGCAGGGGCCGAAGGCACGCGAGATCGTCGCGCCCTTCGTCGAGGGGCTGGATATTTCGCCGGACGCCTTCAAGCACATGTCGGTGGCCGAATGCACTTTCATGGGCGTTGCCTGCCGGCTGTTCCGGGTCTCCTTCACCGGCGAGACCGGCTACGAGATCAACGTGCCGGCCGATTACGGCCGCGCGGTCTGGGACAGGTTGCGCGAGCATGGCCGCAGCCTTGGTGCCGAACTTTATGGCACCGAGACGATGCACGTACTCAGAGCCGAAAAGGGCTATATCATCGTCGGCCAGGAGACCGACGGCACGGTGACGCCGGCCGACGCGGGGCTCGCCTGGGCGGTGTCGAAGAAGAAGACGGACTTCGTCGGCAAGTGCGGGCTGGAGCGGTCCGATCTCGTGGCCCACGGCCGCAAGCAACTCGTCGGGCTGAAGACCGCGAACCCGTTGACCATTCTGGAGGAAGGCGCGCAGATCGTCGCCGATCCGGACGAGGCCGTCCCGATGACCATGCTCGGCCATGTCACCTCGGCCTATCACTCCGACGCGATGGGACGTTCGATCGCGTTGGCGCTGGTCAAGGACGGCCGCAATCTGATCGGTCGCACGCTCTATATTCCGATGCCGAAAGAGACGATCGCGGTAGAGGTGACGGACACGGTGTTCTTCGATCCGGAAGGGGAGCGGCTGCATGGCTGAGCGCAAGACGGCATCGAAGAAAACACCGATTGGCGTGGCATCGAAGGCGAAAAAGCCGACCAAGGCTGCGGCCAGGAAAATTGCGACGCCCGCTGACGCGACAGCAACGTCCGCCGCTGTGACCACCTCGCCGAGCCTGCCGCGCATGTCGCCGCTGGACGGGCGCTATGCGAGCGGGCCGGGCGTGACGCTGACGCCGCTGGCCCCGCGTCAACGCATCAGCCTGCGCGCCGACGCGCAATCGTCGAAGGCGGTGGAGGCCAAGCTCGGTCTGGTGCTTCCCAGCCGTCCGAAGACGAGCACTTCGGTGGATGGCATTTCGGCGCTCTGGCTCGGCCCCGACGAATGGCTGGTGCTCGCCGACGGCGCGGCGGAGGCCGAAATGCTGCCGGCAAGGC
>DRFF01000011.1 GCA_011050685.1 Aurantimonas coralicida
AACCGCTACATGCAGACCGAGCCTATGGCCGAACTCATGGCCACAGGCAGCAAGCCAGAAACCATACGGATTTCCACCGCAGTCGCCTGAAACGGAGCCGCTTCAGTTACACCCCAATTTCCACCACGTTGACGGACGCGACCGAAATCCAGGTCGATATGTCTGACCGTTCGTCCGTCGATGAGATGTATGCACGCATCGGCACGGTGGACGCGGTTATCTCCACAGCAGGGGATGTGCATTTCGCGCCGCTTGGTGAACATACCGCGGAAACGCTCCTGCTTGGCCTGCGGCAAAAGGTAATGGGACAGATCAACCTTGTCCTCGCCGGATTGAAGTCGGTTGTGGAAGGTGGGTCTTTCACACTGACGAGCGGCGTGCTCGATCGCGACCCAATCCGAATGGGCCTAGGTGCCGCGACGGCGAACGGAGCGCTCGGTGGATTCGTCGTCGGGGCGGCCATTGAGATGCCCCGCCGACTGAGGATCAATGTCGTAAGTCCCGGACTGTTAGATGTCTCGGTGCCGCGATATGGACAGTGGTTTCCGGGCCACAACCCGGTTTCGTCTGAGCGCGTCGGACGTGCCTATGCGAAGAGCGTCGATGGCGCGATCACCGGCCAGGTCATCATCGTCGATTAGCCCTACACTGCGGTCCTGACGTAGACTTCGATCAAAAACGGACTTTGGACGGACTTCCGCTTCGCCCCGCGAGCGGTCCAACACAATGTGCGGAAACCTCCGGGAAATGGCATGTGCGGGATACCGGCAGAAAGCCGGTCCCCGCTTTTCGTCATCCCTTAGCTAGCCGTCGTAGCCCTCGACGATGATCATGTCGGCCTCGGCATAGCGCTGCCGGATCGCCTTGGCCTTCTGGTATTGTTCGCTGTGGTAGCAGGCCTTCGCGGTCTCGACGCTGTCGAATTCAATGACGACGTTGCGGCTCCGCGCGGTGCCCTCGAGCGCCTCGAACGCGCCGCCGCGGGCGAGGAATGTCGCGCCATACTCGCGAAACGCCGGCGCGGCGGCCTCGACGTAACCCTTGTAGCCCTCGGGGTCGCGCACGTCGACGCGTGCGATCCAGTAGCCCTTTGCCATCAGTCTCTCTCCCTTTGTGCGCTCGACCCCTCCGGCCGGCGCGTTGCTACGAAGCGTCCCTACGCCCTGGAGGCGAGAGCCGCCGCCATCTCGTCAAGAATCGCCGTGGCGGCCTCGCGCGGGTTTGCGGCCGCGACGATCGGCCGGGCGACGACGAGATGCGACGCGCCCGCGTGAAGCGCGTCGGCCGGAGTCGACACCCGCTTCTGGTCTCCGGCAGGCGCGCCCGATGGCCGGATGCCAGGCGTGACGATCGCCATCTCAGGGCCGATCAGCGCACGCATCGCCGCCGCCTCGTGCGCCGCCGACACGATGCCGTCCATGCCGATGTCCCGTGCCTGTCCCGCCCGCAGCCGCACGAGGTCCGAAACGCCATGGGCGTAGCCGGCCGTCGTCAGATCGGCATCGTCGAGCGAGGTCAGCACCGTGACGCCGAGCAACGTCAAATCCGTGCCCTTCGCCGCGTCGACGGCGGCCTGCATGGCATGCGGATAGGCGTGGATCGTCAGCATCGACGCGCCGAGCGCGAGCGCGCTGTCGACCCCCTTGGCCACCGTGTTGGGAATGTCGAGCAGCTTCAGGTCGAGAAACACCCGCTTGCCGGAATTGGCGAGATCGGTGACCAGCGGCAGCCCGCCAGCATAGGCCAATTGATAGCCGATCTTGTACCAGGACACGGCGTCGCCGAGCGTCTCGACGATCCGCTCCGCCTCGGCGCGGGTGGACACGTCGAGCCCGACGATCAGCCTGTCGCGCGCCGCGTCGCTGGCATTTGCATCGCTCAATGGGCTTCCTCCCAATTGCCGGCCGCCTTGGCATCGACCTCGATCGGCACGGTGAGTTCGACGCGCGGCAGCGCCGCCCCCTCCATCACCTGCTTGATCACCGGCAGGCTCGCCTCGACCTCGTCCTCGTCAACCTCGAAGATCAGTTCGTCATGCACCTGCAACAGCATCTGCGCCGACAGGCCGGCGGCGGCGAGCGCCGGCTCTATGCGGATCATGGCGCGGCGGATGATGTCGGCGGCGGTGCCCTGGATCGGCGCGTTGATCGCGGCACGCTCGCTGAAGGCGCGCACCGAGGGGTTCGGCCCCCTGATGTCGGGATAATGCGCCCGCCGGCCGAACAGCGTCTCGACGTAGCCGTGTTCTTTCGCGAAGGTCTTGGTCGAATCCATGTAGTCGCGGATGCCCGGAAAGCGCTCGAAATAGCGCTTGATGTAGAGCCCGGCCTCCTCGCGCGGAATCGACAGCTGATTGGCCAGCCCGAAGGCCGAGATGCCGTAGATGATGCCGAAATTGATCGCCTTGGCGCGCCGCCGCACCATCGGGTCCATGCCCTCGACCGGAAGGCCGAACATTTCCGAGGCGGTCATGGCGTGGATGTCCAGCCCCTCGCGAAACGCCTCCTTCAGCTGCGGAATATCGGCGATATGGGCGAGGATGCGCAATTCGATCTGGCTGTAGTCGGCCGAGACCAGCATCTTGCCCTTGGGCGCGACGAAGGCGGTGCGGATCGCCCGGCCCTCCTCGGTCCGCACCGGGATGTTCTGCAAATTCGGCTCGGAAGAGGACAGCCGCCCCGTCGTCGTCGAGGCCATCGCATAGGACGTGTGGATGCGCCCGTTATCGTCCATATGCGCCGGCAGCGTGTCGGTGTAGGTGCCTTTCAGCTTGCTGAGCTGGCGCCAGTCGACGATGCGGCGGGGCAGCTCGTGCCCCTCGGCCGCCAGTTCCTCCAGCACCCGCGCGTCGGTCGACCACTGCCCGCTCTTGGTCTTCTTGCCGCCGGGAAGGCTCAGTTTGCCGAACAGGATTTCGCCGAGCTGCTTGGGCGAGCCGGGATTGAACGCCTCGCCCGCCATCTCGGCGATTTCGGCTTCGAGCCCCGCCTGTTTCTGGGCGAAGCGGCCCGACAGGCGCGACAGGATCTGCCGGTCGGTCTTGATGCCGCGCTGCTCCATGCGCGCCAGCACCGGCACCAGCGGTCGCTCGAGCCGCTCATAGACCGAGGCGAGACCCTCGGCGACGAGGCGTGGCTTCAAGACCTGCCACAGGCGCAGCGTCACGTCGGCGTCCTCGGCGGCGTATTCGGTGACCTTGTCGATCGGGCAGGCGGCGATCGCCTTGGCGCTCTTTCCCGAGCCGCAGAGCTCCTTGTAGGACACCGGCTTGTGTCCCAGGAAGCGCTCCGACAATTCGTCCATGCCGTGCCCGTCCAGCGAGGATGAGGCGTCGAGGGCATAGGAGATCAGCATCGTGTCGTCGAAGGATTCGACGGTGATGCCGTGCTGGAGCAGGACGAGGTAATCATATTTGAAGTTCTGGCCGATCTTCAGGATCGACGCGTCCTCGAGGATGGGCCTGAGAATCGCCAGCGCTTCATTGAGCGGCAGCTGCGGGCCGATCTCGTCTTCCGCCGTCTTCTCCGACAGAAGATCCGCCTCGCCGGAGGGCGAGATATGGCCGAGCGGCAGATAGGCGGCGCGGCCCGGACGGGTGGCGAAGGAGACGCCAACGAGGTCGCAATTCATCGCCGACAGCGAGCTGGTCTCGGTGTCGAAGGCGAGAATCCCGGCCTCGCGCGCCTCGCTCATCCAGGCTTGAAGCGTCGTCGCGTCGCGGATCGTCACATAGGTGGAGCGGTCGAACGTAGCCGAGGTGGCCGCCGTCCTGCGGCTTTCGACGAGCCCGGCGGGGGTGAAGGGCAGCAGGGCCTCGCCATCGCCACGCGGCTCGGCCGGCGCGGACGGATCGAGGTCGGGACCGCGCGCCGGACCCGTGACCGTGATCGCGGCGGTTGCGACCTCGGCGGCATTGGTGTCGAGCCGGGCGGCGACGCGCCGGGTCAGCGTCGTGAACTCCATCGCCTTGAGGAATGAAATCAGCTTCTCGCCATCCGGCTCGTGGATAAACAGATCGTCGAGCGGGGTATCGAGCGGCGTCGCCTCATCCAGCGTCACCAGACGCCGTGACAGCCGCGCCTGGTCGGCGAATGCGATCAGGTTCTCCCGCCGCTTGGTCTGCTTGATCTCCGGCGCACGGGCGAGCAACGTTTCGAGATCGCCATATTCATCGAGCAGCTGCGCCGCCGTCTTCGGGCCGATCCCCGGCACGCCCGGCACGTTGTCCGAGGTGTCGCCGACCAGCGCTTGCAGCTCGATCATCTTGTCCGGATAGACGCCGAACTTCTCCTTCACTTCCTCCGGCCCGAGGCGTTTGTCCTTCATCTGGTCGTAGAGGATCACGCACGGCCCGACGAGTTGCATCAGATCCTTGTCGGATGACACGATGGTGACATCGCCGCCGGCTTCCAGCGCGTGGCGGGTATAGGTCGCGATCAGATCGTCGGCCTCAAAACCCTGCTTTTCGATGCAGGGCAGATCGAAGGCCCGCACCGCCTCGCGGATCAGCGAGAACTGCGGCACGAGGTCTTCCGGCGGCGCCTCGCGATTGGCCTTGTACTGGTCGTAGAGCTCGTTGCGGAAGGTGGTGGAGGAATGGTCGAAGATCACCGCGAAATGGGTCGGCGCGACGCCAACGGACGTGTCGCGCGATTCCTCGACCAGCTTCCACAGCATGTTGCAGAAGCCGGAGACCGCTCCCACCGGCAAGCCGTCGGATTTGCGGGTCAGCGGCGGCAGCGCGTGATAGGCCCGGAAGATGTAGGCCGAGCCGTCGACGAGGAAGAGATGATCGCCTTTTTGCATAGGCCGGAGATAGCTTGGCGCCGGGTCCAAGTCCATCGTTACATCGGCGTCTCCGCGAAGGCCGCGCGGGGCCGGAACGAGGCGCTCCCATCGCCGCCCTCCTAACCCTGGGGGGTGCCGAATAATAAGCTTCACTTGCGCTTGCAACGACGTCTTGTTTGTTACAAAAAATTCAGGTTTCCATCACGGGTATTTTACGCGGATGCGGGCGCGCGGCCTTGATTTATTTTCACCCAAGTCGCATTTTAACTTAAGCGATGCCTCAAGGTGTCGCGTTCGGCCGAAGCACGTCCCCCGCTTTAAGCCGAATAGAGAGCGATGCGACCCTCTTCCCCCTCTCCAGGGCCCGCGCTCGCTGAAAGCGAGAGAGTCGTTGCGGTGTATCCCCCTCCAGGCCGCGGCGGCTCTCTTTGCGTTTGGGATTACGTTACGTCGTTATCCAGCCGGCCCAGCCGCGAAACCGCCGCCCCCTACCCTGCCATCGCCGCCTTCACGGCCGGATAAAGCCCTCGATAACGACGCCAGGCATCTGCGTAGGCCGCGGCCTTTTCGGCCTCCGGCGCAAAACGCCGCGCGATCGGCGGCTCGCGCATGACCGATGCGGGATCGGCGCCGGTCGCCGCGCACAGGCCGAGCCGCGCGGCACCGAATGCCGCGCCGAAATCGCCTGCTTCCGGCAGGGCGATCTCGCAGCCCAGCACCGTCGCCATCAGTTTCAGCCAATAGGCCGAGCGCGAGCCCGCACCGACGGCGATCAGCCGCTCCGGCCGCGCGTCCGCGCCACTCGCTTCGAGGCAATCGCGCATGGAGAAGGCGACGCCTTCCAGCACCGCCCGCGTCATCGCCGCCCGGTCTGTGCCCGCCTCCAGCCCCGCGAAGACGCCTCTGATCTCGGAATCGTTGTGCGGCGTGCGCTCGCCCGACAGATAGGGCAGAAAGACCAGCCGACCCGGCTCGGCGAGGGTCTCGCCCAGCGCGCTGGTCAGCGTCTCCGGCTTTTCCTTTAAGAGCTGCGACAGCCACTCGACCGACCCCGCCGCCGACAGCGTTACGCCCATCTGGTGCCAGAGGCCGGGGATGGCGTGGCAAAAGGTGTGCAGCGCCGTTTCCGGCGCCGGTGCGTAGCCCGCCGTCGCGGTGAACAAGACGCCGGAGGTGCCGAGCGACAGAAAGCCGGTGCCGGGTTCGGCGACGCCGACACCGCAGGCCGACGCGGCGTTGTCGCCGCCGCCGCCGGCGACAACCGTTCCCGCCTTCATCCCGAAGGCGGCGGCGAGTTCCGGCCTGAGACCGCCCGAAACCGCGGTGCCCTCGACGAGTCGCGGCATCTGCGAGAGCGACAGGCCGGTCTTTTCCAGCATCCGGGTCGACCAGTCGCGCTGGCCGGTGTCGAGCCAGGACGTGCCGGCCGCGTCCGACATCTCGGACGCTGTTTCTCCGGTGAGCCAAAGCCGCAGAGTGTCCTTCGGCAGCAGCACTTTTCGAACCTTGGCGAAAACCTCCGGCTCGTTACGCGCGACCCAGACCAGCTTCGGCGCGGTGAACCCCGGAAACACGATATTGCCGGTGATAGCGCGTGATTCCGCGTCGTCGAGCTTGCGCGCCTCTTCATGGCTGCGCGTGTCATTCCACAGGATGCAGGGGCGCAGAACCCGGTCGTCCTCGCCGAGCAGCGTCGCACCGTGCATATGGCCCGAGAGCCCGATGCCGGCGACGGCGGCAAGGTCGTCCGGATGCGCGGCCTTCAGCTTCGCCAGCACCTCTTCGCACGCCGCGATCCAGCTTGCCGGGTCCTGCTCCGACCAGCCGAAGCGCGGCCGCTCCACTGTGAGCGGCACGGAGACGGATGCGATGGCGCGCTGATCCGCGTCGATCAGCAAGGCCTTCAGTGACGAGGTGCCCAGGTCGAGGCCGAGGTAATTCCGCATAAGGCTCCACTCTTCCTGCTCGCCGACGCCGCGCCCGCCGCCGCTTTCGTCAGAAACGATACCAGAGGGCGGTGATCAAGCCCCGCTCCTTGATCGCGTTGGTGCCTGCCACGGTCGCAAAGCCGCCCACCTGCAACGACCATTGCTCGTTGACATCGTAGACCATCGAGAGTTGCGCCTTGTGATAGGCATAGCTCTCCACATCCTCGCCGCCGCCGGCCGAGACCGTTGCAAAGCCCTGGGCGAGGAGCAGGATATTCGACCAGGGACGGATGCCGAAGGTGAGGTCGAGCTTCACCTCATCGGCTCCATCGCCGACCCGGTAGCGATAGGCTGCCTGCGCGTCGACGAAAGCGGGATAGTCGCCGAGCGTGAAGCCATATCCGGCCAGCGCCCGCGCCTCGATCTGCGGCGCGTCCCAACCAAACGTGTCGACCGCCGCGTCGGCCGCGCCAAAGGCATCCTCGACCCGCGCCGAAATCTGGCCGGAGGCGACAAAGCCGTCGGCCTCGTAGAGGCGCAGACGACCGCCGATCCCCACATGCGACAGCGCCGGCCGCGCGAAGGGCAGATCACCCTCGCGCTCGGCGCCGAACTCGCCCTCGCCGAGCAGCGTGAATGTCTCCGTGAGGCCGTATTCGACGAGGATTGCGACCGCGCCTTTCTCGAATTCCGGCCGCGGGGTGGGAGCGCCGTCCGCGTCAAAGGCTGCGTCGGCTTGCGAATAGAGGCCGGTGACGATCGCCTGGCCGGCGCCCTCGCTCAGCGTCCATGCGCCGGCGTGGGCAGGACGGCTTTCGCTGATGAGTATCGCGGCGGACACGACTAGGGCCACAAACGCTGGCAGGAGGCCGCCGAAGCGACCCCGTTCGGCGACGCTCCCGACGGCGCGTCGCGCAAAACCCCCCTTCACCGCCGGCATCAGTGCCCCTTTCACGAGACACCGCATCCGTCGAAGAGTTTAGAAAGAGACTGCGGATAGTTGCAACCAGATTCTAAGCTCGGCGAACGATCGCGGGATTTCACCGCGCGGCCCCGCCGTTTCGCGGCGGCTAAACGCTGCGGCGAAGCAGCGTCATCTGATCGCGCACGTAACGCCGCATCAACTCGGGCGCGGATGCGCCGAACATGCGGATGCGGCCGGTATGGGCGAGCAGCAGCAGGCCGGCGGCATGGGCGAAGATCTCCACGGTCAGCCGGTTTGCCTTGTACCGTTCCGCGCCCATCGCTTCCGCTGCCCGTCCGATCGGCGCCAGCGCCGCGCCGAGACGGGCATTCAGTCGCTCGTCGCGCGTCGCGCCGAGCCCCTGCGGCTTCATGCCGCCGCGAAGGAGATAAAAGCCCAGATCGAGGTCGCGGGGATTTTCGGCGTAGAAGCCGAAAAAGGCCATCGCGGCGGCTTCAAGTTTGTCTTCGGGCTGATCGAGCCCTTCCACGGCGGCATCCACGGTCTTCTCCAGCCGCCGCAACGAGGCTTCCAGCACCTCGGCATAGATCGCTTCCTTGGAGTCGAAGTGGAAATAAAGAGCCGCCGGGGTGTAGCCTGCGGCCTTGGCGATCGAGCGCAGGCTGGCGCCGTCGAGGCCATCGGCCTCGAACACCCGGCGCGCCGCATCGAGAATGAGCTCGCGCTTCATTTCGCCGACGGCCCGGCGGCGATCCGCTTGCCCGTTGCCCATCGCGATTTCGTCCTCAGATCTTACATTTGACATTTTTTCTAACAGTGTTCAAATCTGGCTGCAATATAGGAAGAGGAGAACCGCCATGATGATGTCATCCGCCGAATTCCGCGAGTCCCTTCGCCGTTATAAGCCGCGGGTCTTCGTCAATGGCGAGCGTGTGGCGAGCGTCGCCGACGCACCGTCGCTGCGGCCCGGGATCAACGCCATCGGCGTCACCTACGACATGGCGCTCAAGGAAAAGCACGCCGCGCTGATGACCGCCCGGCAGGCGACGTCCGGCAAAACCGTCAACCGGATGCTGCATATCAACGAAACATCCACCGACCTGCTCTACAAGCTCGAGGCTGTCCGGCTCGTCTGCCAGGAATCCGGCTGCGCCCAGCGCTATCTCGTCCACGATGCCCTCAACGGCCTGTGGCAGGCGACCAAGCGGGCCGATGCGGAGCACGGAACGGATTATTTCGACCGCTTCCTCGCCTATCTCCACCGCGTCCAGGGCGAGGACCTGACGCTTGGCATCGCCATGACCGACGCCAAGGGCGATCGGTCCAAGCGGCCCGGCGATCAGGCCAATCCCGATGTCTATGTGCACGTCAAGGAGCGCCGCCCCGACGGCATCGTGATCTCCGGCACCAAGGCGATCGTCACCGGCGCGCCCTATGTCCACGAATTCCTCGTCATGCCGTGTCGGACCCACCGGCCGGAGGACGCGGCCTGTGCCGTTGCCTGCGCCGTGCCGGTGGACGCGGAAGGCGTCACCATCATCGCGCGTCCCGCCGGTCGTCCCGGCGAGGCGGCGGCGAAATTTTCCGGCACCTACGGCCAATCCACCGGCGTCGTCATCTTCGAGGACGTGTTCGTGCCGCACGAGCGTGTGTTCATGGACGGCGAGACGGTCGAGGCCGGTTATCTCACCACCTCCTACGCCACCCATCACCGGCATTCCTGCATCGGCGCGCGGGCAGGCTTCGGCGACCTCCTGATCGGCGCCGGCGCCCTGATGACCGAGGAGAACGGCCTCGACCCGGACAAGCACGGCCATATCCGCGAGGCCATGGTCGAACTCATCACCATCACCGAGAGCTTTTATGCCTGCGGCGTCGCCGCCTCGGTCTATGGCGTCAAGGACGGCTCCGGCAACATCATGCCCGACCCGATGTTCTCCAATGTCGGCAAGCTGCTGCTTGCGACCAAGATCTACGACATGCACCGCGTCGCCCATTACGTTTCCGGCGGGCTGATCGTCGCATTGCCGGGTCCGGACGAGGATCACAATCCGGAGACCAAGGCCTCGCTCTCGGCTGTCCTCGCGGGCCGGCCGGACATTCCGGCCGAACAGCGGTTGGAGGTCGCACGGCTGATCGAGGATCTGACCGCCTCACATCAGGGCGGCTGGTACTCGGTCATCTCGCTGCATGGCGGCGGCTCGCCGGAAGCCATGAAACGGGAGATCTGGCGCAACTATCCGGTGCCGGAAAAGGTCGAACTGGTGGAGCGGCTGCTCGGCCGCGGCGTTCTCGACGACGGCCAGCGGGTGTCGAAGCAGCCCGGCCGTTGCTGCGCCACCGGATGCGAGGTGCCCGAACCGCCGACGACCGCCCGCACCGAAAGCAGCATTTCCGTTCCGGACGCCGCCGAGTAGACTGCCGCCCGAGGAAAAGCGTGAACGGCCGCGGCAACGCAGGCCGCCATGCGATCGGGAGGGACAGACATGGCGAGCCGCTACCACGAGGTTTATGATTCCTGGCGCAAGGACCCGGCAGGGTTCTGGATGGAAGCTGCGCGGGATATCGCCTGGACGAAGGAGCCGACCCGCGCGCTCGACGCCGATGCCGGGGTCTATGGCCGCTGGTTTCCCGACGGCGAATGCAACACTTGCTTCAACACCCTCGACCGCCATGTCGACGCCGGGCGCGGCGATCAGGCGGCGATCATCCACGACAGCCCGGTCACCGGCACCAAGCGGCGCATCACCTATGGCGAGCTCCTGCGCGAGGTGAAGGCGCTGGCGGCGAGCCTGACCGATCTCGGAGTCGAAAAGGGCGACCGGGTGATCATCTACATGCCGATGATCCCGGAAACGATCGTCGCCATGCTGGCCTGCGCCCGGCTCGGCGCGATCCATTCGGTGGTGTTCGGCGGCTTTGCGGCGCGCGAACTCGCTACCCGCATCGACGACGCCACCCCGAAGCTGATCCTGTCGGCCTCCTGCGGCATCGAGCCGACCCGGCAGGTCGAATACAAGCCGTTGCTCGACAAGGCGATCGAACTGGCGACGCACAAGCCGCAAGCAACGATCGTCCTGCAGCGGCCCGAACGCACCTGCACGATGATCGCGGGCCGTGACCACGACTGGGCCGAATCGCGCGACAAGGCCTTCGCCGAGATCGAGGCTGGCCGCGACGTGCCTTGCGTCGCCCTCAAGGCGACCGACCCGCTCTACATCCTCTACACCTCGGGCACGACCGGAAAGCCGAAGGGGGTCGTGCGCGACAATGGCGGCCACATGGTCGCGCTCCACTGGTCGATGGACGCGATCTTCGGCACCAAGGCCGGCGACGTGTTCTGGGCGGCTTCCGACGTCGGCTGGGTCGTCGGCCACTCCTACATCGTCTACGCGCCGCTCCTGAAGGGCTGCACGACGGTTCTCTATGAGGGCAAGCCGATCGGCACACCCGACGCCGGCGCCTTCTGGCGGGTCGTCGCCGAGCATGGCGTCAAGGTGCTGTTCACCGCGCCGACGGCGATCCGCGGCATCCGCAAGGAAGACCCGGAGGGCGCCCTGGCCGCGCATTACGATCTGTCGCAATTCGAGGCGCTGTTCCTCGCCGGCGAACGCGCCGATCCCGAGACCCTGATCTGGGCGGAAAAGACGCTCGATCGGCCGGTGATCGACCATTGGTGGCAGACCGAATCCGGCTGGCCGATCGCCGCCAATCCCAAGGGCCTCGGCCTGTTGCCGATCAAGCGCGGCAGCCCCGGCGTCGCCATGCCCGGCTACGAAATTCATGTGCTCAATGAGGCCGGCAAGGAGGCCGCGCCCAATGAAATGGGCGCAATCGCGGTGAAGCTGCCGCTGCCGCCGGGCGCGCTGCCGACACTGTGGCACGCCGAGGACCGCTTCCGCGACGGCTATCTGTCGGCCTTTCCCGGCTATTACTCCACGTCCGACGGCGGGTTCATTGACGAGGAAGGCTATCTCTACGTCATGGGCCGCACCGACGACGTGATCAATGTCGCCGGCCATCGTCTGTCGACCGGCGAGATGGAGGAGGCGGTCGCCGGCCATCCGGCGGTCGCCGAATGCGCCGTCATCGGCATGCGCGATGAACTGAAGGGCGAGCTTCCCTGCGGCTTCGTCGTTCTCAAGAACGCCAACGGCCAGGATCGCGACGAGATCGAGCGCGAACTCGTCGCCATCGTGCGCGACCGCATCGGCCCGGTCGCCGCCTTCAAACGGGTCGTCATCGTCGACAAGCTGCCGAAGACGCGCTCCGGCAAGGTGCTGCGCCGCACGATGAAGGCGATCGTCGACCACGACCCCTTCGACATGCCGGCGACGATCGAGGATGCCAGCGCCATCGACGACGTCAAGCGCGCGGTGGGGTGAGGGATCTGCTAGCCCCGAACAAGCCGCGGACCTTGCAAGGCCTCGCATCTGTATATACTTTCTTGATATGAATATACAGTGCGGAGATTTGATGATGGCGCTTTACATCCGGGACCCTGAAGTCGACGAACTCGCCAGGAAGCTTCGCGCCATGACCGGGGCCAAGAGCAAGACGGACGCCGTCCGACGGGCGCTGCGGAACGAGTTGCGCCGGGCGCGCCGGCCCGAGCGGTTCGACGACCGGAACGCCAAAGTGATGGTGATGGCTGATGCCCTTGGCTCGTCGCAAACGCTTCCCTTCGACCTGAAGGCCTTCACCGACGCGATGTGGGACGACGCCTGATGATGATCGACGCCTCGGCGATCGTGGCGATTCTCAACCGCGAGCCCGACGCGGAGAGATTGAAGCGCGCGATCGAAGAGGCGGACTCGCCCCTGTACACCTCGCCCCTTGCGCTGTTCGAGGCGACGCTCGGCCTGGCCCGCGCCAAATGCGATCCGCGCCGCCGCCCGACGGCGGAAGAGATCGCCGCGGCGGACATCGTCGTGCTTGAATTTGTCAAAGCCAACACGCTCGAGGTCGTGGCCGTCGGCCCACAAACGGCGGCGCGCGCCCTGCGGGCGGCTGCGACTTATGGCAAGATCGTCGGCCACCCGGCTGATCTGAATTTCGGCGACTGCTTCATCTACGCCAGCGCCAAGGAAATCGGCGCGCGCCTTCTCTACACCGGCAACGACTTCGCGAAGACCGACCTGGCATGATCTTCGCCGAAGACACCGCCGCCGCGCCCCGGTTCCTCTTCGCCCCGTTTCCGGCTAGAAGCCCGGCGCAACCCATAAGCACGGGTTCCGGAGACCGCCGATGAGCGATACTGATCTGCCCCAGGACAATGGCGAGACCCAGGCGCGCCTGCTCGCCCAGGCCCTGCCCTTCATGCAGGCATACGAGAACAAGACCGTCGTGGTGAAATATGGCGGCCACGCCATGGGCGATCCAGAGCTCGGCCAGGCGTTTGCCCGCGACATCGCGCTCTTGAAGCAGTCCGGCGTCAACCCGATCGTCGTCCATGGCGGCGGTCCGCAGATTGGCCGCATGCTGACCCAGATGGGCATCGAATCGCGCTTCGAGGGCGGCCTGCGCGTCACCGACGAGGAGACGGTGAAGATCGTCGAGATGGTCCTCGCCGGCTCGATCAACAAGGAGATCGTCGCCCTGATCAACGCCGAGGGCGAATGGGCGATTGGCCTATGCGGCAAGGACGGCAACATGGTCTTCGCCGAAAAGGCCCGCAAGACCGTCGTCGATCCCGACTCGAACATCGAGCGGGTGCTCGATCTCGGCTTTGTCGGCGAACCGGTCGAGGTCGACCGCACGCTGCTCGACCTCTTGGCCCGCTCCGAAATGATCCCGGTGATCGCGCCGGTCGCCCCCGGCCGCGACGGCGCCACCTACAACATCAACGCCGACACCTTCGCCGGCGCCATCGCCGGCGCGCTGGAAGCCTCGCGCCTGTTGTTCCTCACCGACGTTCCCGGCGTCCTCGACAAATCCGGTCAGTTGATCAAGGAGCTGTCGGTGGCGGAGGCGAAGAACCTGATCCGTGACGGCACCATTTCCGGCGGCATGATCCCCAAGGTCGAAACCTGCATCGAGGCGATCGAGCGCGGCGTCGAGGGGGTGGTCATCCTCAACGGCAAGAAACGCCACGCCGTCCTGCTGGAACTTTTGACCGAGCACGGGGCGGGCACGCTGATCGTGCGGTGACGGGCATCCGGCCGGGCAGAAAATGCTCGGATCAGCACCGCCGCCTTGGTCGCACGGCAGCATGTCCCAAGATGCAAATCCTCGCCATACAAGCACTGGCGTTGTAGACTGACGGTCTGGCAAACCGGCGGACAACCAAAAATCGGGCTGTTCATCCGGTCGCCGATCGACCAGAACGCCGTATCCGCTTTCGGCCGGCATGGGTCGCGGGCCGGATCGGCGGCAAATTCGACATAGACGAAAAGGAGCCACGATGGCGAGAAAGCCCAATTTCGATTTCGAGCGTCAGGAACGCGATAAAGCCAAGGCTGCCAAGAAGGCCGCGAAGGCCGAGGCCAAGGCCGCCGCCAAGGAGCAGGCAGCCCCCACTCCAGTGCCCCCGGAACCGCGGGACTGAACCTCTCGTCCGCCATCCATCGGGGTACAGATCTTCAGGGATGAAGGTCTGCCCATCGCAAGTCGGTTCGGAACGACGCTGAACACCGCCGCGGACATGCGGGTGTAAGCGGCGGAACGGCCTGCAACCTCCAGGTCGGGATCAACGCACGGTGCAGCTGGAACAGGCGACGCCTTACCCTCCGCAGGACTTCCTTGCTTGTCATTTCGAGATCGGTCGCGGACGGCATCGGGCAGATCGATGATAGATCCAGTCGCGCCTGTCCGAGACGACCCGCTTTTCGACCTGGGCTGGTCCGCGTTCTTTTCCGAACAACTCACATCCGATGACGAGGGTCTCCAGCCGGTGCGCGTCGCGAAGGTTCATCGCTCGCGCATCACCGCCCTGTCACCAACAGGTCCCCTCGAGCCGTTGCTGCCGGCCGACGTCCCGATCAGCCACTTCGCGGTCGGCGACTTCGTGCTGGTCGATCCCGAGACGCTTGTCCGTCGCCGCCTCGAGCGCCGGTCGATCCTCCAGCGCCGGGTATCGGGCACGCATATCCCGCAATGTGCCGGCGCCAACATCAACACGCTGTTCATCGTCACGTCGTGCGATGCCGATTTCAATCCGGCCCGGCTCGAGCGTTATCTGGCCGTCGCCAACCAGGCCGGAACCGAGCCGGTCATCCTGTTGACGAAGGCGGATCTCGCGACGGACCCGGAAGCCTTTCATCGAAAGGCCAGCGCGTTGCAGCGCGGTCTCGACGTGGTGATCGTCAATCCCAAGGCAAGCGAAGCGGCGCTGGCGCTGGCGCCGTGGTGCGCACGCGGACAGACGGTGGCGGTGGTCGGATCGTCGGGTGTCGGCAAGTCGACGCTGGTGAATACGCTCGTCGGATCGGATGCGGCGGTGCCGCAACTGACCGGCGCCGTCCGCGAACATGATTCCAAGGGACGGCACACGACCACCGCGCGATCGCTTCATGCGATCGCGGGCGGCGGCTGGGTGATCGATACGCCAGGGATCAGGACGCTACAGGTCAGCGACGTCGCCGACGGTCTCGACCGACTGTTCGCGGAGATCACCGAGCGCGCGCCGCTCTGCCGATTTAGCGACTGCACCCATGCACACGAGCCGCAATGCGCCGTTCAGGCCGGCGTCATCGCCGGCGACATCGATCCCGAACGGCTGGCGCGCTGGCGCAAGCTGAAAGACGAGAACGCCGACAATGACCGGGCCGAGACGAGTTGGGCCGGCCGCTCCGGCGGCGGGCGCAAGAAGCGACGTTGACCGGCATCCTCGAAAAATCCGGTTTGGAGAATTGCACGCGGAATGATGAAAATACCAGGAATCGTATGGGCTCTGCTCATCGTCGGCGGTATGTTTGCGCTATTTTTCGGGGCTCTTGCCGTTATGTGGCTCCGAGTTGTTTGGTAAAGCGTACTTAAGCTCAATCGAATTTATCCTCCAACCCACTTGTCAGGCAGCCGCCACTCTCTGACATGAAACAGAATCATTGTAGTCTGTTTCACAAAACGTCTGCGCCGCCGCTCTCACCGTGACCTCGCCGCCCTACGTCGCCGTGCCCATCAACACCATAATCCCCGCGAGGAGGAGCGCCGGCCGGCTCCGGCGAGCTCCATGCGGGTGATCGTTTCGCTCAGACGGAGACGGTCAGCTTCACCCCCAGCGCATCCATGATCTCGCGAACGGTTTCGTAGCGAAGCTTCGACCCGGGGGCCAATGCCTTGTAGAGGCTCTCGCGCCCCAGCCCCGTCTGCTGCGCGATCTGGGTCATGCCTCTGGCCTTGGCGATGTCGCCCAAAGCCGCCAGAAAAAACGTCTTCAAGCGCCGCCAGATACGCGACGATCGATTCCTCGTCGGTCAGATATTTCGAGGCATCGAACTCTGACATCCCATTCCGTGATTCCCTTTGCCCTACGTCGCCGCCCCCAACAGCACCACGATCCCCCCGACGATCAGCACGCAGCCGGCGAGTTCCTGCCGGGTGATGGTTTCGCGAAACCAGAACACCGACGAGGCATAGGTGAAGACCAGCTCGATCTGGCCGAGCGCGCGGACGTAGGCGACCTTTTCCAGCGTCATCGCCGTGAACCAGCCGGCCGAGCCGCAGACGCCAACGATCCCGACGAGCAGCGCGGGCCGCCAGGCCCGTGCGACGGCTTTCAGTTCCGCGCGATCCCTGAGCGCCATCCAGAGAAGCATCGCCAGCGTCTGGATACCGGTCGCGAAGGCCAGCGTCATCGCGGCCCTCATCGCCACCCCGCCATCGCCGAGCGACAGCGACGCCCAGCGAAAGCAGACCGCCGAGACCCCGAACAGCGCGCCGGAGAGAAGACCGATCCCGGCTTCACGCGAGACGAGACCGTCGGCGATCGCGCTCCAGCCACGCCGGCCGCCGGCCCCGCGTCCGGGGACCGAAATCAGCCCGACGCCGAACACACCGACGATGATCGCGACGAAGGCCAGCGGCGAGATGGCCTCGCCGAGGATCAGCAGGCCGAACAGCGCCGCCTGCATCGGCTCGGTCTTGGAATAGGCCGTGCCGACCATGAAATTGCGGAAGGAAAACAGATAGACGAGCAGAAAGGTCGCCAAGATCTGCGCGATCCCGCCGAAAGTGACGGCGAACAGGAACGTTGCGTTCGGCGGCGGAAAGTCCGTGCCGAGAAGGGCCCGCAGGGCGAAAACATAAAGGACGGCGAAGGGAAAACCGAAGCCGAACCGCGCGAAGGTCGCCCCGGTCGTGCCCATGCGGCCCTTCAACTGCCGTTGCAGCGCCGAGCGCAGATTTTGCAGGAAGGCGGCGGTGATGGTAATCGGAATCCAGAGCGGCACAGGCGATCCGTCAGCTTTGTCTCAACGCCCCTCGCTCTCCTATTCGGCGACGCTTGGCAAGGCGGCCGATTGCTCGAACCTCTGGACATCATGACCGCGCACACAGCCATCCGTCAGACCGCCGACGCGACGCCGCAGGATTTCGCCGACATCCGCGACTGGGTCTTCGATCTCGACAACACGCTCTACCCGCGCCACACGAACCTGTTCGCGCAGATCGATCAGCGCATGACCGCCTTCGTCTCGGATTTCCTGTCCTTGCCCAAGGACGAGGCGCGGGTGGTCCAGAAGGATTTCTACCGCCGCTACGGCACCACGCTGCGCGGGCTGATGCAGGAGCATGCCGTCGATCCCGACGCCTTCCTGCAATATGTCCATGACATCGACTATTCGTGGCTCAGCCCCGACCTCGCGCTCGGCGACGAGATCAAGGCGCTACCGGGGCGCAAGTTCATCTTCACCAATGGCGACCGCGGCCACGCCGAGCGCACGGCGCGTCAGCTCGGCATTCTCGATCATTTCGAGGATATCTTCGATCTGGTCGCCGCCGGGCTGGTTCCCAAGCCCGCCTCCGAGACCTACGACAAGTTCATGGGGCTGCACCGGATCGAGGCCGATCGCGCGGTCATGTTCGAGGATCTGGCCCGCAATCTCGAAGTGCCGAAGCGGCTCGGCATGCGCACCGTGCTGATCGTGCCGCGCAATCTGGAAGAGACCTTCGGCGACGTCTGGGAGCACGAGGGCCGCGACGGCGAACACATCGACTACGTCACCGACGATCTGGCAACGTTCCTGCGCTCGGTTCGCTAGAGCTTTTTCCGATCAGCTTGCATCGTAGCCGGCGGCTTTGAAGTTAGTTGGCGCATTCGGCTGGCTCGAAGCGATCGATCAGGGGTGCCCGCTGTCGTCCAGAGCGCGTCAATGGAAAGCTCTGCCGTGGCGCGAAGCATGACCTTGAGCTTTGAGAGGGCCATCTCGACCGGCTTAAAGCGGGGCTGTAGGGGCGGCAGATATCGCAACTGGGCCTCCGGCCTGTTCGATCGCCCGGCGCACGCCGTCGGCCTGGCACACGCCGTTGGCTTTGTGGGCGGGCAGATAATCTATGACGACCACGTCCCCGGGATTGAGCGTCGGCACCAGCACCTGCTCCACATAGGCATGGAAGGCGATGCCGTTCAGGGCGCCATCGAGAACCATCGGCGCCGTCGTGCCGGTCAGGCGCAGCGCCCCGGTGAAGGTGGTGGTCTTCCAATGCCCGTGAGGCACGCCCGAGCCGCAGCGTTTGCCGCCTGGCGAACGCCCGTAGCGACGCGCCATCTTCGTCGACAAGCCTGTTTTGTCGATTAACACCAATTTCTCAGTATCAAGGTCGATCTGGCCATCGAACCACTCCTGCCGTGCTTTCAGGACGTCAGGACGGTCCTGTTCGCTCGCGTGCGCGGTCTTTTTCCACGTGATTCCGCTCCGGTCGAAGAACCGCCAGAGCGAGCCAATGCCAACCTCGATGCCGTCGTCAGCCAGACGGCGCTGCATCTCGTGAAGCGTGATGTCGTCGGCATCATCGACCAGGGCTAGCAGGAAATCCGCTTCCGCCTCGATCCGACCCGAACGTTGATCGCCGTCCATTGGCAGAGGGGTCGATCGTCCAGAATGCTCCTGAGATTGCCAACGGGCGGTCGTCGAGATTGCTATCCCGAACCGATCCGCCGCAGCATGCGTCTTGAGACCCTCACGCATCGCAGCCAAAACGCGATGTCGAAGATCAAGCGTCAAAGGCCGTGCCATCACTGCCTCCGTACGATTGGCAGCTTGAATCACGAAACCCGATCAGATTCTCCTCGGCCGGAAAACGCTCTAGAGCAATGCGTTAGTTGCCGAGCAACGACCGGCCTTTCCTGACGAGGCTGGCACCCCGGGCGAGCGCGGCCTTCCGCATCAACGCGATGTCGTAGCGACCAGCCGCCTGAGCGGGCCCATCCCCGCGGTCCGTCCTTGGTGTCATTTCCTTGGGCCGGGCGGCCAAACCGGCTTTCGCCGCCTCGCGATCCGCTCGGCTACCGGCGTCGCTGTCACTGCTTTCCCGTGCGGGAGATGTATCGGTGCCAATGGACTGGGGCGTGTCCAGATCCTGCTGCTCGCGCATCATTGACGGGTCGGTGTCGAGATCGGGCATTGGAGTCTCCTCAATTCCGGGTGGGACGGCCTTCGAGGGCGTCCCGAGCTTCGAGGGGGAAACGCCTGTATTTCCAAAGTAGTTCCCGCCTCGGCGGCCCGATCGCGGCGACAAACGACGCCCCTCGGGACGATGGCGGGTTGTGCGAGAAATCGCGCTATGGAAAGCGGCAGGACGTCGCCCTCAGCTCCCAACGCAGAGGATCGGCAGGATCGAATCCTTCACCTCGGCGGTCGCATCCGGCACGCTGGCGAGCGGCTCCGACGCATCGGCCGTCTCGAAAGCAATGCCGTTGGCATGCAGGAAGGCGATGGCCGCATCCGGGCGGATGGCGAAATTGATCGACTGGGGGATGTCGCCGGTGGCGTCGGCGACGGCGACCGCGTTCAGTTTGGCGGTGACCACGCCGACGACACGGCCGGCGAGGTCGACCAGGGGACCGCCGGAGTTTCCGGGCTGCACCGCGGCCGAAATCTGCAGATAGCGCGGGTCGTTCATCAGGCCGAGCAGCGATGAGACGTTGCCGCGCGTCACATTCAGAGAGTCGGCAAGGATTGACCGCAGCGGATAGCCAAGCGCCAGAATGTCCTCGCCGAGACGCGGCTTGCCGGCCGAGATTTCCAGCGGCTCACCGAGCGCGCCGTCGACCTTGATCAGGGCGAGATCGTTGTCCGTGTCGATAATCGTCTGGCTGGCCGCGCCGAGATCGCCGACGAGAACTGTCCTGCAGGCCTTGACGACATGCGCGTTGGTCAGGAGCCAGCCGTCACGCGACACAACGAAGCCCGTGCCGGCCATGTCGAATTCCCGCGCGCCCGGTTGGATCGCACCTGAGCCGGTCTCGCCGGGAAGCTCGAAAACATGCGGGCGGTTCGGATCGGAATAGGCCATGGCGTAGCGGGCCTCCGGCGCGCCGACGGCACGCTTGCGCGCCAGCATCGAGGAGAATGGTTTCGCCTCGTTCGACGCGACCAGCGGCGCCTGCGGCTCGCCGGCAAAGGGTTCGAAGAGGTTCGACGCGACCACCGCATAGGGCGCCATACGCCCTGCTTCACCGTTGGTGTAGGAGATCGAAAGGCCGCGCAGATCACCGTCACGGCCCGCGAAGCGCATCACGTAGCTGCGACCCGATTCCTGACCACGCAGAACGAACCAGACACCGCCGAACTCGGCGTCGCTGACCGAACGCGTTTCCGTCGCCTGGCTCAGGACATCGAAGAGTCCCTTGAGGGTCTGTCCGGTGTCGGCGATGCGCACGGTTTCGATTTCGACAGCTTCGTCGGCGGAGCGCCACAGATTTCCGACCTCGGTCGCGCCGAAGTCACGCACCATTCCCAGAGGCAGCGCGGCGCGGGCGCCGGTCGCGGCATCGTCGACCAGCGTTATGCCGAGAACCTTTTCGGCGTCGTTCGACCGCGCGATCAAAAGTTCCAGCATCGCTTCGTCGATGATACCGCTTGGCGTCATTCCAAGCCGCGCCTGGAAGTCGCGGATGGCGCGGAGCGACGCGGCGTCGATGACCCCATCGAATGCGCCGACATAGTCACCGGTCCAGGCGAGACGAATCTGCAGGCCCTTGCGGAAATCGGCATCGGTCTGATTGTTGTAGGCGATCGACAACTCGGACACCTGGGCGACGGCCGTCAGCGGCGCCATAGGCGCGATGGCCAAGGCTATTCCCGCTAACAGAACCTTCGTGAAGCGCCGCATGTCATTCCCCTCGCGTCCGGTGACACAAAAGAAACGCGAGAAGGTCGGATTCGATCCCGACTAAATTCATTTTTTCTTAAGAAAGGATGTCCGAGACCTTTCCACTTTGAGGAAAAGCTCTAGTCGCGCCGCTTGCGTCACTCGGCGGGCACCCGCGCCCTGACAGGGTTCAAGGTCTCCGCCTCGCCGAGCTCGACGGCCTCGATCCGCTCACCGCGCCGGATCAGTTTCTCGGTCGAGACGAGGATCTGATCGACGTCACGACCGGCTTGACCGAAATGGGTCTTCAATGCGGCGACGCGGGCGTCGAGCCGGGTCAGATCCTCCGTCAGGTGCCGGACCTCTTTTTGGATACGGCCGGCCTCGGCGCGCATCCGCGCATCCTTGAGGATCGCCTGAACGACCTGGATGGACAACAGCAGCAGCGACGGCGACACGATGACGACCCGCGCCCGATAGGCTTTCTGGACGACGTCCTCGAAGCGCTCGTGCAGCTCGGCGAAGATCGTCTCCGAAGGCACGAACAGGAACGCGGTATCCTGCGTCTCGCCGGGTATCAGATACTTGCCGGCGATCGCCTTGACGTGAACGTCCATGTCGCGCCGCAGCCGGCTCGCGGCAAAGTCGCGGGCATCGTCGCTCTCGGCGTCGCGCAGCGCGCTGTAGGCCTCGAGCGGAAACTTCGCGTCGATGGCGAGCGAGGGCGCGCCGTTCGGCATCTTGATCAGGCAGTCGGGGCGCTTGCCGTTGGAGAGCGTCGCCTGGAATGAGTACGCAGCGCTCGGCAGTGCGTCGGCCACAATCGCCTGCATCCGGCCCTCGCCGAAGGCGCCGCGCGTCTGCTTGTTGGCGAGAATGTCCTGCAGCCGCACGACCTCGCCGGCCAAATTGCGGATTTCACCCTGGGCGCGATCGATCACTGCGAGGCGCTCGGACAAGGCGGACAGCGAGGCGTTGGTCGTGGTGGTGGTCTGGAGGATCGACTGTCCGACCCGCGAGGTAAGCCCGTCGAAGCGCTCGGCGAGCGTGCGCGTGAGGTCCGCCTGCCGGGCGCCGAAGATCTCGGCCATCGTCTGCATGCGGCCGGTGATTTCGGACTGGGATTTCAACACCGCGTCCAGTCGATCGGACGATTCCGCCTCGCGGCTTTCCGCCAGTTCGAGTGCCTCCCGCGTAGCGCTGCGCGCGCGTAGCCAGAGGAGAAAGAAGAGCAACAGGAGGCCCGCCAGAACCAGGGCAGAGACCGGGATTGCATGGCCGCCGATCGTGATGATGGGCGTCGTGAGAAGGGCGGCAAGAGCGTCGCTGTCCATGGTCCGACCCTAGATTTGATTCGTTAACGAATTGGACCAAAGCACGAACATTGCTGCGCCGGAAGTATCAACGGCGCGTGGAAGCCCGTCCGCATGTCGGCACCGCACCGATTGACCGCGATTGTGTCAGCGATTACCTCAGCGGCCATGACGATCAAGCCTCTCATCATTCTGCCGGATCCGATCCTGCGCCAGACCTCAAAACCCGTCGAAACGGTTGACGACCGCGTCAAGCGGCTGGCTGACGATATGCTGGACACGATGTACGACGCGCCCGGCATCGGGCTCGCCGCGATCCAGGTGGGCGAACCGCTTCGCCTGCTGGTCATCGACGTGTCAAAGGAGGAGGACGACAAGACGCCGCAGGTGTTTTTGAATCCCGAGATTCTGGCCGAGTCCGACGACCGCAATGTCTATGAGGAAGGTTGTCTGTCGATCCCGGACTATTATGCCGAGGTCGAACGGTCCGCCGAGGTGACGGTCCGCTATCTCGGCCTCGACGGCAAGATGCACGAAGAGACGGCAGACGGCATCCTGGCCACCTGCCTCTTGCACGAGATCGACCATCTCAACGGCGTCCTGTTCATCGACCACATCTCCAAGCTGAAGCGGGACATGGTGGTGAAGAAGTTCACCAAGGCGGCCCGCAAGGCCATCGCGTGAGCCGGCGATGACGCTGCGCGTCGTCTTCATGGGGACCCCCGCCTTCGCCGTCCCGACCTTGCGCGCCATTCAGGCCGTCGGACATGAGATCGCCGCCGTCTACACCCAGCCGCCGCGCAAGGCCGGGCGCCGGGGCCTGACATTGACCCCTTCCCCCGTCCAGACCGAAGCCGAACGGCTGGGGCTGGACGTTCGTACCCCCTTGAATTTCAAGGACGAGGCGGAGGTGACGGCCTTCGCGACGCTGGAATCCGATGTCGCAATCGTCGTCGCCTATGGCCTGTTGCTGCCGCGTCGGATCCTCGACGCGCCACGCCACGGCTGTCTCAATGGTCACGGCTCGCTGCTGCCGCGCTGGCGCGGCGCCGCGCCGATCCAGCGGGCAATCGAGGCTGGCGACGAGACTACCGGCATGATGGTGATGCGCATGGAAACCGGCCTCGACACCGGTCCGGTGGCGCTGACGGCCGAGACGCCGATCGACGAAACCGAAACGGCCGGCGAGCTGCACGACCGGCTTTCCCTGATGGCGGCCGATCTGATGGTCGAGGCGCTGGAAAAGCTCGAAGCCGGCACCCTGACCTTCGAGGACCAGGACGCGATCGCCGCGCGGACGGGGCGTGCCCCGCTCTACGCCAGGAAGATCGACAAGGCCGAGGCCGCGCTCGACTTTGCCCGTGAAGCCCAACCGATCGCGGCCAAGATCAACGCCTTCTCGCCGTTTCCGGGCGCCTGGACGACGCTGTCCTTCGGCGGCAAGCCAGAGCGGGTGAAGATCCTGCGTGCCTCGGCCGAGACGGGCGCGGGCGCGCCGGGCACGGTGCTGGACGGCCACCTGCTCGTCGCTTGCGGTTCGGGAGCGGTGCGTCTTCTCGAACTGCAACGCGCCGGCGGCAAGCCGATGACCGCGGACGACCTTTTGCGGGGATCGCCCGTGCCGGCCGGCAGCGTCGCCGGCTCCGCCTGATGCCCCGATACAAGCTCACCATCGAGTACAACGGCAAGCCCTATTGCGGCTGGCAGCGCCAAACCAGCGATCCCTCGGTGCAGGAGGCCGTCGAGACCGCCATTGCCGGTTTTTCCGGCGAGCCTGCTGTGCTGTTCGGCGCCGGGCGGACCGACGCCGGCGTTCATGCCACCGGACAGGTGGCGCATCTGGATCTGTCGCGCGAATGGGACTGCGACGTCATACGCGACGCGCTCAACGCCCATTTGCGCCGCGAGGCCGTCGCGATCCTCGACGTCGAGCGCGTTGATGAGGATTTCGACGCCCGCTTTTCCGCCCGCAAGCGGCATTATCTCTACCGCATCTTCAACCGCCGTCCGCCACCCGTGCTGCTCGCAGGCCAAGTCTGGTGGGTTTCCAAGCCGCTCGACGTCGACGCGATGCATCACGCCGCCCAGTGCCTCGTCGGCACCCACGATTTCAACACCTTCCGCTCCGCCCATTGTCAGGCCAAGAACCCGATCCGCACGCTCGAACGCCTCGACGTCGTCAAGGGACCCGGCGACGAGATCCACATCCACGCCATGGCCCAGTCGTTCCTGCACAACCAGATCCGCTCCTTCGCCGGCACGCTGAAGCTTGTCGGCGAACACCGCTGGAGCGAGGAAGATCTCGTCGCCGCGCTGAAATCGCGCGACCGCATCCGCTGTGGCCCGGTCGCGCCGGCCGACGGGCTATATCTGACGCGGATCGAATATGGCACGGCGCCGAAGCGCACACTGCCGCCTTATCCGGCCTAATATGGCCTGATCAGATCAGCGGAATGCCGGTGAGGTCCATCACCGCGCCATAGCTGACCAGGGCGGCGACGATCATCAAAATGGTGACCGCCACAGCGCCGCCGAGATCCTTGCCGGTGGCGAAGAAGATCAGCCGCACGGTAAGCGCGATCGAGGCGAGGGTGACGAGCGCGCCGAGCAGTGCCGTTCCGCCCCCCATGCCAACCAAAAGCACGATCAGCCAGTAGGGCGCGAAAACCCAGGCGAGCATGGCGCCGCCCCAATTGGTGGCGACCACCAGCGGCACGATCTTGCGGGAATAGCCGATCGGCTTGGCGACCAGCATCAGGACGAGGATCGGCAGCACCCAGGCGAGAACATCGGCCAAGGCGTGCGCGCCATAGACGGCGACCGGCCCCATGTCGGTGGCCCGGCCCTCACCCTGGACCGATTCGAACTCGATCCATGACAGAGCGATCGGCGGCAGCGCCACCACGATGGCCGAAAAGGACTGCCAGAAGCCGTCGGCGGATAGATCAAGGCGCTTCAGCCCCTCGGCCCGGCCGGCCATCAAAAGGGCCGTGCCGGAGAAAAAGCGAACGATATCGTCGATGCTCGGCACCAGGTCAGGCGTGGGCGGCGAACCAGCGGGCGATGAAAGCTTCATAAATCCTCGTCAGTTCCTCGAGGTCGGACAGGGCCACCCGTTCATTGGCCATGTGCATAGTCTTGCCGACAAGACCAAATTCCACAACCGGGCAATAATCCTTGATGAAACGCGCGTCCGACGTTCCTCCCGATGTCGAGAGTTCCGGCTGACGCCCGGTGACATCCGCGATCGCGTCGGTCAGCGACTGGGTCAGGGCACCGTCCCGCGTCAGGAACGCTTCGGCCGGGCGCTCGCGCCATACGATCTCGACCGCCGCCGCCTCGCGGCCGGGACGGAACCGCTGCGAAGCCGCGGCCGCATCGATGCGGCGCGTCAGTTCCTCCTTGAGGCTCTCCGGCGTCCAGCGATCGCTGAAGCGGACATTGAAGAACAGGCGCGCGCGCGCCGGAATGACGTTGACCGAGGGATTGCCGGTGTCGATCGAGGTAATTTCGAGGTTCGAGGCAGGAAACTGCTCGGAGCCCGCGTCGAGCGGTTCCGCCATCAGCGCTTCGGCGATCGCAACGACCGCGCGCACCGGGTTGTCCGCGAGATGCGGATAGGCAACGTGGCCCTGCCGGCCGGTGACCCGCAGCTCGGCCGAGAGCGAGCCGCGCCGGCCCACCTTGATCATGTCGCCCAGCGCTTCCCGGTTGGTCGGCTCGCCGACCAGACAGGCGTTGAAATCTTCGCCTCTGGCCTTGGCCCATTCCAGAAGCTTCACCGTGCCGTTCACCGCCGGTCCTTCCTCGTCGCCGGTGATCAGCAGCGAGACGCGGCCATTCGGGGCGCCGTGATGGGCGACGTGGCGCCCATAGGCGGCGACGAATGCGGCGATGCCGCCCTTCATGTCGACCGCGCCGCGCCCGTAAAGCTCGCCATCGATAATCGCCGCCGAGAACGGGCCTTCCCGCCAGTCGCTTATCTCGCCCGGCGGCACCACGTCGGTGTGCCCGGCAAAGACGAGATGCGGGCCGAATGTCCCGGCGCGGGCGAAAAGGTTCTCGACATCGGGCGTGCCATGATCGGAAAACACCGGTCGCGCGACCGCGAAGCCGAGCGGCGCCAACATGGTTTCGAGCGCGGCCAGCGCGCCGCCTTCGTCGGGGGTCACCGACGGGCAGCGGATCAGGCGCGAGAGAATGTCGACGGGATCGGTCATCTGTGTCATGGCCGCGTCAGATAGACCAATTGATACAGGCTCGCCACAGGCACGAGATAAGTCACCGTCACAGCTGCGGAAAATCGAGCAAAGAATGGTTTCGCCACCTTTCCGCCGCGAAGCGGACCAACGGACTGGGCGCGGCCGGTTTGTTGAGAGAAAAGTGCATGCGAGTGTCGGAATTCATGATCCCAGCGACAAGGCGCGCCGTCACGGCGTCGACGTTCGCGATCGTCGCCATTGCGAGCCTTTCCGGTTGCGTCGCCGGCGGCTCGCCGCTGGTCTCGGCCCTCGAAACCGCGCAGAGCGACACCGGAAAAGCTGGAGCCAACGAGGCCGAGGTCGCGGCGTTGACGACCGGCATCGTCCCATCCGACGGGGACGTGAAGATCGCGGCCCGCGAGGCGAAGCAAGCCACCGAGCGCGGCACGATCTCCGGCAGCGCCGCCCTCGACCGGATGATCGAAGCGCACGCACGCGAAAACGGTATCCCGCCGGCGCTGGCCTATGCCGTCGTGCGCGTCGAAAGCCGCTATAATCCGAAGGCGCGTGGCGCCGGCGGCGTCTACGGCCTCAGTCAGATTAAGCCCGCGACGGCCCGCAGCATGGGCTTTTCCGGATCTTCCAACGCCCTTTACGACCCGGATACCAACCTCACCTACGGCATGAAATATCTGAAGGGCGCCTGGGAACAGGGCGGCCGCGACGTCTGCAAGGCGTCGATGAAATACAAGGGCGGGCTGCGCACCACCCGGATGAGCAAATCGGCCGCCCGCTATTGCTCCGCCGTCAAGGCGCATATGGCCGAGATCGTCAAACGGCGGCGGATGCCGGCTGTGGTCGAGGCGCCTGCCGAAGAGCCGGGCCTTATCGGAACGCTCGTCGCCGCCGTGACACCGTCGGAGGAGCCGTCAACGTCTGCGAAGACGAGGGCTCGCGCCGTTTCAGCCAAGCCTGTCCATATAGCGGTGCCGGAGAAAGTGGCCGACCAGGTCGCTGTCGCCGCCGCGCCTGCCCCCGCGCCACGGGCCGAAAGGGCGGCGGTAACCGGCGGCCAGGCCGCGGTTTCAGGGGACGGTGAGGCCAAGGGCGGCCGCATCGCCGCCGCTGACGCAACAGTGGTCGCGGACGACGCCGCGCTCGCCGATCGCATGGTCGGCACCGCCAACAAATAGCGTCGGGTCAGTCGCGGTCGACGACGACCAGCATCGGACCCAGCCGGTCGCGGCGGTAGTCGATGCCGGCATCGGGATAGTAGAGGCTCGACACCTTGCCGTCGAAGAACAGCGCATCGCGGCAGCCGAGCTGGTCCCGGAAGAACGTCGCGAAATCCCAGAAATTCACCGGCTTGCGGGACAGGACGAGGCGTACCGTCCGGCCGTCCTCGCTGGCGCAGACGCCGTTGCGCACATAGCGGCTGTCGGAGCCGTCGATGAAACGGGGATGCAATCCGCCGTCGATCAAGAGCATCGGCCCCGACTGGGTAGCGAGCTCCGGCGTGTGGTTTCCGGCGAGATAGCGCTCGGTGTCGCGGACATGGGCCTTGCCGTCCTCGATGAAGAACACCCCGTTCGGCTGCATCGAAAAATTGCCGCTACCGGTGCCGCGCACAGCCTGCTTCAGCACGCGCCCGTCCTGCACGGCGAGTCCCACCGCGCGGCGATCCTCGTGATACATGCCGGCGTTCATGATCAGCCGCAGGCGCCGCTCGCCGACGCTCGCCGCCGCCCCGGCGAAGGTCTCGTAAGGTTGTCCCGCCGCATCCTCGGACCGCAGCACGACCGCGTAGCGGTCGAGCGGGACATCGCAGACGATGTAATCGACGCCCCCGGCGGTTTCGGTCCGGCAGAGACCCTGATGGTCCGGCGGAATCGCCGGCGCCGGCTGCAACCAGCCGAACAGGCCGCCGAGCGCAGCGAGCGACAGCGGCCAGATGGATTGCAGTCTCGCCATCTCATCCTTGCTCCGACGGAGGCCGACCGGTTAGCCGCGTCAGTTGCGCAGCAGCTCGTTGATCGAGGTCTTCGAGCGAGTGCGTTCGTCGACCCGCTTGACGATGACGGCGCAATAAAGGCTCGGGCCGGGCTCACCATTGCCCATCGGCTTGCCGGGCAGCGCGCCGGCGACGACCACCGAATAGGGCGGCACCTCCCCATAGCTGATCTCGCCGGTGGCCCGGTCGACGATCTTGGTCGACTGGCCGATGAACACGCCCATGCCGAGCACCGCGCCTTCGCGCACGATGCAGCCCTCGACCACTTCGGAGCGCGCGCCGATGAAGCAATTGTCCTCGATGATCGTCGGTCCGGCCTGCATCGGCTCCAGCACGCCGCCGATGCCGACACCGCCCGACAGATGCACGTTCTTGCCGATCTGGGCGCAGGAGCCGACGGTCGCCCAGCCGTCGACCATCGTACCCTCGTCGACATAGGCGCCGAGATTGACGAAGGACGGCATCAAGACGACGTCCTTGCCGATATGGGCCGAGCGCCGCACGATGGCACCGGGAACCGCCCTGAGACCTGCCGCGCGAAAGCGCGTTTCGTCCCAGCCGGCGAATTTCGACGGCACCTTGTCCCACCAGGTCGCCCCGCCGGGGCCACCCTCGATGACCTGCATGTCGTTGAGCCGGAACGACAACAGCACCGCCTTCTTCAACCACTGATGCACCGTCCACTGACCATCGCCGCCACGGGTTGCGACGCGGGCCTCGCCACGGTCGAGCAGGTCGAGTGCCGCGTCGACGGCGTCGCGAATCTCGCCCGTGGTCGATGCCGAGACGCTGTCGCGGTCTTCGAAGGCTCGTTCGATCGTGGTTTCGAGAGCGGCGCGGTCGGGCGCGGTCATCGGCAAAACTCCTGAAAATCGGGGGGCTTCAGGGCCTCAAGACCCTGTCCAAATCGGCGCGGACCCTAGTTGAAGGGGGTGAAGCGGTCAATGAAACCGCACGGGCAAACCGAACGAGGCCTCGATAATGCAGCAACCACCCCGCGACCAGCATGGCTGGGATCCGTTTCCAAGTTCGCAGCGGGACAAGGAGGCCACCAAGGACCAGGAGCACACGCCGCAGACGCTGTCGCCGACCTACCGCCTCGCCTTCGACGACGCCGACTTCCTGACCCGCGAGGAACTGCGCGGCGTGCGGCTACAACTCGAGATGATGAAGCCCGAGATGGCGCTGATCGAGGCGGGCATCCTGTCCACGGTCGTCCTGTTCGGCGGCGCCCGCATTCCCGAGCCCGGCGGCGAGGCCTGGGCGGCCAAGAACGAGACCCAGAAGCGCAACCTCGAGGCCAATGCGCGCTTCTACGACGAGGCGCGACGCTTCGCCCAGCTCGCCTCGCAGCATTCGGCGGACAGTTCCGGCGGCAAGGAATTCGTCATCGTCACCGGCGGCGGCCCCGGCATCATGGAGGCCGGCAATCGCGGCGCGTCCGATGTCGACGCGGTATCGATCGCGCTCAACATCACTCTGCCGCACGAGCAGGCGCCGAACCATTTCGCCACGCCCGATCTCTCCTTCAACTTCCACTATTTCGCGATCCGCAAGATGCACTTCCTGCTGCGGGCGAAGGCGATGGCGATCTTCCCGGGCGGCTTCGGCACCATGGACGAATTGTTCGAGGCCCTGACGCTGATCCAGACCCAGCGGATGCAGCGCATCCCGGTGATCCTGTTCGGCGAGGAATTCTGGCGGCGGGTGATCAATTTCGAGGCGCTGGCCGAGGAAGGCACCATCGCGCCCGAGGACCTCAATCTCATCACTTTCGCCGATACGGCGGAAGACGGCTGGAAGGCAATCCGGACGTTTTACGAATTCTGAGGAGAATGCGAGACGCCGGCGGAGTGCCGCGCACGCAACCTCCGCCGGTCAGTCGACGCTCGCGCCCATCTGCGCGCGCAACTCGGCGCAGCGGTCGCTGACATTCTGGCGTGGCGTGAAAATGGTGAAGTCAAAGGGAGCCGGCGCCGCCGGCGTCAGCCCATAGTCCGCGGGCTGGCCTTCGCCCTCGGCGACTTCGACCATCTGTACCGACACCGCGCGCGCTTGCGGCTCGCGATCGGCCAGGATCGTCGGCACCGCCCAGTCATTGCGGACATGACCGGATCCGGCGATCAGCACCGCGCTGCCGGTCTCGCCGGCCGCGCCGATCATGGCCGCTGCCAATGCCCCGTCGCGGGCCCGCTGCACCAGCGTCATCGGCGCGATGGCTCCCTCCGGCATCAACCCGCAATGTGCCTCGCGGATCGCTTCGGCCAGTTCCGCCGACTGCGCCGCCGGCATTTGATCGTCAAGGCCCCACCGCCGCACATCGGCGTCCGTGAGCGCCGTAACGCCGTCCTCGGCGATAGCCCTGACGGTCTCGCGATCGAGATTGCCCGCGCGGATCGGCAGATCGTTCGCCACGGCAGAGTCGAAGATTGGCCGATACAGCGAAAAGTCCGGCCAGCCCCGTTCGGACCATTGGAGACGCTCGGCCAGCGTTGCGAGATCCTTGATATCGCCAGCCTCGAACCCCGCCAGAATGTCGGCGAAGCCTTGCGGGATCATTTCGAAGACCACCGAGGGCTTTGCGCCCAGCTTCGCCAGCCCGCCGATAATGTCGGACTGGATCAGATGGTGGTCAGGATTGTCGTGGATTTCGCCGAGCAGCACGTAGCGGGCACCGTGCGCCGCGCCCAACAGCGCGTCCTGGCTCGACGGCGTGCCATCGGCGCCGAAGACCTGGCCGACCAGCGGGTTGTCGGCGAAATAGGCGGACTGCCAGGCGGACCGAGCGGGTTCGGGCGGTGTGTCGATCACCGCGGGCTGGCGATCCGCCGAAGCATCCCCGGCCGCCTCGGCGATTTTCAGGGCTTTGGCCTTGGCGTCGCCGGCAGCGGCCAGACGCTGCAGCGAGCGCGCCGCTTTCGGCGCCGCCCGTACGGGCAGAAGGCTGTTCGCGCGGATCGTCTCCATCGCGTCGTCGCCGTCCCCATCGAAGGGTTCGACGGTCGCCACGGCAACATCGGAAAACGGGTCGTCGCCATCACGGCGATAGGAAACCTCGACCCGTGCTTCGCGCTCGGGCGGCACGAATTCGGCCGTCTTCGCGGCTTCGCTGGGGATCGGCGGCGTCAGGCGATCGGTGGCCCCGACGAAAACGGTGCCAAGACCTGCGAGCAGCACGATGCTGGATGGAACCCAGACGGAACGGTTCAAACGGCTTTCCCCCCAATGCTGATGGAACGCCCGCGAATCGCGCTGCCATCGATCAGCAAGTGATCGGCACAGGATGTGGCGAAACTATTGCAGCAGCCGCCATTTCAAGGGAAAAGTGCCGAAAAACGCTAGTCAATTGCCAAATTCTTAGGATTTCGCGTCGGCTTACCCTGCTGGAGAGGGGCAGACGGTCCGATTCTCGTGATCGGACCGTCTGCGTCGCCTCCCCAGGCAACTCCCGCCGCGTGGCACTGCGAATAGACTTCGCGTGCCCTCCTCGGGTTCCGCAGAATTGGCATACAGAGCGGTCCGCAGACGCGATAGGGACACGCCGCAACACCCCGATGCTTTCGACCCACATCCTCAACGAAGGCTTAAATTAGCTGTGGATGACCGAGGCGGCCGTCACAATTTTGCGGCTATCGCTTGGTTAGGCCAACAGGTCTGCGGCAAGCCCGCGCGGGCCTCGAAATCGCCGATCGAGCGCCGGGTCTTGAAGCCCGCGAGCCCATCGGCGCCGCCGACGTCGTAGCCCTTTGCCTCCAGCTTTGTCTGCATCCGCGCGACGTCTCCGCGCGTCATGCGATCGGTCTTCGCCCACCGCCCTTGAAGCGATCCCGCGCCTTGCATCCTGTCGGCGACATGGCCGACGAACAGGGCGTAGAGGTCGGAGTTGTTATACGCCTTGATGACGTAGAAGTTCGGCGTCGCGATAAAGGCGGGGCCGAAGCGTCCGGCCGGCATCATCAAATGCCCCTGCTCCGTCGCCTCCTGCGGCGGAAACGGACGGCCGGAGACGCGTGTCACGCCGGCGGCGACGAATTCGGCGATCGGGCGACCGCGATCCGGCCCTTCATTGGCGCAGGAGACGCCGACCGGCACGACGGCCTCGAAGCCCCAGTCGCGGCCCAGTTGCCAGCCGCTCTGACGCAGGTAATTCGCGATCGAGGCCAGCGTATCGGGCACCGAATTCCAGATGTCCTTCTTGCCGTCGCCATCGAAATCCACCGCCAGGGCGAGGAATTTCGACGGCATGAATTGCGGCTGTCCGAGCGCCCCGGCCCAGGAGGATTTCATCTGCGAGACCTGCAGATGCCCGTCCGCAACAATTTCGAGCGCCGCGAGGAGCTCGTCCCTGAACAACGCCTTGCGCCGCGACAGATAGGCCTTGGTGCCGAGCACCTGGAAGGCGTTTTCCGGGATTTTGGCGTTGCCGAAGGCCGATTCACGGCCCCAGATCGCGACGATGATCGGCGCCGGCACGCCGTAGCGCGCCTCGATCCTGTCGAGCACCGGCTTGTGTCGGGCCAGGAGCTTGCGCCCGGCCGCGGCATTGGCGGCGACGGCGCGCTCGGAAAGATAGTCGGCGCCGCTCTTGAACTCGGCCTGGAAGTTTATCTCCGCGACGGTCTCCTTCGAGCCGGGAAGCTGGAGGTCCGGCAGCTTCAAATTGGGCGTCACGCCCTTGAACGCGGCGTCGAACACGGGGCGCGGCACGCCCCGCGCCTTGGCCGCCGGCCAGATGTCGGCTTCGAGGAAGCGACGGAAACCGTCGGTCAGAGCGTCGGCACGCGCCGAGAAGGTCTGAGGGGCCAATGCGAACAACGCAACAGCAAGAAAAATCAAAATCCGCAGCATGGAACATCCTTAACGGGACGGGCCTTCCCCACCAGCAGTGAAGCGCGACCAGTGTCCGTTAGCCCAAGGACACCGCCTCTGTCGACGGACGCTTATTTCCCGTTCGCCTACATTTTTGAGTAAAACATTGATTTCTCTGGATTTGTCAGGCGTTGAGAAGGCCGATCTTACGGCTGCATGACAAAGCCGGGCGCTCGTATTAATCCGAGCGCCCGGATGATCGCTTGCCGGTAGTCGTCCCAACCACGGACGTGCCGGTCTTATACGCGACGCTACGTGCGATAGGCCAAAATCCGACAGAAGGCAAGCAAAATATGAAAGAATCTCAAAAAATCTTAATTGTCATTTAAAAACGACATGAAATATTCTTTATTCAATGGAAATTTCTATGAATTTCACGCTAAAAAATTTCCATATGTCATTTAAAAACGACTTCTATATTCATATTATATTTTTTCACGTCGTTTAAAAACGATTCTTATCTTCAAATGATCATTCTCTATGTTGTTTAAAAACGACTACAAAGACTCTCATCGTCTTTATCCGTGTGGATTGATAATGATGTTGCCTTTCCCGTAATTTTTCGGTGTCGTTTAAAAACGATACCGTGTGTGTAATCCGATTGTTCAATTTCCATCACTTAAGCCGGGCTGCGCCGCATGCCTGATCAAGCCGGGTTGTAACGCTGCACGGTAATCGTCCCCGCACGCGAACGCATGGCGTGGGCGTCGTGCCATACCTGCATCTGCAGCAGCGTATCCATCGACACGCCGAACGCCTTCTCGATCCGCAGGGCCATTTCCGGCGAAAGCGCCGCTTTGCCATTGACGAGATCGGACAAGGTTGCCCGCCGCACGTCCAGCACCTCCGCTGCACTGGCGACGTTGAGACCGAGCGGTTCCAACACCTCCTCGCGGATGAATGTCCCCGGGTGGGACGGCTCCATGGCAATCTTGATAGGATCGCCTGTCATCAGTGGTTATCCTCCAAATCAAGCTCGCGGATTTCGCCGCTCTCGATGACGAAGGTGCTCCGCCAGTTTCCCGACACCGAAATGCTCATAGCCAAAGACGAGAATGTCATAGAGGTCGCGATCGGCCCGCCTGCTGAGGCGAAAGCTACTCATTCACCAGATCGCGCGCCCTCGCGACCTGCAGGGCCTCAGCCTTGATGTCGCTGATCGAGCGGTCGCTGATGCCACCGGCGCGCGCCTCCGCCACGATGCGGCGCAGATCGTCGAGCGTCAGTTCGGGATGGTCGCGGCGCTCCCGATCCCGACGCACGAGGTCGCGCACATAGTCGCTCGTGCTGGCATATTCGCCGTCTTTGATCCGGCTTTCGATCCAGTCTTTCATCGCATCGGGCATGGAAAGGATCACGGACGCCATCGGCACCTCCTGTTCCCGCAATTCTACCAACAACAAGAGATCGTCACAAATCTTCTTGTCGCGATTCGCTCGCCCTACAGCACCGCCCGCGACCGCATCGCCGCGGCCAGCGTGCCCTCGTCGAGATAGTCGAGCTCGCCGCCGACCGGCACGCCATGGGCGAGCCGCGTGACCTTCACGTCGAGGCCTTCGAGCTGGTCCATCAAATAATGCGCCGTCGTCTGCCCCTCCACGGTGGCGTTGACCGCCAGCACCAGTTCCTTGACGCCGCCACGATGCACCCGCTCGACCAGTTGCCGGATGGTCAGATCGTCCGGGCCGATGCCGTCGAGCGGCGACAACACGCCGCCCAGCACATGATAGGCCGCATTGAGCGCCTTCGCCCGCTCCAGCGCCCAGAGGTCGGACACGTCCTCGACGACGATCACCGTCGTCTGGTCGCGCGCCGTATCGAGGCAGATCGTGCACGGATCATGCGTGTCGATATTGCCGCAGGCCGAGCAGACGGTGACCTTCTCCAGCGCCTCGGCCATCGCCGTCGTCAGCGGCGCCAACAGTTGTTCGCGGCGCTTGACGAGGTGCAGCGCCGCGCGGCGGGCCGAACGGGGGCCGAGGCCCGGCAGTTTGGCGAGCAGCTGGATCAGCCGTTCGATCTCCGGACCCGCGATGGTTTTCGCCATGAGGAAGATGCGTCCTTTCTAGAAGGGCAGCTTCATGCCGGCGGGAAGCTCGAGCCCGGCGGTCAGTTCCTGGGTCTTTTCCTGGATCGCCACGTCGAGTTTGGCCTTGGCGTCGTTGTGGGCGGCGATGACCAGATCCTCGACGATGTCCTTCTCGTCGTCCTTGAGCAGCGACGGGTCGATGGCCAGCGCCTGCATCTCGCCCTTGCCGCTCAGCGTGACGGACACGACGCCACCGCCTGACTGGCCGGTGACGGTGATCCGCGCGATGTCCTCCTGAAGGCCCGCCATCTTTTCCTGCATGGCCTTGGCCTGCTTCATCATGCCCATCAGATCTTTCATGCCGTTCTTCTCCTAATCGTCATCGTCGTCCGAACGCTCGGACGGATCGTCCAATATGTCGTCATCGGAAACCTCGGCGGAAAGGTCCGCGGCGAGATCGACCGCCGCGGCGTCGCCGCGCAGCCGGACATCCAGCACCTTGGCGCCGGGAAACGCCGCCAGCACCGCCGCCACCTCCGGATCGGCCGCCGCGTCAGATAACAGCGTATCGCGCCGCGCGGTCGCCGTTTCCTCGAGCGTCGGCTGCCCCTCCCCGCTGGAGATCGTCACGACCCAGCGCCGCCCGGTCCATTCATGCAGCTTGCGCGAAAGATCGGTGACGAGGGCGCGCGGCGCCTCCGGCGTGAGCGCCACTTCGAGACGGCCCGGCTCCAGCTTGACCAGCCGCAGATAGCGGCGGATCGATACCTGCATCAAGGAATCGCGCTTGTCCTCGGCTAGCGCCACGAGGGCTTCCAGCGACCCGATCTCGACCTCGGGCGGAGCCGTCGTCGGTGCAGGGGCGGGCGCCGCCTGACGCGACGCCTGACCAGATGGCGCGAGCGACAGGCGCGGACGGGGCGGGGCGCCATTGCCGGCAAAGGCCGTCGTTCGATCCGTCTGGCGTTCGGATGCACCCGGCGATGACTGCGCCACACCCACGACCGGCGCGGCTTGCGCGTGTGCCTGCGCACCGTCGCCGCCGCTCTTGCCGCCGGCCGGCGGCGGCAGGCCCGCAAGGCCGCCGTCGCGGATCAACCGGACCAGGTCGTCCGGGGACGGCAAGTCCGCCGCATGGGCGATCCGGATCAGCGCCATTTCCGCCGCCTGGCGCGGCGATGTCGCGTTGCGCGCCTCGTCCAGCGCCTTCAAAAGCATCTGCCAGACCTGGCCGAGGGTCCGGATCGAGAGCGTCTTGGAAAATTCCAGCCCCCTTTCCGCCTCCATCGGCGACAGCGCAGCATCCTCGGCCGCTTCCGGCACGTAGCGCAGCGTCGTCACCAGATGGGTGAAATCGGCGAGATCGGCGAGGATAACCACCGGATCGGCGCCGGCGACATATTGCTCGCGCAGCTCCGACAGCGCCGCGCGGCCATCGCCCTTCATCAACATCTGGAACAGGTCGATGATACGGACCCGGTCGGCCAACCCCAGCATGTCGCGCACGGCCTCCGCCGTGACGGCGCCGGCGCCATGGGCGATCGCCTGATCGGTCAGCGACAGCGCGTCGCGCACCGAGCCCTCGGCCGCGCGGGCGATCAGCCGCAGCGCGTCGTCGTCGACCGCTACGGCTTCGGAAGAGGCGATGCGCTGGAGATGCGCCATCAGCGTCGCCGAATCGACGCGCCTCAGATCGAAGCGCTGGCAGCGGGACAGGACCGTGATCGGAACCTTGCGGATCTCGGTGGTCGCGAAGACGAATTTCACATGTTCCGGCGGCTCCTCCAGCGTCTTCAACAGGCCGTTGAAGGCCTGGTTCGACAGCATGTGGACTTCGTCGATGATATAGACCTTGTAGCGCGCCGAGACCGGGCGGTAGCGCACCTGGGCAATGATCTCGCGCACGTCGTCGATGCCGGTGTGGGAGGCGGCGTCCATCTCGACCACGTCGACGTGCCGGCCCTCCATGATCGCCTGACAGTGAACGCCGAGCCCCTGCATGTGGATCGTCGGCTGATTGATCGCGTCGGTCTCGTAGTTCAGGGCGCGCGCCAGAATGCGCGCGGTCGTCGTCTTGCCGACGCCGCGCACGCCGGTGAGCATCCACGCCTGGGCGATGCGGCCGGTGTCGAAGGCATTGGTGAGGGTGAGCACCATCGGCTGCTGGCCGATGAGATCATCGAAGGAGCGGGGACGGTATTTGCGGGCCAACACGCGATAGGGCGTGGCCTGTTCCGAGGCCGTTGCGGCCGAGGTATCATCGGCCATCACGCCCCCTTCCCGCCGGCCGAATGGCCAACGACGGTAAAGTGTGGACGGACGGAAAACGGCATGGCGCGACCCTGGACGGAATGCGGCGGTTGGTGGGCCGTTTCTCCGACGTATGACGCCCCGACGCAAGCCATTCGATGCCCAAGCGGACGGTTCCAACAATCAGCGAGCATTCCCGGGGTGCGCCGCAAGCGCGCCCGGCGTATATCGTCCCCGCCCCCCGGTGACCAATGATTCGCGAAAGAGAATACCCATGGCACTCGCGCAATATCAGAAGATGCGCCGGCTGAGCCTGGCCGTGCTGTTGCTCGCCGCCTTCGTTCTCCTGCTTTTCGTGGGGGCCAGCGGAAACGAAGAAATCCACGACATGGTCGAGGCGATCGGTCTCGGCTTCATCGTCATCGGCATCGTCGGGCGAATGTGGTGCACGCTCTATATCGGCGGCCGCAAATCGGCGGAAATCGTCACCACGGGACCCTATTCGGTCACGCGGAACCCGCTTTACGTCTTTTCCAGCATCGCGGCCGCGGGTGTCGGCGCGCAGACCGGCAGCGTCACCATCGCGGTTCTTTTTCTCGTCGGTTGCGCCGCTGCGTTCCACATCGTGATCGTGCGGGAGGAATCGTTTCTGAGAGACGAGTTCGGCCCAGCCTATGCGCGCTATCTGGCCACCGTGCCGCGCTTCGTGCCGAAGCCGTCGCTGTTCCGGGACGAAGCGGAATTGCGGGTCCAGACGAAGCTGGTCTACCGGACCCTGACCGACGGGCTGGTGTTCTTCGTCGCGATGCCGGTCTTCGAACTGATCGAACTTGCGCAGCAGAGCGGCTGGTTACCGGTTCTGTTGCGGCTGCCATAGGCGCGTGCCGACGCCTGGTCGGACAACCGACCAAGCAAAGCATCGCGATTTCGAGAAGAAGGTGGGAGGCTGGCACGATGACCCGTGCCGTGGCTCGTTGGGGCTGCTTCCTTCCGGACCTGACCCGGTTGGCGAGTGGCTCGTCCACCACCAACCTCCCGGCCTCCATATCGGCGATCGGCGCCCTAATTGCAAGACGGGTGCCCTGCGAAGATAAGGATCTGGATAACATGCGAGCCTTCGAACTCGACCCTCGTCTCGCCAGCGACACGACGATGATCGGCCGGCTCGGGCTCTGCGAATTGCGCCTGATGAATGATCGCCGCTGGCCTTGGCTACTGCTGGTGCCGCAGCGCGAGGGCGTCACCGAGTTCCACGACCTCACCCCCCTCGACCAGACCATGCTGACCTTCGAGACCGGCCTCGTTTCCAAGGCGCTGAAGAACCTCTCGGGCGCCGCCAAGATCAACATCGGCGCGCTCGGCAATATCGTTCCGATGTTCCACCTGCACATCGTGGCGCGGAGTGACGGCGACCCCAACTGGCCGGGGCCGGTATGGGGATACGGCACCGCCGAGACTTATGAAGCAGCGGCGGCCAACCGATTCGCGGCTGATATCCGGCAAGCGGTTCTGCCCGCATGAAGGACGACAGCGAACAGGCGGCCGCACGGGAATTGAGCGGACTGACCGGGTTCGCCGGAAACCGCCTGTGGCGCGACGGCGAACGACGCAATGGCGACAGTCTCGCCGCGGCGCTTGAACACCCCGAGGCCCGCATCTTCCTCACCCACGACGGCCAGTGGCTCTGCCGCACCGACGGTGCCGCGCCCGACCCGAGCTTTGCTAAACCCGCCGCTATCGAATGTGGCGCGAACCTCGACGATTGCGTCCTGCTCGGCTTCGACCCGGCCGGCCGGCCATCACTCGCCGCCGCGATGGACGGCGCGCCTGCCCCCGCCGACGATCTCGCGCTGATCGGCCTTCGCTCCATCGCCATGCAGGCGTTCCTCGATCCCGATACCGAGGGGCAACTCGGCCAGGCAGCGCACCTTCTCGGCTGGCACGCCAAGAACCGGTTCTGCGCCCGCTGCGGCAAACCGACCGCGGCGGAGGCGGCAGGATATCGGCGTCGCTGCACCAGCTGTGGCGACGTGGTCTTCCCGCGCACCGACCCGGTGACGATCATGCTCGTCCACGATGGCGAGGGCCGTTGCGTACTCGGCCGCCAGCCGCATTTTCCAGAGAATTTCTGGTCCTGTCTCGCCGGCTTCGTCGAAGCTGGTGAAACCGTCGAAGCCGCCGTCCGGCGCGAAACCTTGGAAGAATCGGGCCTGACGGTCGGATGCGTGCGCTATCTCGCCTCGCAGCCCTGGCCGTTTCCCGGCAGCCTGATGATCGGCTGCATCGCCCACGCGACCAGCCGCGACATCGATTTCGACGCCGAGGAACTGGAGGCCTGTCGTTGGTTCGCGCGCGACGAGATCCTGTCGATGCTGGAGGGCCGTCATCCCGACGCGCTCGCGGTGCCGCAGCGCTTTGCCATCGCCCACCACCTGATCAAGGCCTTCGCCGACGACGCCCTCTGACGCCGCCGGTGCGGCTCAATTCTCCGGCGCTCCATTGCCGTAGAGCCGCTCCGGCGCGGCCTCGTAGACGCCCATGATCTTGACGTCGTGGGTGAAGAACGACAGCTCCTCGAACGCTAGGCGAAGCGACTCGTCCTGCGGATGGCCTTCGACGTCGGCATAGAACTGCGTGGCGATGAAATGCCCGCCGATCTGGTAGCTCTCCAGCTTGGTCATGTTGACGCCGTTCGTCGCGAAACCGCCGAGCGCCTTGTAGAGCGAGGCCGGCAGATTGCGGACCTCGAACACGAAGGTCGTCACCGTGCGCCCGCCCTGCGCGGCCCAGAGATCGGCTTCCCCTGCGCCGGGTTGCGACAGGATGACGAAACGGGTGATGTTGTTGGCTGAATCCTCGACGTTCCGTTCGAGGATATCGAGCCCGTAATGGGTGGCCGCCAGCTCCGGCGCGAGCGCCGCCATCGTCCGGTCGCCGGCTTCCGAGACCTCCCGCGCCGCGCCGGCCGTATCGCCGGAAACCACCGGCTTCCAGCCATTGCCGCGGATATATTTCCGGCACTGGCCGAGCGCATGAATATGGCTCTGGACGCTGCGGATTTCGTCCCGCCCGACACCGGGCAGGGTCATCAGCTGGAAATGGATCGGCATGAAATATTCGCCGACGATCTGCAGGCCCGAATCGGGCATCAGATGATGAATGTCCGCGACCCGTCCAGCCAGCGTATTCTCGATCGGGATCATCGCCAGCGCCGCCTCGCCGGAGCGCACGGCGTCGAACGCGTCGTCGAAGGATGGACAGGGCAGCGGCGTCATCTCCGGATGGACGACATGGCAGGCCATGTCGGAATTCGCCCCTGGTTCGCCCTGGAACGCGATCCGTTTCGTCGCCGCTTCGCTCACGCTTCAACTCCATACATGGTTCGTGCCCGTTCCAGATCGTCCGGCCCATCGACACCCAGCGGCACCGTATCGACGATCTCCGCGTCGATACGCATGCCATCCTCGAGCGCCCGCAATTGCTCCAGCCGCTCGCGGATCTCCAGCGTCGACGGCGGAAGCCGGACGAAACGCTCCAGGCCGGCTCGCCGGTAAGCGTAGAGACCAACATGGTGATAGAGCGGCCCCTCGCCCCAGGGCGCCGTGGCGCGGGTAAAATACAGCGCTTTCAACCGGGACGGCCCGATCGGCGAGCCGACCAGCTTGACCACGTTGGGATTGGTCTTTTCCGCTTCGTCGCGAATCGCCACGCACAGCGTCGCGACGTCGCAGCGCGGGTCCTCGAACGGCGCCAAAACTTGGCGAATCGCTTCCGGCTCGATGGTCGGAAGATCGCCCTGCACATTCACCACCGTCTCGATGGCGCCGTCGGGGTCGAGCCGCGTCAGCGCCTCGAAGATGCGGTCGGAGCCCGACGGATGGTCGGGCGAGGTCATCACCGCCTCGTGCCCGGCCGCCGCGACGGCGGCCCTTATCTCCTCGGCATCGGTCGCCACGACGACCCGGCCGATGCCGGCCGCCTCAGCCCGCTCGGCGACGCGCACCACCATCGGCCGACCGGCGATATCGGCGAGCGCCTTTTTCCGCAGCCGGGTGGAGCCGAGGCGCGCGGGGATGAGCACGAGAATCGTCATGGGCTCCGCATGAACCGAAAAGATGGGCGCACGGACGCTGAAATAGCGCCAGCGCGGCGAAAAATGCACTGAAACCGCCTCTTACAGCTGTTGCCATCAAACCGCAAAGGACCTAGGTTCCGCGCGTTTTTCGCCAGTGGATTGTGGCGGCGTCGCGCCGTCTTTGCAGAGGGACTGTCCCACCAATGAATTCCTTCGAGTTCAACAAGATCGTGGGTGCCGTACTCGCGACGATCTTCGTCCTGTTTGGCGGGAGTATCCTCGCCGAGGGGCTCTTCCGTTCCGAGGCCCCCGAGACGCCCGGCTATGAGATCGTCGCCGCCGAGGCGGAAGCCGGTGGCGCCGAAGACGGCGCGGCCAAGGCCGAGGAGACGCCGATCGCTGCGCTCCTACAGACCGCGGACGCGGAGGCCGGCGCCGGACAGTTCAAGAAGTGCGCCGCCTGCCATACCGGCGAGAAGGGCGGCGCCAACAAGGTCGGGCCGCATCTTTGGGACGTCGTCAACCGCCCGATCGCCTCGGTTTCCGATTTCGCCTATTCGGCCGGGATGACCGAGTTTTCGCAGGGCGGCTCGGTCAACTGGGACTATGACCATCTCAATGGCTTCCTGAAGAACCCCAAAGGCTACGTGTCCGGCACCGCGATGGGTTTCGCCGGCCTCAAGGATCCCGAGGCCCGCGCCGAGCTGATCGCCTATCTGCGCACGCTCGCCGATAGTCCCGCGCCGCTGCCGGAGGCCCCGGCCGAGGGCGCCGCTCCGGCTGAGGCTCCCGCCGATGCCGCGGCACCGGCACAGGCAGCAGCCGAGGGTGCCGCGCCGGCTGAAACCGCCGCGGCCGATCCCGCGACGACGACCCAGCCGGAAGAGGCGACCAAAGATGCCCAGGCTCAGGCGCCGGCGGTGACCGACACGGAGGCGGCTCAGCCTGCTCCGGGCACCGAGGTAGCGCCGACGCAGGCGGCCGAGGGCGAAGCTCAGGCGCCAGCGGCGGGAACGCCGGCCGAAGCCGCGCCTGCCACCGCCGAACAGCCAGCCGCGGCCG
>DRFF01000012.1 GCA_011050685.1 Aurantimonas coralicida
CTGATTGAACTCGGCGGCCTCGTCGTCAAGTCCGGCATTGTGGACCTGACCGGCGATGATCGCGCCATGATCTACGGCGCGATGATCTGGGTCGCCGAAAAGCTCAAGAGCGACGATGGACAACGAGCGCGAACGCTCTGGGCCGAAAAGGGAAAAGAGGCGTTCGCGACGGAACAGAAACGCGCATACGACAGATCGGATTAGAATGTTCAATACGGTTCAGGATCGGGCATGACAGATGGCGGGGCGGCGCGGAAACTCATCGATCGGAGCGTTGGTCGCTGTTGCCTGCGTCGCGGCGCGAGCTCGTCTGATTGCTGGCTGTGGCGGCGCGACTTGGTCAAACGCTTGGACTTATTCTCTATGTCATCCGGCTGTGGCGCTGGGACATCGTGACAGAGGAGCTGACCCGATTCCGGCTTCGGCGCGGATAGGGCTTTGTGCGGTCACTGCCCGGCATGAACGAACCCGGCTGAAGAGCTTTAGCGATGCGGACCAGATCGGTGAGAACGGCGCGAAGCTCAGGCCAGGGAAACTCGTCGCACTCTTCGGAGCTTTCGCCCTCGCGCATCACCGCATCGAGCTTTCCGGCGATACCGGCCAGTGTCGTGGCGGGCGTCGAAATGAGGGCTTCCGACATATCCTGTTTATGTAAGGCGGCAATACGTTCCGCCCGCAACGCAGCCGAATAGCCGATGCGCCTGTCTTCGGTATTCCAACGCGCCTGATGGGCGACCAGATCGGCCTTGGACTTTCTGCGCAGTTCGGCATAGGCGGGATTATCCCCGAACACTTCGTCAATGGCGTCTGGACTGCAAACAATGACTGCCCCTTCCGCGCCAGGCCGATAGACTTCGACTTTCGGAAAGCCGATCGTTTTAACAAGGCTGGTTTCCAGGCGCTGCTGCTTCCTGCACAAAGCGATGGTGGCGAGATTGGCTCTCCGCCAGTCGTTCCAGAGTGCCAGCGCCGGATCGAAGGATGGATTGCCAGCCAAGGTGTCAGCAGTGGCGAAAGAACCGTTGTGGAATGGCAATGCCATCGCGGCGATCGTCGTGGCGGTCAGAAGTTTCCTGCGGGTGACGGAAGGCATAGTTCTGGTATTGTCGGAATCAGCCATGATCCGAGCTCCCTAATAGCATGGGAAGTGGTTAGACCGGATGGGGTGTTGGCCCACCCTGCCCGGTCGCCTTCTATTTAACAGGTTTGAAGTATGCCCTACAAATTAATTGACGTCAATCAATATGAATAGACCAAACGAACGACCGTTATCGCGAGAACAATGTCGGGGCGCGCGGGCCATGCTGGGATGGAGTCAGGGCGATCTTGCAGAGGCAGCGAATGCCTCCCGTCAGACAATCGCAGACTTTGAGCGTGGCGCCCGCAAACCGATTGCGAACAATATCGCAAGCATAATCGGTGCGTTCGAGGCGGTCGGAATTGAATTTCTTCCGGACAACGGCATTAAGCTGAAACGGTAATAAGGACAGGCCCAATGGTCTTTCCCGTAGCGGGGGGTGATTGACGATTCCGCCAACTTTCCGTCAATCCTAGCCCTTGGCCAGTTGCGGACATCAGTGCAAATGCGTGTCCGAAAGCCTCCATCGAGATAGGGTCCTGCACGGAGCTGGCGCGGGAAGTCGGCACGCGCGGCATCCGCACGCCGCGCTGCTCGATCGCCTCACGCATCACGTCCACATCCTGACGATGAACGGCGACAGCTATCGGCTCACGCAGTCGTCGGGCCAGCGCCGTTCCCCTGCGCCCGACAAAAGGGCGGAGCAAAACCAGGCCACCGAAGACGCCGTCGATCGGGAAACCGGCGAAATCTCCACGCCCTGATCCCCAAACCCGATCGCCGACGCACGAAGGGGCCCGATCGGGCCACTTCGTGCGTCGTGCCGGCCATCGCCGTGGCCTGGTTTTACTCCGCCCCTCTGGCCTGGATTTCCTCCGTCGTTGACACCTTCCATACGGACAGTTTGTTGAGAGGGATAGAATGCGTCTCAGTCATAACTTTCTCCTTTGTTGTCGGTTGCTCAAGACGCCAGGAAGAAAGGGCGGGCGGACAAGCCGGACAGTCACCGCAACAAGCGGGGCACCGCCAACACGGCCGGCGCAGCCGGGTGATGCGGGCAGGCCGTTGACTGGGCGGCGCGCCCGGCCGCAATGGCGTTATGGATTGAGCGAACGCCAACAAGGAGCGGACGTGGCCGAGCCAGCGGGCAAATCCCGCGACGGCCAAAGGTACGTAGAAAGCAAGCGGCTTTCCTACAGGTGGGCCGGTAGGTTCTCGCTCTCAAGAAATTCCAGGAAATCGGGATTGTTCAAAACAGCATCATAAAAGATGTGCTCCCAGCCATTTAGCGTGGGAGTTTCCGCATTGCTCTTGAAGAGCTCTAGCGATGCACGGACATCTTGCCCGGAGGCCCTCATCTTGGAAACCAGGCGCAGAAGCCTTCGGAACTGCTCGCGGAAAAAGCGCGTATATCGGGGAACAATGGCAAGCTCCCTTATGTGACGGGCCACCAGCCGTTCCTGCTCAGGCATAAGGCCGGGTGAGGGGTGAAGATCAAACAACGGCGTCGTGAAGGGCGCCTGAACGGTCAATTCGAGGACCTGCTCTGCGATGAAGAGATCGAAATAAGGGTGAAGAAAGAACCGAGGATCCGCGTGATCGCCCGTCTTTGTGCCCTTCTCCTTCTGACAAGCGTCGCACATGGGAAAGAGATTATGTGGGGTAATACAGAAATGCGGATACTCGTCTTTGGGAAGATAGTGGTCCAACGTATTGGGGCGGCCAGCCTCACCGCATCCCGGGCAAGCAGTAAGATCGTGCTCGCGAAGCACGTCCAAGATTAGCCGCTGAGCTGCTCCTTCTTTTGGCGAGAGATAGAGGTTTAGGAAGCTCTTCTTACGCGCGTTTACAGCAGGCCATGTCGGAACGGTTGCTGGAGAGCCGCCAGCGTTGACATAGGCCTCTACCCGGGCTCTCCATTCACCGGCTATTCCGGTAAAGTACGCGGCATTCTTCCCGCCCTGGCGCTCTGCGACGACATCGTCGACGAGCTGAAGCGCGCGGGCTGTCGGAGGCGGCAGCTGCATTACCATCAGTCCCGCTCCATTGCCCTGATCTGGATGATGAGTTCTTCATTGACGTCATCACCAAGGGCAGCAATGAGATCATCTGCGCTGTCATATTCGGACAGCTGCTTCTTGATCCATGTCTCGAACGGCTTTGAAACGGTAATATCGCCAAACACGTACGAGGAAATGCGCTGCACATCACCGCCAAAGGTCTGAAACGGCGGCTTCTTCAGAATGAGCTCGTCATCTCCCTTCTCGAAGACATGCACGCAATCGGCAGGTACTTCCCGCACAGTGACCACTGAATGGGTCGCGAGCAGCGCCTTTGAGGCGAAGCGAAACAAAATCTGCTTCAGCATATCAATGAACTGAATCTCCAGCGTTGGGTGCAGAAATAGCTCTGGCTCGTCGACCAGGATAAGACTGTTTCGGCGAATGGCGCCGACCACATTGATAACAATGTACGCGAACAGGCGCTGACCTGAACTTAGCTCTATCGGTTCGCTGTCTTTGAAGAAGGTCACGCCGCTGTCAGGAAAGATCGCGGCTGACAGCTTGTTTTCGTCAAGCTGATCGACACGATCCGCCGCAATGGGAATATACCGTCGTCGATCCTCACCCGTTCCCACAGAGAAGCCGAGTTCGCTCGCATCAAGATCGTCTAGCTGCTCGTAGAATGTTGAGAAGCGTCGGGTGGACTCGATTTCTACAGCTGCGGCATCAAAGTCGATCGCGGTGCGTAGAACACGCTCAACGGTCTCCAGCTTTTTTGACCAGTTGCGTATCGACTTATATTTCTTGTCGTCCCGCAGACAGTCGACGAGAGATTTTGCTGCGGATTTCGCTGATTCAGGACAGCCGTTTCGCTAAGTCGTGGACACTCATTTCGGAAAGTCGCGGACAGTTTTGGGCGTGAGGATTGAAGAGCCTTGTTTCGTTCAGGGGTGATTGATTTCGCGGATTGAGATCGCGGTCA
>DRFF01000013.1 GCA_011050685.1 Aurantimonas coralicida
GACCCCGCCTGGCTCGCGGGCACCATTCAGGATCGGTTGCGCCGCAATGCGCCACCAGAACGTCCGGCCTTCCAGATCGAGGGCCTGCACGATCTCGACCGGGGTGACGGTCCGAACGCATTTCTCGATTTGCGCATGGATGTCCCGCCGTGCATAGCCCGGCAAGAGATTCCTGAGCCGTGCCCCGACCCCGTCAGTCGCGGCGATTCCCAGCATGCGGCGAAAATGGCAGTTGCAGGCGAGGACCCGATCCGGTTTTCCCCCATCGAGATCGATCACCGCGACACTCGCTGCGATGGCGTCGATGAAGCCGGGAAGCTCGTCGAGCAGAATTTTCTTGATATTCACGGCGCATCTCGCTCTTTCATCGAATGCCTCAATTTAGCGAATGGTGATTAATGCGGCATTGCCGCCAAGTTCTTACCGCCGGTTGAAACGGACCTGGGACCGGAAAAACTGAAATACCCCCCGTTGCACGGGCAATTTCGACCGGGCAACAATTCGCCCGCTGTCCGGCAACCTGTCGCCGATATTCCCCCGATCTTGCCGCGTCGGTCGTCCGCAACTTTGCGACCGAGCGGTGGTTGGTGACAATGTGCGGGGACATTGCATCGCCCCGCCCATTCGACAGAGCCGCGCGAGCCATAGGGCAACAGCAAGATAACGGAGCGCAGGGCCGACGCCGCCCTCTATGCGTTGCAAATCGGAAAACTACGGAGAAGCCGGCGCAATTAAGTCCGCCGCGGTGATCCGTGAGTAGCTCGGCGCGACTGCATTTTGTGGGATCGGTCGGGGCAAGGACGGAGGCATTCCCAGAATCTGCTGTGGCGCACCACGAATCCGGCACCTGGGTAAACGCGCAGATTGGGGCAAATGTTGACGTAAAGGAGTTTTGAATTAACCTGCCCATACTTCCCCGTGGTGGGCAATCCTGGAGGGAAGAATTGGCGCGGCATCGTCGGCTCCCAACCGCTGGTGCCGCGCTTTGCTTATTCTTCCTTGATGCGTCACTTGCGTATACGCGTTGCCGTACCCGGCAGGTGGCGGTAGCCGGTCTTGTGCTCGATCTCCCGCATGACGGCCGACCAGTGGCGACGCTCGTTGACGGACGATGCATCCCAACGAGCCTGTTTCTCAGCCGCGCGGCGCCGATCGCGGGCCTCGATCCACGCACCTTTCGGTCCGTGCATCGTCACCAGCACCATTGCCTCGCGGCGGAGGTCCGGCGAGCGGCGCGCCAAAATATCGCGAATCCAGCGGATCATTGATCGTCGATCCTCTTCATCGGCGGGCTATCGTCCTGCGCGAGACGGTGGAACGGTTGCGTCCTGTCCGGCAAGGCTTTCAAGCGTGTCGGCAGCGCGCCGACACGGGCGCAACCTGGCCGTGCCGCGAGATCGGCAGTCGAGCTTCGACCCGCAACTCATCGCCAGATACCAGCGCCGGTTTCCGGGCTTCGAGGCCATGACTCAGATCGACACCATTGCGGTCGATCCCATCCTCAAACTTCAACCCGCCGCCGCATGACGAACACCGGAATGGCCGCCTTCAAATTTACACCAGCTTGACGGACGCGATCCACCTTTGCCGATACGAGCGTCGCTTCCGAATCTTTCCCGAGCCATCGGTTGCGGCTGATGCAGGCAGAAAGCGCTCTACGACCCAGCCCCTTGGAGAAATGGCGAAACCGACTTGGTCGGGCGGCTTTCGGACGATCATCTCGATCATCACCCATTGACCGGCGGGCTCGTCATTAAACCTTCATGGCAGCGTCATCCGGGAGTTACTATTCGCCTCTACGCATTGCAAAATACAATGTTTCGCCTTCTCGCATCATGGATCGTGAATTATGAGGTGTGAATTATGAGGTGTGAACCAGCCCTGAAGTCACCGCCGGGGGGGCTGCGGGTCAGCAATGTCGGAGTGACCTATCCGAATGGGGTCGTTGCGCTCCGATGCGCCAACGTCGAATTCCGTAAGGGCGAGTTTACGGTCCTACTGGGGCTTTCAGGTGCCGGGAAATCGACCCTGCTGCGTTCGCTGAACCTGTTGGTGCGCCCCACCTCCGGCGAGGTGGTCTCGCCTGAGTTCGGGGCGCTAGGCTCCGCGAAGGCATTGCGCCAGCATAGGCGCCAGACGGCGTTCGTCTTCCAGCATCACCAGCTGATCGAGCGCTTCAGCGCCCTGGCGAACGTGCTCACGGGACGTTTGGGCTACCATGGAACGTTGCGGAGCTTCTTTCCGCTGCCCCGCCCGGAACTGGAACTCGCCCTTCATTGCCTCGAGCGCGTCGGCCTGGCCGACAAGGCGATGAGCCGCGTCGACCAGCTGTCCGGCGGCCAGCAGCAGCGCGTCGGCATCGCGCGGGCGCTCGCGCAGCAGCCGACCCTGATTCTGGCCGACGAGCCGGTCGCCAGCCTCGACCCGGCGACTTCGGAGAAAGTGCTCGGACTGTTGCGCCAGATCTGCAAGGAGGACGGCATCACCGCCGTCGTCTCGCTCCATCAGCTGGAATACGCCCAGCGTTTCGCCGATCGAATCGTCGGCCTTGCCAATGCGCGCATCGTGTTCGACGGGGCCGCGCGGGACCTCAGCGAGGCCCGGCTCGGCGAGATCTATGCCGGGCACAAGCGCCCGAACGAGCAGGCGCCCGAGAGTCCCAAGGGCGGCGAAATCCCCGTCAAACCCGTGTTCACCCCCGAAATGGAGATGTCCCTATGAACCGCTTGCTGAAACTTGCCCTGACCGCCGTCCTGGCCATGGGGCTGACCGCGCCGGCGTTGGCCGCCGAGGCCAATCCCGACACGCTGAAGGTGGCCCTGCTGCCGGATGAGAATGCGTCCGAACTGATCAAGCGCAACCAGCCGCTCAAGGATCACCTTGAGCGTGAGCTCGGGAAGGAGATTGAGCTGATCGTGACGACCGACTACTCGTCGATGATCGAGGCGATGCGCTTCGGCCGGATCGATATCGCCTATTTCGGCCCGCTCTCTTACGTGCTGGCCAAGACGAAAGCCGAAATCGAACCGTTCGCGGCGATGGTCAGCGACGGCAAGGCGACCTATCGGGCCGTGGTGATCGCCAACGCCGAAGCCGGCGTGAACACCATCGGCGACATCAAGGGCAAGAAGGTCGCCTTCGGCGATCGCGCCTCCACCTCCAGCCATCTGATCCCGAAGTCGATGATGGCGGAAGCAGGGCTGGTGCACGAGCGCGACTATCAGCAACATTTCGTCGGCAGCCACGACGCCGTGGCTATGAACGTGGCCAACGGCAATGCCGACGCCGGCGGCCTTTCCGAGGTGATCTGGAATACGCTGATCGAACGAAAGCTGGTCGACGCGAGCAAGGTCAAGGTCCTCGGCTACAGCAAGGACTACCCGCAATATCCTTGGACGATGCGGTCCGACCTCGACCCGGCGCTGAAGGACAAGATTCGCGGTTCCTTTGTCAACCTGAAGGACGCGACGGTGCTGAAGAACTTCAAGGCGGACGGTTTCGCGCCGATCGCCGACACGGACTACGACGTCATCCGCGAATTGGGCAAGCTGCTCAATCTCGACTTCGCGACGATGTGAGGGGGCGAAGATGTCGACCGCAACCGCCGAATCCCGCACGAGTCACTACTATCTGGATCAATACGGTCGGGCATGGATCCGCCAGACCGCCCAGGGTGCCGCCGTCCTCGGGATCGTGCTGATAGCGTTCTGGTATGTCGGCATCCTGGATTTCGGAGTGCTGGCCGACGGGATCCCGGCCATTCTGATGCTCGGCGGCGAAGCGATGCCGCCGGACTTCACCAATGCGTGGGACTGGATCAGGCCGCTGGTGGATACCCTGGCGATGAGCGTTGCCGGGACGGCGATGGCGGTGATCCTTTCCTTTCCGCTGGCTTTCCTGGCCGCCCGGAACACGGCCCCGCATCCGGCCGTGTTCCACCTCGCCCGCACGCTGCTCAACGCGCTCCGCTCGGTACCCGAGCTTATCATGGGCATCATCTTCGTGGCGGCGGTCGGCTTCGGCGCCCTTCCGGGCGTCCTGGCGCTCGGGCTGCACTCGGTGGGCATGGTGGGCAAGTTCTTCGCCGAGTCGATCGAGCATATGGATGAAGCACCGGTCGAGGCGGCGCGAGCGGCGGGCGCCACCCCGCTCCAGGTGCTGTTTCACGCCGTGCTGCCGCAGGTCCTACCGCAATTTGCCGACGTCTCCATCTATCGCTGGGAGTACAATTTCAGGGCGTCCACGGTAATGGGCATGGTGGGCGCGGGCGGCATCGGCTTCGAGTTGATGGGGTCGCTGCGCATCATGCAATATCAGGAAGTCAGCGCCATCCTGCTCGTCATCCTTGCGATGGTCACGCTTGTCGACGGGATGAGCGGCTACCTCCGCAAGAAGTTCAAATAAGGTTGGCTGGTGTGAAACCACGTGTCGTCATTACCCATGCAGTTCATCAGGAGGTCCTTGACCTGCTCGGGGCCGAGTGTGACCTCGACGCCAATCAGACGCCCGAGACCCTGCCCGCGGAAGAAGTCGTTCGCCGCGTCAGCCAAGCCGATGCCATGATGGCCTTCATGCCGGATCGGGTGGATGCCGCCTTTCTGGACGCCTGCCCGAAATTGAGGGTCATCGGCGCGGCGCTGAAGGGTTATGACAATTTCGATGTTGCCGTCTGCGCGGCCCGGGGTGTGTGGCTGAGCTTCGTGCCCGACCTCCTGACGGTTCCCACGGCCGAACTGGCGATCGGCCTCACGATCGGGTTGACGCGGAAGATGATCCCGGCCGACGCGAGGGTGCGCGGCGGCAAGTTCGCCGGCTGGCGGCCGGAATTCTACGGTCTGGGCATCAGCGGCTCGACCATCGGCATTGTCGGGATGGGCGCGATCGGGATGGCCTTGGCCGAGCGGTTGAAGGGCTGGGGCGCGGTGCTGCTCTACGCCGACCGGACGCCGGCTTCAGACGCCGTCGCGGCCCGCCTCGGGATCGCTCGCCGCAGCCTGGACGGTCTGCTGGCGGAAGCCGACATTTTGATCCTCGCGCTGTCGCTCGCCGCAGACACCGTCCACGTCATTGATGAGAGGGCCTTGGGGCTAATGAAGCCTGGCGCCTACCTCGTCAATCCGTGCCGCGGCTCCGTCGTGAGCGAGGCGGCCGTGCTGACGGCGCTGACCAGCGGACGGCTGGGCGGCTACGCTGCTGACGTATTCGAGTTTGAGGATCGCTCGCGCGAGGATCGGCCCCGGCAGATCCAGGCTGGGCTGCTGAACCATCCAGATACGATATTCAGTCCGCATATCGGTTCGGCCGTGCAGAAGGTTCGTCTGGCGATCGAGCTGCGGGCGGCGGAAAACATCCTTCAAGTGTTGTCCGGCAAGCAGCCCATGGATGCTGCCAACGAACCGGGACAGGTGACATAGTGCTGCAATGCTGAATCCCGTATGGGTCCGGACATTTTTGGCTCTTATTGACCACAGGAGCTTTCAAGCGGCGGCTGCACAGCTTCACATTGCTCAGCCGACGGCTTCGCTGCACATCCAGAAGCTGGAAGAACAGCTTGGCGCCTCGCTGTTTCATCGATCTCGGACCGGCTGCGACCCCACACGCGAGGCGATTAGGTTTCTGCCCTATGCCCAGAGCATCCGCCAGGCGAACGAGCGCGCGCTGGCCGCGATATCCGGGGAACGGCTCCGGATCGGCGCCAGTTCAAACATCGGCATCTACCTTCTTCAGCCCCACATCCGATCCTATCTTCAGGCCCGCCACCTCTCCGCTTTCGATATCGTGATCGACCGCAACCCAAGCATCGCCCCGAAGCTGGAACACGGCGAGGTGGATGTGGCCGTGATGGAGTGGTGGGACAACCGCCCAGGGTTCCGCTGCGAGCATTGGCGAAGCGAACCGGTCGTGGTGATCGTTCCGCCGGAGCATCCGCTGGCGGCTCGGACCGAGATCGACCGCGAGCGCCTATCGGGATTCGAACTCCTTGGTGGCGAGTCTGGCACCGGGACCGGAAGGCTATTGGCGAAGTACTTTGGCGACAGTGCTCAGATGCCGCGGATTTCCCTTCAGTTGGGCAGTACCGAAGCCGTCAAGCAGGCGGTGAAGGCCGGGATCGGCATTTCCCTAGTTCTGGCCTCGGCCGTCACCGATGAAGTGACGGCCGGAACCTTGCGGGCCATTCCCTTCCTCGAACCGCCGCTGCACAAGGACCTGTTCGTCATTTGGCCCAATGGTGTTTCAGACACGCCCATCCCGCCCTTCGCCCGACATCTCCTAGGTGCACCAGCGTCCGATGGATGATTGGTCGGCCCCCATCGAGTGGTCCGGGGCAAATCTTGGTGATGGGGTGGACACCCCCGACGGCATCGACGTGCCAGAGTGAGGTCGTTGAAGATCTCAAACAGGGAGGCGTCCGTCATGGAAATTAACACAATCGGACACCTCCGAAAACTTCTGTTTCGGGCTCTGACGGATCGTTATAATGGGCTCGTCCCGCTCCGCCCCGGTCGAATGAGGCTGGTTTCAGGTCATCGGTTGCCGTCTTGATGGCTAGGGTCGCTCATGCGGACGCAATTCGGCTGTCGAGCCATCGCCATCGTTTCATATTGTAGGCCATGTTCGCCAGCGTGATTGCGGCCTTGGCCCTGGCGATGCCGATCGTGCGCACGAAGATGCCCATGGGGCCCTTCTGGCAGGTGAAGACATGCTCGACGCGTGATCGCACCGCCGACCTGGCTGCGTTCGCCTTGCGCATCTTCTCCGGCATGGGCCGGCCTTTCGGCTTCCTGCGATGGATGCGGCTGTCTTGCCGACGCTCTTGAGAAAGCGCTCGTTCTCGGCCGAGCGGTAGGCGCTGTCGGCCCAGACATCGGAGGCGGTGTTCGAAGGATCAATCAGCCCTTCACGCAAGCGCGCTCCGCCATGGGCAGCCGCGTCGGTGACGAGAGACTTGCGGATGACACCGTGCCGGCGATCGACCGAGACGTGGTTCTTGTAGCCAAACGTCGGGATGGCGATGTCGACCTGCTGCTTCTTGCCTTCGTCCGCCAGTTTGGCTTTGGAAAACTTCACCGTCCAACGCGCATCGACATCCTTTTGCCGTGCTTGAAGGGCTTGTCCTTCCAGATCTGTTTTGCCGTCTCGCCGGCCTTGATCCTGGCCATCTCGTCCTCGGTATTGCGCTGGCGTGGCGCGGCGACCAGCGTGGCGTCCATGATCTGACCGGACATCGGCAGATAGCCAGCCTAGCTGATCGCCCGATCGAGCCGCGCGAAGAGCGCATCGTAAGCGTCTGCCGCGATCAAGGCCTCGCGGAAGTCCCATAGCGTGTTGGCGTCGGGAACCGAGTCGCCCGGACCCAGGCCGCAGAATCGCATCCAGCTGTGTAGGGCTGTGAGAAACTAGGCCACGAAGCGGCGCCGATTTAGGTTGCCGCGCCGGTGTAAACCCGGCCAGTGGTTAGGCTGTTTTCCTTTTGGGAGAGCGGCCGGGAATGTTTGCCGTGGAAGTTTACGCTGCCGTCCGTCGTTACGTTCATCTCGAAGGCAACAGCCAGCGCGATGCGGCCCGGGTCTTCGGTCTGAGCCGGGATACGATCTCGAAGATGTGCAGGTTCTCGATCCCGCCGGGCTATACACGGTCGAAGCCAGTGGCGAAACCGAAGCTCGGGGCGCTGTTGCCGGTGATCGACGCGATCCTGGAGGCCGATCGCACGGCTCCGGTCAAACAGCGCCATACCGCCAAGCGGATATTCGAGCGACTGCGGGATGAGCATGGCTACGGCGGCGGCCTGACGGTGGTGAAGGATTATGTCCCGATTGCCCGCGGCCGCCAGCGGGAGACGTTCGTGCCGCTGTCGCATCCGCCAGGCCACGCGCAGGTGGACTTCGGCGAGGCGATCGCGGTGATCGCGGGGTTCGCCAGAAGATCCACTTCTTCTGCATGGACGTGCCGCAGTCGGACGCGCCGTTCGTGAAGGCCTATCCGCGGGAGACGACGGAGGCGTTTCTCGATGGGCATGTGTCGGCCTTCGACTTCTTTGGCGGCGTACCGCTATCGCTTCTCTACGACAACACCACGATCGCGGTGGCGAAGATCTGCGGCGACGGCAAATGCGAGCGAACGAGAGCCTTCACCGAACTCCAGAGCCACTATCTGTTCCGGAATCGTTTTGGGCGACCAGCGAAGGGCAATGACAAGGCAAGGTCGAGGGGGTGGTGAAGTACGCGCGTCTGAACTTCATGACGCCGATCCCGCATGCGGCGAGCTTCGACGATCTGAACGCCATGCTGACGGATCGATGCCGCCAACGACAAGGCGAGCGGGCCGGACGCCACAGCGAGACGATCGGCGAGCGGCTCGTCGCCGATCTGGCGGCCTTCAAGCCGCTGCCGGCGACACGCGCAGCGAAAGCGGGCCAAGTCCCACGCGCATCATCTGCTGGTTCTTCACGATGTCGCGCATGTGGCGGGTGCGCGGCTTGGCGCCATGCAGGCGCTTTGCACGGCGCTCGGCGACCATCATGACCTTCACGTTCTGCGGAGGCGTCTCGAAGCGATGGATTCGCGGTCCGGAATCGAAGCCGAGCTGGAAGCCCGTCTGAAGATGATCACCGTCCGTCAGGACGCTCTCGCCGCGAAAGCCTTGGCCGCAGGCGGACGCCTGTTCAGGACGCGGGCCGCGGCTCATCATCCCGATTTCCCGAATGCTGCTTTGGACGGACGCGGCAGAGATCCTTTCGGTTCTTCGGCCGCGGTCAGACCTGCCGCCCCCTGATCGGCGCTGTCGTTTCGGAAAAAGGCCCCCGTGCCCGGCTCTGGTTCCGCAACAGGATCCGCGGCCGCCCACGCGGAACGTAAGACCGGATGAGCCGGACCCTGAAGACCGCAATCGCGCTCTGCCGCCCGAACCGCCAAGCGACAGACGCACGCCTCGCGCCCGTTCCCCCGGTCAATCCCAGAACGGTTTGGTTTCGGCGAACCTGTCCCACCGGTCGAAGAGACGCGGGCGGTCCTCGCCGACTTTCGACGCGAGCCGTCCCAGCACCCAGCCGACGGCCCGCTGGATGTCGGGATCGTCCCGGCCCGGAGCCTCCGGCGCAGCAAGATACTCCGCCGCCATGGTCGCGTCGTTGAGGCTGCCGAACGTGTCCTGCAGCTTTTTGAGCGACCTGATGTAGGCGGCGGACTTCCTGTGCCGATAGATCGGATCGAGGATATCCGCGGCGTAGCGGAGTTTTTTCAGCTCCTTGCGCAACTCGTGCAGCGCCTCGTCCGACAGATGGCGCAGCCTGCGAGCCTTTTTTCGCGCCCGGTGGGCACGGTGGTCCATCAGCCGCGATGCGATCTCGCCCGTCGGCGTCGCGAGGCGGGCGGTCTGCAAATAATCCGACGGCTCCAGCCATCCGCGCGCTTCGACCAGCCGCATGAGGTCGAGAACGAAATCCAGAGCCTCCGGTCCCGCCAGGGCCGCGCGGACCTCGGCCCTGACGGCGTCCCGCCGCCCGTCCAGCGCGGCCAGCAGCGCGTCGCGCGCCGGCGCGTCGAGGCCACCCGCGGTTCCGGGCCCGACGACGTCGCCGATCAGCACGTCGATGTCCCGCAAAGCGCCCACGACATGGCCGAAACTCCGCGCCTTCTCAGACAGGGCTTCGATCGCCGACCCGCCGAGGCTCGGCCCGAGAACGTCGAGCGCCGTGCGCAGCCGCCGCAGCCCGACCCGCAGCTGGTGCGGCCCTTCCGGCGCTTCGCTTTCGGCGACCACGACCATGTTGACGGAGATCTGCGCGAAGCAGTCACGCAGCACGTCGCGCGCCACCGTCTCGATCGGCGTGTCGGCGTCATAGCGGAGGTCGCCCGCGTTCCGCGGCTCGAGTGGCAGGTCCGCCGTCCCGGTCGCCGCCAGCCGGTAGCCTCGAGCCGCCTTGCTGGCGGTGGCGAAGCGCAGGGGACCCTCACGGAACAGCGCGCACGCGACCTCGAAGACCGCCGTGACGTCGCCCGCCATCAGCTCCATCTCGGCTTCGCGGATCGGCGCGCGGCTCTCTCCCGCGACGATCTCGCCACGATCGATCGCCAGTTCGACCTCGCCGCCGGCCGGAGCCGCCAGCCGCTCGACGATCCTGCGGACCCGCGTCTCGAAAAGCGGCGCCAACTCCGCGCCGCCGGCCGCCTCCGCGATCGCGGCGAAGACGCCCTGGTCGTCCGGCCCGTCGAGGATCAGCTTTCCGCCGGGAGCCGGAAACTCGACCTCGACATGCGAGAACAATCCGTGCCCCTTCGCCGCCCCGGGGTCTTCGCGTTTGACCGTCTGCACCCAGCGCCTGCCGATCTTTCGCAGCCTGAGCGCGATCCCGGCCTTCGCCAGCGACTGGTCCGGCGTGTCGAAATAGGTCGAGACCAGGTCCTCCGTCCGACGGGGCGCCATGCGCATCCGCTCCAGCGCGGCGTGCGCCGAGAGCGCGGCCCCGCCGGCCTCGTCGAGTGAGATCTTGAGTTCGGTCTCGATCACTTGGTCCCCACTCCCGCGGGCGATGCGCCAACCCGCCAAGTGGCCCGGCGCGCAGGAAAGGTCAAGCGCACCGGCGCCTGGTCGGACGCCTCAAGCCGACCAGGCCTCGAGGCCGTCAAACGCCGCGGGTTAGCGACCGCCTTACGGCCCTAGCATGCAGATGATCGTTCAATGATTTCTTGCGGAGGCTGCTCTGCGGACGTCCGCAAGGGCCAATGGCCGCAACGAAGAAGGGGCGGATCATCACGGGGCGGTCCCGCCAGGGATCTTCGCCAAGGGTCCAATAATCTCCACTTATCGGACCCTTGCACGATGCGGTTTGTGTCGCGAACGGAGAGGGGGCCGCACCGATCTACGAAAAGCGAACGATAAGGCGTTATCGTTCCGTTCGTATGGTTCGTGAGCATTTGCTACTGCGATGCCCGGCCGATGGCCAACCGGCGGCTTCGCGCCCACGCACGAACCCGCTTTCGCGGGATGGGCGGCGGCTACACGGTCGGCTGATAGCGGCATGAGGACGATAGGAGATTGAACGGGTGCGGTGGGCGCCATGAGCATGAGGGGTTCCTCTTGTCTCATGGAGAGATCCGATGCCCCAGAGCTCGAATGATGGGCCGGTCAGCCCCTTGCGCCGCCGCATGCTCGAAGACATGGTCATGCGCGGCCTGCGCGAGGCCACCCAGCGCGACTATATCCGCGTCGTTCAGACCTTCGCCGCCTTCCTCGGCCGCTCGCCTGACACGGCGACGGCCGACGACCTGCGTCGTTTCCAGCTTCACCAGGTCGAGAGCGGCGTGCAGCCGCCGACGATCAATGGCTCGGTTTCGGCGTTGCGCTTCTTCTTTACCGTCACGCTCGACCGGCAGGATCAGTCGCGCCGGCTCGTCCTGGCCCGATATCCGCGCAAATTGCCTGATGTGCTCAGCGTCGAGGAGGTCGGGCGGCTTCTTCAGGCGGCGCCCGGGGCGAATATCGGGCCGCGCTTGGAGCTGCCTACGGAGCGGGCCTGCGCGTGTCGGAGGTGGCCAGCCTCAAGGTCGACGACATCGACTCCGCAAGCATGCTGACGCGGCACATCCCAATTCACATCATCTCGGTGCAGGAGCAGCGCCGCCGCGGGGTGAAGATGGGTGCCTACGGTTTCACCGGCAAACCCGCCGAACGCGACGAGCTCCTCGCCGCCTTCGTTCGCCTCAAGGACTTCGTCGAACGACCGGAACGCGGGCTGCTGGTGGTCAAGGGCGCAGGTGGCGATGCCGCGCTTGAGGGCCTGCTTGGCAAGCAGCCGGGCGTGGTCGTCAAGACGGTCAGGCCCGGCAGTGCCTTGAAGGAAGCGGAATCGGGGAACTACGACTGCGTCGTCATCGACTGCTCATCGGTGCCTGCCCAAGGCACCAAGTTCCTCGGCGATCTGTCGGGCGCGGCGCTGGCCGACGGGCTGCCGGTCATCGTCTATGCCCCGAAGGACCTTTCGGCCAAGAACATGGAAATCGTCCAGACGCGGATGCCCCGGATCAACAAGCGGCTCGTGACCAGCAGCGATGCGTTGGTCTACGAGGCCGCCCTGTTCCTGCATCAGCGGGTTTCCGACCTTCCCGACCAGACGCAGGAAGCGGTGGGGCGCGTCGAGCGCGAGGATACCGGTCTTGCCGGTACGCGGGTCGCGATCATCGACGACGACATCCGCAACATTTTCTCGCTGACCAGCGTTCTTGAGCAATATGGCGTCGAGGTCTTTCACGCCGAGGATGGTCGCGGCGGAATTGATCTGGTGCGCAAGATACGGGGCCTGAATGTCGTCCTGGTCGACATCATGATGCCGGAGATGGACGGCTAGGAGACGATTCGCCGGATTCGGGATCTCGGCGGTGCGGTCGCGCGTTTGCCACTGATCGCGGTGATAGCCAAGGCGATGAAGGAGGACCGGCAGAAATGCCTCGACGCAGGGGCTTCGGACTACATCGCCAAGCCAGTGGATCCGGAACAGCTCATCTCGACGATACGGGCATGGCTCTACCAGAGGCGCGAAGCTGTCGAATGAATCGGTGCTGGCCGGGACCAATGGCAGCTTGTCATGTTGGGGATCGATGACTGATCTAGCCTACGCCAATCTCCCGGATGACCAGGCCATGGCGCCGGTGCGGCCGGCCCTGTTGCTCGTCGATGACGACCCGCGGAACATCACCGCGCTATCGGAGGTGCTGGCGGGACTCGACGCGGATGTGGTTTCGGCCACGTCCGGACTGGAGGCGCTGCGGCTGGTGCTGCAGCGCGACTTCTGCGCCATCCTCATGGACGTGCGCATGCCGGGAATGGATCAATTACGAAGGACTGGCGCCAGAACTTAAATCTAGACTCTGGCGCCGCCCAATCGCGCTTTATTGAGAGCTTAGTTGGAGGGCGGCGGAGCGTTCACGCCCTGAAGCACGAGGCCCTTCAAACTCTGATCGCGGATGTCACGCTGCAAATCAATCACCGGAATCTCGGTGAGAGAGACCTTCCCGGCCCGGACGTTCACTCGGGCGAACCTCAGCCCCGAAGCGCTGGCGAGACCGTAACATTCCTGCATCAGCTCTGCGGCAGCACCATCGATTTCCGCCCGGGCGGAAGACACGAGTTCCACGATCCGCTCCGCCCGCTCCATGATACCGACGCAGGACAGGTCGCAATTCTCGATCTTGGAAGCGTGCCGGAGCACGATTTCTTCCCAGGAACCCTCATCGTCGAAACTGACGATGATCAAACCGTACGCCGGCCTGTCAGTCGGCGAGACGAGCCCGGCAACGCGCAGGACGCTGAGGCACGGCAGGCTTCTCGGTCCGAAGATGGCTTCGGGATCCGCGTGCAGCGCATTCGATGCCGAGGCAACGGTCCGTTGGAGAAGGAGCAGTTCCTTCACCGAGAGCCTCTCGATCTTCTTGAGAAGCTTGTCGGTGTTGATCTTCAGACCGGAGGACATGATGATCGCCCGCAGGGCCGAGTTCTTGTCCTGCAACTGCGGGCGAAGAGCGTCGGCAAGATGAATCGATGCCAAATCGTGGCCGAGGGATCCCGCAACCACGACCTGCATCTCGCCCGGGGAAAACCGGTGGCAGAACAAAGAAAGCGAAGTGGAGTCGTTCATTGACGAACTACCTTCCTATTGACCGCTAAAATAATCACAAGGAAGGGATGGTCACGCCCTTACCTTTGCCGCTCGCGATTTGCCGCGAAGAGGCTGCTATCCAGCAAAGCTGGAAAAGGTAAGGACAGATAACCTGTAACGCTGTCGCTCGAACCGTCGGCTCCGCAGAGCCACACGTCCTGACCGACGATCAGGACTTGCAGGTGAATTTGATTATTGACGTCTACTGCCGAGTGTCAAATATCTGTTGTTATCATGGTTAACGGAAGGTTCTCCCACGCGTACAACTCGGCCGCGGTGAAGGTTTTCGGATGCCGGCGAGCGCGATGATTGCCGCCTGGTGGTGGTCCGGCGTCCGACAACCGCCCAAGCACGAACGAGCGGGTCTGCGTCTGCAACGGTTTATGGAGATTTGGGAGATCGGGATCGGCTGAGCGTCTGGATGACGATCAGGAACGCGAGGTTTTCTTGATGGCCTTGCGGTGATCGAGGAGCGTTTTGTCCTTTCGCCAGCCGCTCGCGGCCCGATCCAGGGAGTTGAAGCTGGATCCGTTGGCCCGCCAGCGTTTCATGGAAGCGTTAGGCACGAGTTCCGGCGGCGGCCGAAACGACACGGCGCGAACTGTCGGAATGGGCTGGCGGTGCCGGGTCATGATGGCGACCGCCCGTTTGGCTTGCATTTGAAGGGCGGCGCCCGTGCTCTGGCGAGGCTCGGCAGGATGGCGACACGCCGCATGCGGCCGCCGCAGCATGGACAAGGTGGCAGGTCCCGGGGCTTCGATGGCTCACGCTCGCATGGCTTTGCCGGATCTTCGGGGTCTGAATTCGTCGAAGCTGCAGGTGAAGGCTTTTCCCGGGCGATCATCTCCCGAGCGCGTTCGATCTTGGCCTTCCGATCAGCGCCGGCAAGCAGCCCGTAATGCCGGATGCGGTGGAAGCCCTTGGGAAGGACGTGGACAAGAAAGCGGCGGATGAACTCGCCGGCTTCGAGCGTCAGGGTGCGATGTGGTTTGGCGCCTTCGCGGCGATAGTCCTTGACGCGGAAGGTGACGCTGGTCTCGTCCATGGCGACGAGCCGGCGGTTTGAGATAGCGACGCGGTGGGTATAACGCGACAGGTAGGCGAGGACGGCTTTCGGCCCGGCGAAGGGTGGCTTGGCATAGACGATGCGTGTTCCGACGAAGTCGCCCGGCCATTCCGAGATCAAGTCGCCCGGGATTCCGGGATGATGTCGCCCGCTTTATCGAGCGCTGCTGGCCTTTGATTTTCCTGTCACCCGGAGCTTGCCGGGTCAATCTCTCAATGCGGGTTTGAGGCGTGTTCGCCGCATGCTGTCGCCGGAGAGTTCGATCCGGTGGGCGTTGTGGACGAGGCGATCGAGGATGGCGTCGGCATAGGTCGGATTGCCGATGACCTCGTGCCATCGCTCGACGGGGATCTGGCTGGTGACGACGGTCGACTTTCGGCCGTATCGTTCTTCGAGGATCTCCAGGAGATCGTGGCGCTCGGCATCGTCGAGAGGCTCAAGGCCCCAATCGTCGAGGATCAGGAGCTGGCCCCGCCGATGGTCCGCATGATGCGGGCGTAGCGACCATCGCCGCGCCCTGTCGCGAGGTTGGCGAAGAGCTTGGACACGCGCTGATAGAGGACGGAGCGTTTGTCGCGGCAGGCGCTGTGGCCAATGGCGGACGCCAGCCAACTCTTCCCGACCCCGGTCGGCCCGGTGAGGATCAGATTGTCGTGGGCGGCAATGAAGGCACCGCCGCAGAGCTTCTGGAAGAGGGTCCGGTCGAGACCTCGCGGTGCCTGGTAGTCGACATCCTCGACGACGGCCTGATGGCGAAGCTTGGCATATCGAAGTCGGGCGGCGAGGCGCTTGTCGCGGCGATGGGTGACCTCCCGATCGATCAGGAGGCCGAGCCATTCGGGATGGGTCAGCCTGCCGACCTCGCTGGAGGCCTCGATCTCGGCGAAGGCCTCGGCCATGCCGGCAAGGCCGAGGTGGTTGAGCTGCTCGAGGGTGGGGTGCGACAGCATGATGGTCTCCTATTGATAATAGCGGGGGCCGCGGATGTTGGGGTGAAGGATCGGCGCGACGTCCGATCCGGGCTCTCGTCTCTTCCCGGCCTGGTCGAGACGCTTGTCGAGGATCGAGCGGACCGAGCCGTAGGACAGGGTGCCGATCTCGATCGCCCGCTCGGCGGCCGCTTCGAGCCGCAGGGCACCGAAGGGCTTGGCCAGTCGCAGGATGCCGATGCAGGTGCGGAAGCCCTGTTCGGGATGGGATCTTCGCTCGAGGATGAGTTCGCAAAGGATGCCGGTCGCCGCACCGACGAGAGTTGCCTCCTTGCGGATCCGGTCGATGGTCCAGTCGCCATGGCGGCGATGGCTGGAGGGCATGTGATCGCGAAGGGTGGTGTGTCCGCCGTTGCCGCTCGATCGCAGGTGGGCGGCGATCCGCTCGCCCCTGGCGAAGACCTCGACCGTGCGGGCGGTAATCCGGGCCTCGACCTCCTGGCGGGCGAAGCGGAAGGGAACGCTGTAGAAGTGCTTGTCGACCTCAACATGGTAGTCGATGCCGACGCGCCGGATGCGCCATTCGGCAAAGACATACGGCTCCACCGGCAGCGGCTTCAGCTTCGGCCTGTCGAGTTCCTCCAGAAGCTGGCGCCGGGTGCGGCCGAGCCGGCGGATGACGCGCTCTTCATTGAGGCGCGTCATGAGATCGGCGGTCGCCGCGTTCAGCTCGGCAAGGCTGTAGAAGATCCGGTGCCGCAGACGGCCGAGCAACCAGCGCTCGACGATGAGGACGCAGCCCTCGACCTTGGCTTTGTCGCGGGGCTTTCTCGGCCTCGCCGGCAGCACGGCCGTGTCGTAATGCGCCGCCATCGCCGCATAGGTGCGGTTGATCTGAGGGTCGTAGAGGCAGGCCTTGATCACCGCGACCTTGGTGTTGTCTGGCACCAGGAGGTTCGGCACGCCGCCGACCGCCTCGAAAGCCCGGCCATGGGCGCCGATCCAGTCGCCGAGCCCCTGCGTCCAGGTCGCTTCGCCGTAGCTGAAGTTCGAGGCGCCCATGACCGCCACGAAGATCTGGGCGCGCCGCACCGTGCCCTTGAGCCGGTCGATGACGACGGGCACCGTGTCGCCGGCATAGTCGACGAACAGAATGTTCACGCGGATCGCCGGCGATCATTGTTCAAATCGTATCCCAGTCGATCGCGGATCGGGGGGCATCCGCCTCCGCCGCTTTGGTCGGCGGCACTAAGTCGTGGAGGGTCACGCGGGGAATTTGCCCGGAGTCCGCAACCGGCGTTCGCCAGGATCGGTTGCGTTCTCGCACCCCGACGGCATCCAGCGCGGCGCCGGTGCGCCCGAGCCGTCTGAGCTGCAGGATTATCCGATCCGATCGCGTGGCTTCACTCTCCGTGGCGATCTGGAGATAGCGGGGCTTCGCCGCGCTGCCGGTGAGATCTCGCAGCGCGGGCTTGAGGACTTGTCCGGCGAAGTCTTTCATCCGCTCGTGACGACCGATCCAACTTAATCGGCTCGCGAGATCCCTCTTGCCGCAGTTATACTCGATCCACCCGTCGGCACTGGCCTCAGGCCGGAGCCGGACAGCGGCGGTGCACAGATGTGTATAAAGCGGCATCGTCCAGCGGCTGCGCGCTTCGAGCGCGACCCGCAGTTCGATCCGAGCGAAAGGTTCTACCTTCCTCTTTGAGATCGAGGGCCGCAGCCATTCCAGGAGACGACGATCGAGCCGCCATTCGACGTCTCCAGCCCGGTTGACGGTGGGAGACTTCGCGAATGCCAGCACGCGGTCGGGGGCAAAATCGACATGGGCGAGATTCAGTCGCGCGAAGCTTTCCCGGAGCGCTCGCAGGCCGCCGCGCCGGTAGATGAGGGCGACGGTCGCCCGGGGGAGGGAACGTGACGATTCGATGGTCTTGCCCGTTGCAGCGATTTCAGCCTCTGCTGCGAGGATCAGCCACAATAGCGCCCCGTCCCGTGCCGTTGCGGGCTCCGACAGTCGCAGCGCATCGATCAGCCGGGCAGGGAGTGGCACAAGAAGATCTTGAATCGCCTCGGGCGTGATCGGCAGGGCTGGATCTGGTAGGAAACGGCCTTCGATAATCCTCGAGGGGAGGGGGAGCATCGGCTGGCAACTCTGCGATTTATTCTGCAGAGACTTTTGCGATTTCACGAGATAGGTCAATAGCCTGACCGGGTTCGTAGGCCGTTCTGGCAGGCAACAGAGAAGATTCCCGCGAAAACGCGGGTCGAAATAGGAACAGGGGGAATGGCGAGCGTTTGTGAACTCTTCAATCTGCGTTCGATCGGTATGCCGGATAGGAGCTACAGTAAGATGCAGCTGCTCGGCAGGGCCGACGATTCGGCCTCTCAGGCCGAGGCGGCGTTTCTCCTGTCCGCTGTCAGGCGAGCGATCAGCACCGTGTGCGGCCTGCATGCGGACGGCCGCGTCCTGGTCGCCGCGACCAAGGGGGTTCGCCGTGCTCTGCAGACATCCTGGGCGAGCCCTGTGAATAGCGACTTTCTCCATTTCGGAGATCTGAGGGGGCTCGATTTCGCAAAGCATCATGTCGCCGCCATCTCCGTCGGCCGGATGGAACTGCCTCCCGGTGTCCTGAGTGGTCTCGCAGCGGCACTGACCTACGATGACGAAGTGCCAGAACCGCCGTCCTACCGGGGATCGCCTGCCTCAAACGGTGGAGCCGGGCGTGTTCACAGGACCAAGCGTCGGCTGATGATGCGGGACGGCCGCGACGTTGAAATCGAGGTTCCCGAAGATCCAGCAAAATGGGGATCGCTGCTCCAGCGCCAGTTCCGGGAGGAAGAGCTACTGCAGTTCGTCGGTCGCCTGCGTCCGGTATATCGCAGTGGCGAGCCGGCGGTTTGGTATGCCCTGACAAACGCACTTCCGGACGCCATCGTGTGGGACGAGCTGGTCGGTCTCGAGCGGCTGATCTACCGGCAGGATGCGCATGGAAGCCTTCCCCGGGGTGTCTGGGAAATCGCCCGGCGCTGCGGGGGGATCGTCTCAGCTGAGCTCGCGATGTCGCAATGCCGGGACATTGTGGGCGACAGCCCTGCGGGCGCTAGAGAAATTTTTCTTGCCGAGGGGCTGGATCCGCGGCAGTCGGCGCCGCTAGCAAGCTTCGCCGCCAGGGGCTGGTCATCGCTGTCCTGGGTAGACCACGGCGGACGAAACGCCTTCGCCTGGGCTGCAGCCTGCCTCGACGATCCCCTTGCGGTCCTTCTCGGAAGGCTGACCGACGCCGGCTATAGCCCGGCCGATGGACGCATTCTTTGCAAGGCACGGTTCACACGGGCTGACGCTGGCGAGCCGGACCTTTTGGACGCATCGCTAGGCGCGGAAGACGAGCGCGAGCGGCAGGAGACCAGCCTGCGGCAGGCCGCATGGCGCCAGTTCGACAGCGAGCAGGGTGGAGGCGAACTGCGGATCGGCATCGATGGACTGCAGTGGACGGGTATCGTGGGCGGCATGACGATCAACAGGACGATGGATCAGGTCCTCGCTCAAGGCGCGATCGAGCGCTTCCATGCATGGGACCGGGAAGATCGGGCTCGCGAGGCGGCGGAGAAAGCACTTCGTGGGTCAGGACGGCCGGATCGACAACCATCAGATGAATGACCCTGGCAGACTGTTGAAGCAGTGTCCGGACGGTATTGAGGATGGCGCCGCCGACAGCACCTGCATGGCATCGCGCTCGACTGACTCGAAGAGAGTTCATGGCGGCTCAGCCGGCATGGCGCAACTGCCGGTTCTTCAAATCGTCGAGAAATCCGTCGGATGGCCACGCTGCGAACGGCAAAGCGGTTGCCTGCGGGCATGGTGTTCGCCGACGAAGCACCGAGCGGTGCCGAAGCTGGCGAAGATGCGCCGCCGGACAACACGAACGATGAAGCGATTCCGGCTTTCCTAAAGATGGACTTGGTCAACCGGTCACCAGACAAATTCAAAAGGGGGCTTCGGCTCCCTTTCTCATGGGCGGCAAACTGACTATTCGGGCAGTTTTCTACCGAGTGTAATGGCAACTGGAGAGAAAGAAAAGCTGCGGACGCTCGGACAAAGACGAGTGACGAAACGAGACCCAATCGGAGTGCGGAAGCCGTCGTGGAACGGCGATGGTTGCTTCATGCGGCCATGCATAAACGGGCCATGAAGAAGGTATCCAGACCCAGCAGGGCTCCCGCCATTTCCCTGCCAACACGGCGCGACCGGAAATGCGTTGGCGGTCGATTTGTGCCGGAAGCGAAAAAGCTGCCGTGAAGATCCATCCATGGCGGCTCATACCGTCTCGCTCATGAACTCACCGGCGACGTCGTCGCCCACGTCGGTTCCGCCGTCGAGACTGCCCGCGAACGCCAGTCGGCCATCGGCGCCGGCGATGCGGTCGCGAATCACGCCGAGAGCGAACGCTTCGAAGATCCCGGAAGACCCGGAAATTCGGGTAAAGTTCTTCGAAATTTGCGCAAGCGGCGAGGTGCGATACGTGCCGGCGCACACGCCGTCGGTCGTCGAGCGGCTCGCCGAAGAGGGCTATAAGGTCGTATCCGGTCCCGCGCTCGATCCGATGCCGGCATCGCGACGAATTCCGCTGCGATTTTGCCGGCGAGGTGCGCTCGACGGACGAGGCGATCGCCGCGGCGATGGCGGACGGATGGGCGCCGACGACCCCGCAGCCGGATGTGGATGAAAATCGTCGACGAGGTCGTCGACGGCCGCGTCCTCGAGCAAATCCAGCTTGAGTTGGACGTTGCCGTTATGGGCCAAGTCGACCGAGGGCGTGCGATGATCGCCACGTGGGGTGAGGCGGTCGGCCGAGTGGGCGCGGCTGCGAAAATGACGACTGGGATCAAATCGGACTGGGCCGAGTCGTAGGCGAACATCGGACGCCTTCTGGCGACGCCTCTATCAATTGCAGCAGCCGTCGAGGTCCACGATCCTCGGCCTTTTCGCCATGTCCCGTGCTTACGATCTCCCGCGTTCGATCACGGGGTCGCAGCCGCCGCCCGCCGCTGTCAACGTGGGTCCACCCGGATCCTCCATCAACAGCCGCAGGAATGCACTGAGATAGTCGCCGTCGGCAGGCGGCTCGACGACGATCTCGGGCACAGGTTCGACCTCGACGACCGGCTCCGGCTTCGGCGACGGCCTGCGGTAGCCGTCGCCGGTGGCGATCTCACGGGCAAGAGCAGTTCGGGGATGTCGTGGAGCTTGGCGTAGGCGGTCAGGAAATCCGCCAGCGCAGGATCGGCCCCGGCGAAAAAATCGCCGGCGCGATCGTCGAGATCGGCCGGCGTAGTCATCGTAGACGCCGCCGAAGCAGCATGTCCCGGCTTTTTACCACGGCTCGATGCGCGACGCAAAGGGCGTTTTCGCGTGCTCATTCCGCGGCGATCCCGTAATGATCGTCGTCACCCTCGGCGTCCGGATCGATCGTGTAGCCGGGGTCGTAGACAGCCTCGTCGAGGCGCGCCGTGACCGGATCGTCATCGGGGTCTTCGTCGACGGAAAGCGTATCCATATCGGCCACGGAACTTTCGCCGTGAAGCTCGATTTCACCGGGATCTTCCGCCGCTTCCGCAACGAAATTTTCGTCCGCGATCTTGAGCCGCCGAAGGACGGAAAAGGCCCATGCGGGCGGTTCGTAATCACCGGCGCGCCAGCCTTCAAACCGTTCGTCCGTCACCGGCGTGGTGTCCTCGCGGTATGGATCGCCGTGGAGCAGATCATCGTAGCCGCCGGCCTCACGGGTCGCGTCGAGCAAGCCAGCGAATTCCAGCCGGCGCGCCTCCCGTGAGTGGGTCTCGGGATCCATGGCTTCCCGCTCTTCCGCGGTCGGGCCGCTGCCGGCGAGGCGACGGACCTCGCGCTGGCGCTTTCCGACCTGGGCAGCGTTGTCGGTAAGGACGGCGGGAATACCAAGAGCGCCGGACGGCGACGTGCGTCCGGAGTCGGTCGAAACGACCCGGTAGTAGGCCGTCGGCACACCCCGCTTCTGGCCGATCCGCGTGATGACGGCGTATGTCGTGGTCTCGACCCGCTCGGTGATCTCGCGCCCGTCGGGTCGAACGGTCTTTCCCCAGATCCGCTGCCCGTGAGATCCGGCGCCTTTCAGCACGCGGTCGCCCTGCCTGATCCGGATCAGTTCGCCGACGTAGAGCCGGTCGACGCCGCGCTCGACCCAGTGAGATTCGGACGGCGCGTAGTCGTCAGCCGGCGGTGTCGCCGCCAGCACGAAGTGTCGTTTCGCCGGTGTGAATTTTCCCATGTGACCGCCTCCAGTCGCCCCTATCTGCTAGAAGATCGGCGACCGCCAGGCATCGGTCAAGTCCCGGATATCGCTCACGATTTACCTGATCGTCGCGGATCGGGTAGGGGTCTTGCGACATGTCTGGGGCGCGAATAGATGGGCACTGGGCGGCGAATTCGTGCTCGGGTGAGAGTCGGGGATGGTCGGATCGAAAATGGAACAGGAGGGGTGCTCAGGCGGACGTCAGGGGGTGAAAATAAATCTCATGGTCGTCGGCGGGCGCCGGGTCCAAAGGGGAGGCGCAGCGGTTCGTGAAGGGCGCTCCTGACGTTTTCACGGCGATGCAGGACGATCGCTGGAGCGGTGCTGGCGAGTCTGGCGGTGCCCTTGACGACGATCTCCCCATGGCAGCGCGAAGCGCAGCGGTTCTACGGCGGTGACGCTTCACCGTCGCGTCAGGATGGGCGCCGAGACCGGTCTGCAGGGCAGACCAGTCACCCATGAAAATCCGATTTTTCCTACTAATGGAGAATATTTACTGATCATATTTCTTCTCCGAAGATATATGTGTAGTTATCTTCTACGTGCGCGAGTCGAACCGACGGCTCGAACTGGGGCATTCCAGGGCCGATTCCCACCGCACCGGTCTCAAACATAACCACCCGAATAAACGCCCGATACGACGGCTTTCATTCCCGGGTGACCCGCACTCATCTTTCGCATCTTTTGCCACGCAGCGTGCCTTCCTGCGCGTCCTGCGGCATCCCCAGCCCCTCGATCCCGCTCGCCGATCCGCGCTGTCGCCCGGATGCCGGCTCCCCGGTGGCCGAGTCGGGTTCCAGCCGGGGCGTCGCCCATCCCGCCCTTCGACCGGCCTGGCGAGGCACGAACAGGCCATCCAGGGTCTTCGTCTCATCCTTCGTGGCCACGTGGACCGGTTTCGCCGCAATTCCGCCATCGTTCCATCGCCGGAACCGCCATCCAGTCCATTGGCGCCATTTACCTCCAACAAAGCCTTGCGCCACAGGCCTCCGCCATTTTTCCGGCCAAGTTTCGGCCATGGCGGCGGCCTTGGCGGAAATGGCCGCCATCCGTCTCCATCAAAGCCCTGCTGTACAGGACTTTCGCCATTTTCCGGTCATCACGGCGTGACCGGTTTCGCTTGGCGGGCGATGAATTCAGAATGAGTTCATTTTGCCATCAGTTTCCGCCACAATTCGACCAGCGCTCCATCGTCGACGGCGGAATGGCCGCGATGGACGCCATTCACCTCCAACAAACCCTTACCGCGTAAGGCTCCGCCATTTTTCCGGACAACCGGGGGCCAAATGGCGGACATGGCGAAATGGCCGGAAAAAATCCGGAATAGCGCCTTGATCCATATGGAGGTTTCCATCGAGTTGGACGATAACGTCAACGCCGCGGATGGCGGCGACCGAACCGCGCATGAAAAAGCCGCCCCGGAGACATCCGGGGCGGTTTTCGATCACTTAAGGGGCGGCGGGGTTATTTCGGCTTCGGGCCGGGCCGACGTTCTGGCACGACCTCGACGCCGCGAAGGATACGCAGGGCATGAGCCGCATCCCGGACGCCGTCCGGCTGGTCGGCGACATCGCCAGTCTGGATGCGGCGGAACAAGGGGATCATCGCCGCGGCGTCGGAAGCCGTCATCTGGCGGGCACCCTTCATCTTCGCCCGGACCGTCGCCGGCGAACAGTCGAGCAACGTCGCCGCCTCGACCGCGGTCAGGCCCAGATGGCCGAGGCAGGCCGCGAAGACGGTCATGGTCGCACCTCGACATGGCGAGCAAGTGCCAGGACCATGTCGCCGGTGATCCGGAGCGTGCCGGACGCGATCGCCGCTTCGACGGTGTCCCTGACTGTCGACATCCGCTGATGGATCTCACCCCCGAGGCACTGCCGGTCGGCCCATGCCTCGATCGCGCCGTCGCCCGGCCAGCGCATATCGTGGATCGCCCGTCCATCGCCGTCGATGTGACACCGCCACACCCGGACGCTGCCCGGACCCGAACCAGGGCCTCGATTCGGCTACGATCCGCCGCCCGTCGGCGAGCAGCCCTTTGTCGCCGTCGATGGCGAGATTGCCAGCTATCTGGCTGAATACATTCATGGCGATCTCCTTGCGCGAATCGGAAAGGCACCGGCGAAGAGTGGATCGCCGGCGCCAAGGTGCGTGATTGTCAGGTGCCGGTATGCCAGACGCCGACCTCGATCTCACCGTCGTCCGGATCGCCGTCATATGCATTCCTGGCCCGGACCAGGAGACTGGCCCGCTCCAGACCGGCATCGTCTTCGGACGTCAGCAGGAGGCTGGAAGACTTGTCGGACGAGGTCCAGATGCCGGCGCGGATCATGCCGGCGCCGGCGATGTAGGCTTTCGATCGCGAGACCGGCCGCGACGGGGTGGATGTCGACCTGCGCATCCATCTGGACGGCACGAATGATATCGTAATCGCACAGGGAGACGATCTCTTCGAGCCGGTAGCGATAGTCCTTTGAATCGGCGAGATCGAGAACGTCCTCCATGACCTCGCTCTTGTGCATGGTCGCCCAGAAGGCGATCCGCTGCTCGGCGGTCGTGAAAGGATCGTGGACGGCGACGCTGCCGTCTTCATCGACCCGCACCTCGGCGAAGGCCTCGCCGCCCGCGCTGATGATCCAGTAATCGCGGCAGCCGCGCTCGAAATTGGCTCCGAGCGCCGGACCCACAGTCCATTGTGCAACGAAGGCGTCGCCGTAAACATCACCGACGCCGGCTTCGTCGTGCCCGTCGCCCATGTAGGGGACGGCGAGGGCGTCGGCTTCGGTCTCGCATCCGAGATCCTTCATCAGGTCGAAGAAGGTCTGGGGCACGGCGGTCTCCACCGTGGCAGCGGTGGTCTCGGAATGGGTCTGGGTCATGCCATCTCTCCTTGCTGGCTAATGTGTGACCAATGCAGATACACAATTTCGGGTTGTCAATAGGTGTTTGAGGGGTCACGCCGTATGCTGGACCAACGGGGGTGTCGCCGGGGTCTCGATCGCACGCCGTGGTCCCAGCCCGACCTCCCGCAGGGCCGATTTGACGACCGAAGTCTTGCCGGTCCGATGGTGCTCGCCGAGTCTCTTGCCGATCCGGGCACGCGAAGTCTTCTCGCCATATCCTTGCCGGACCAGGCCGAGCACCGCCGCTTCGGTCGCTTTCTCGACGATCGCCATCGCGGTCGCCGGCGGGACGATTTTCGTGTCGACCAGGACCACGACGATCGCCTCGAGCAAGGCGCGATCGACAACGCGGGGATCGGGCCGATGCCGGGTCCGCTCCCTCCATGCAGCCGTGCTGTCCGCCCGTTCGCGACGGACCTGTCGCTCGGATTTTCGGGGTTCGATTAAGGTCTTTTCAGGCATTTTGTGGTCTCATGGATAAATCGACACCAGGCAGTGGAGGCCTACAGATGAGCTTTGTTTCCGCCCTCGAGGGCATCGTCTTTTCCGCCGGCATCGGCATGGCTCGCTCCGGCGGCCGCCAGCCGGTGCGCGTGATCCGCACCAGCAATCGCCCGACGATCGACCGCCTGATCGCCGCCCTTCGGGACGCCCGGGCCGAGCGTGACGCCCTGGTCCAGGAGCGCGACAGGCTGATGGCGCAGGTCGGTATCTTGCGGTGCGAGCTTGCTGCTCACGTCGATGCGACCCGGCGTCCACTGCGCCTGGGCCATGCCTCGGCGAAAATCGCCCGCAGATAGTCCTCGTCGACAGATCCGCGGGCA
>DRFF01000014.1 GCA_011050685.1 Aurantimonas coralicida
CACAAGGTGACCGCATCCCACCCGTGAGCCCGTAAACGTCGTCTAAGCGATCGGGGCGTCCGATAGCCCGTCACAGGCCCGATCGTTCAACAGCGGCGGCCGCTGCACGTTTCTTCCGCTCCCAGTGCGACATAGAGGGTGGCAAGCGATCGCCCATGCGGCGAAATGCTGGGGTGCCGACCGGACGGTGCTGCTTCAAGCCGTCTGGGTCTACATCGATGGTTACGTCAAGATCGGCACGCTGCTTGGACCGCATACGGCCAAGGGTGGACGCGGAAAACATGCGCCCCGGGACGCGGGTTTATCCCGCCAGCAATTAGCCAAGGCCCGCGCCGGCAACTGCGATCGGATCACGGGATATCTTCGCGGTAATCGAACGTGTTGCCTACGGCGGTTTGAGTGGTCAAGAACACGTCCGCGCCGGGGAAGATTTCCAGCTCATTGATCTGTTTCGCGTTCCCAGTTTTCGTAAGGTCCAAAACGCCGCTCCCGACCAGCGCACTACCGAGGAGATCGGACGCATTCCATTCGACGTTGCCGCCCAGGATTCGCAGAAAATCAACCGCGCCTTCTTGATGGACGAACAGACCGCCGCTCACGACCGCCTGCCTGTTCACCCCTGTGCCGTCGTCCCCGGTTATCCCTCGATTGTTTTCGCAAAACCCGGCCGTCATAACAAAATTGTCGATCTGGGTGCTCCCGTTCTTTTCGACGATGACGATCGCGTTGTCGCGCATGATCCGGAGCTCGCGGATATTGTTGACCGTATCGTCGCAAGTGACGTGACCCTTCTTGACGGCCAGTCGCCAGCCGGATGAAGAGCCCGACAACACGGCAGCAGCTATCAGGTTCGGCGAGTCGATCCGAATGCGTGTGGCATCGGTCTCGGCTTTCCAGTACAGCGTCCCACTGCCCCGGTGCAACACTTTGAGAGAATCGATAACGAGCGGATTGCCCGTGAGGCCGATGTTGCCTGTGTACGCTGGGCTGATCTGTAGTTCCGCCAGATTAACGCCGGTCTGATTCAGCCCGCCCGTCACTGATTTGTTGCTGCTGATCCCATCGAAGATGACGAGATCGCTACTAACCGGAACCGAGCCTGTCGACCATGAGGCCGTGTCGCCCCAGTCCCCGTTACTTGAAATCCAAACCGGTGTTGCCATGTCAATCCTTTCGTGCTCGCGGCTTGCGTGTTTCGTGGTCGGCCCTGGTTGGCCGAGTAAGATGATCGCTATCGTGATCGTGAACAAGTAGTAGGCTGTCCGCATTTTGAGCTCCTTAGTTCAATGTAGTCCCTCGTCGCTGTAACAGGATCAGTGTATCAAGTTTCTTGTTCCGCGCCTCGTCACGCTTTGCCGCCGGATCGTCGACGCCGCCGCCGAACGCCCTGATGTCCGTGAACCGTGTCGCGGGGATCCCCAGGCCGCCGGCGGCGCTGGCAAGCTCAGCTCGTTCGCTAGCGCCGCCAAAACCAAGACCGGCTCGCGCGTTGATAAACCGGAGCTCATCCGGATCGAGACGCCCGGTACGGACCAATTCCTGAACAAGCTTCCGTGTCTCAAATAACCCCCTCTGTTCGGCATTGAAGAGCAGCAGTAGTTGAGAAATAGCCGCCTGGGCCTCTGGCCGTGTCTGAGGGCCTTGGGCGGAGATTGTGGCCGCATGGGCTTGCTTCTCGAATTCCGCCAGCCGCGCCGATTCCTGTTGCGTAATGACAAGGTCGCGCTGGACGGTCAACTGGCGCTCGAGGGCGTTCGTTATGAAGTCCGTCGCCTTGGCGCGGCCGTCGAGGATCTGTAGCTCACGTTGAAGATCCCGGATCCGGTCACTGACGATCAGGGCCGCGGCTCGCGATGCTTCTTGCAGGGCCTTGGCGGCAGCGGCTTCGGCCATGGCGAGGTCGGCGATGCGCTTTTTCTGTCGCGCCAGCGCCGGGCCAACCTTAGCTTCAGTTGTGGCAAGGGCTTCCTCTGCCGCTCGGTTTGCAGCGGCAACCTTACCAAACTCACGCACAAAGAAGCCGATAGTAATTGCAATCGGCAAAGCGAGAGCCGAAAATCGCAGTGCGGTCAGTGCCGCGGCTTTTCCAAGGCTCGTGATCGCAGACCCCATCATCGCAGTTTGTCCAATGAGCGGCCCGAAACTTCCACCCACGATGCCACCGGCAGCAGCAAGCAGAGCGAATTTAGACGACGTAGTGACCGCCGTCGTGCCGACCGTTTTCAGCGGCACATTGAGCTTGTTGAGCGAGCCCTGCATCTTCTCCGTGGACTGGCGCACGAACGCTTCGTCCTTCGCAAGCGTGGCGCGCAACTCCGAATCGTCCGCCCGGACCGCCAGGACCGTCTCACCGAAATCAGAACCCCGAACTCTCGCCATCGTCAATCCTTTCGTGGTCGGCTGGTCAACGTAGCCCGCCCGCTCGGATTCGCGATTCCCCGGTGAACCGCAGGCAGATCACAAGCAACCTCGTGCTCGGTAAGGGCCGACATCGACGCTTCCAGCAGCGCCGCGTTGACGTAGTTCCGCTCGCTGCACGGTTCGGCGCGCAGGTTGTGTTCAAGCACGGCCGACGTAACCACACTCTTGCGGGCTTCCGACATCAGGTGAAATCGTGCCGCACGTTGCGCCGCGGCTCACCATAGCCGAAGCGGTAACGCTGCCGGGTGAGAACCTTCAACCCGTGTGCGTCCGCGATTTCGTTGGGACTGTTGAACACCTGAACCTGCAGCGCCGTCCGCTCCTGGTAAACGAACGGCTTGCGCTGACTGCCCAGGGCGCTGATGTAGACCGCGTCGTCGGCGTCAGTAAGGAAGGGCAACACGTCGAAACTCACGAGCCCATTGCCCCACGGATTGTCCGAGCTGCTGATAAGCGTGCTGTTGATCGCCTCAGTGAATGCCTTTTCGTGTTCGGGGGCGATGACCACGCGAACGTCCGACATGGCGCTGGCGTTGTAGGCCAACCGGCCCTGATCGTCGCCGTAGCGCCACATCTTCAACATGGCGCGACGCAGTGCGGCGAGAACCTCCGCCACGGTCAAGTCGTCGTGGTCCGTGGCATCCACCGTGAGCGAGTTGTTGATCGTTCCGCTCAAGCCGATCGTTCGGGACGGAGAGTAGTACGTGATCCCGTCGAAAGTCGCAGTCGACGTTTCGCCCGCGATCAGCAGGGACGCAAACTGGTCGTCCTTGAAGGTCGCGTAACCCTCGGCCACTTCCTTGATACGCTTGCCGACGAGTCCGTGCCGGTCATCCTCGAACGTGTTTTGATCGATGATAAACGACATCTCGTACTCGTTGTTTTTCAGCGTGTACGTGAAGTCGCGAAAACCCTGGATGTTCCGCATGGACACGAACTCACGCGGGATCGGCAGTTGACCGAGCCACACGTGGCGTTCGTCCGGGGCATCCGACTTAACCTCGTCGACGTGTTTCCGCCAGACGTTCGGTGCCACGCCCATGGCGTCCAGGAAAGTCGCCATCGTACCCCGCGCCGTGATGTTTCCTAAGATCGTCGTTGCCATAGTTAACTAAACCTCAACTTTCCTTTTTTTGGAGTGGCCATGGCCCTTGGGGCTGACGGCCTCCGCCACTTCGGCGGTGTATTCGAGACCTTTCGTGATCCGTTGTTTACGGTCCGCGACGGCGAGTTCCCTCTTGAACGCGGCCTCGTCACGCGGCTCGCTGCAAAACTGAACCCAACGTCGGAAACTGAGCATCCGGTGCTCGCGGCCGGTGTGTCGCGCGTCACGCAAACTGCGATCGATGACAATGTGTTCGTCGTCCAAGACGGTTACCTTGCCGTCTGCAGGAATGCCACGCTTGCGGTCACGAGCCAGCAGCTCAGTGAGAACCTCGTCGCGAATCCGCTCGTGCATACGGTTCGCAATTGCAATGTCCCACTCAACGTCGTTCTTGTTAATAGGTAACATCGATCACGGTCCTTTCGTGGTTGTGGATGTATGATTTCAAGCCGCCTTTGTCCTCAAGACGAATGCTCACGGGGCGAATGCCGACGGCGTTCTCCATGCCGTACACAAGCCCCAGCTCGCCGCCGCACTCGTGGATCAGTTCGTTCTCGACGCGACGGGCGACGCCGGGATCCGCGTCGGCCAGCATTTGTTCCAACAAGCCCAGACACGCGGCCTCGTCGATCGTAATACCGTGGGCCGTCTCGACCCTGTCAATCAAACCGACCGATGCCAGAAACCAGTCACGCAACCGATAGACCGCCTCGCCCGGCCGACGCTTGGCAGGTTCGTGGTCGGGGAGGAGCGGATCGTCAAGCGGATCGTCCTCGACTACGCGACCACGACGGCCGCGACCCGTGAATTCGCTGCACTGCCGAAGCAAGCCGGTACGTTCGTCAGTCTGAAACTTCATTCGGGGTATCCTCTGTTGGGGGGTTTGCATTCTCTACGTCCGGGTTCACGCCCAACATGCCGCGCACGTCGTCCTGCCGGAATATGTGCGTACGCGCGACCGGCGAACCCTCGAATTCATAGCAGCCGTCAGGCGTTGTGCGTAAAGA
>DRFF01000015.1 GCA_011050685.1 Aurantimonas coralicida
GCGTTCCTCAGAAAGCTGGCAGCCCGCACGATCCCTGGCTTGTTTGATGCCGTGGCGCTGGCGCTCGACATCTTCAAGCCGGACGAATTCCGAAACCTCTTTGCCCATGCCGGATATGACCCGGATTAAGGTGAAAACGCTCTAGTTTCCGTCAGTAGCGGCAAAAAGCCAGGCCGCGCGGCTCCCGCCGATCTCTCAATGCGCAGGCGCGTCCTTCTTGCCGCTGACGGCGTTCCAGAGCGGCGCGACGACCGCCCCGACGATCGGGATCAGTGCCGCGCCGACGATGAGGCCGACAACTCCCGCGCCGGCCGCCGCCCCCAGCCAATGGACGAAGCCGCCGAACTCGCCGATCGCATGGACGGCTGCCTCGGCGCCGACCTCGATCGTGTGGCCGATGGTGGTGAAGCCGTATTCCTCGAGGCCGTGGACGATGATGCCGCCGCCCACCCAGATCATCGCCGCGGTGCCGACGACGGCCAGCACCTTCAGGAAGACCGGCATGCCGATAACGAGGCCGCGGCCGATTCCCCGGATTGCCGAGCCAACGACGGACGGAGTGTCGCTCTTGGCCATGGCGAGCCCGACATCGTCGGCCTTCACGATCAGCGCGACGCCGCCATAGACGACCGCGGTGATGCCGACAGCGACGATCGCCAAAACCGCGGCCTGGGTGATAAGGCCGCCCTCAGGAAGCCCGGCAAGGGTGATTGCCATGATCTCGGCCGAGAGGATGAAATCGGTCTTGACGGCGCTCGCGACCTTCTGGTTCTCCAGCGCTTTCGGGTCGGTCTTGGCGCCGGTAAGCTTGGCCTCATGTGCATGGGCCTTGTGCGGAAATAGCGCCTCATAGACCTTCTCGGCGCCCTCGTAGGAGAGATAGAGCCCACCGAGCATCAACAGCGGGGTGATCGCCCAAGGCGCGAAATAGCCGAGCAGCAACGCCAGCGGCAACAGGAACACGAGCTTGTTCTTGAGCGATCCAAGGGTGATCCGCCAGATGATTGGCAACTCGCGTTCCGGTTTGAAGCCGGTCACGTAGCGCGGCGTTACCGCGGCGTCGTCGATGACGACGCCCGCGGCCTTGGTGCCGGCCTTGGCGGCCTGCGCGGCGACGTCGTCGAGAGAGGCGGCCGCCACCTTGGCGAGGCCCGCGATGTCGTCGAGAAGCGCGATCAGTCCAATGCTCACGATCCGGTCCTTTGGTTCAGCCCAGCGTCAATCCGCCATTCGAGACGTTATAGGTCGCGCGTGCCGTTTAGCGAACGCCGCTTACGCGAACCGCCGGGCGGCATCGACGGCCAGCCCGAGCCCGACGCTGCCGAATTCGTCCGCCTGGGCGATGGCCGCGCCGGGAAAGCGCCGGGTGGCGACGGCGCGCACCGCAGGCACCAGCGCGCCGCCACCGGTGAGGATCACGGTCTGGATCGATCCGGCCGCGACCTGGGCGCTGGCGAGGGCCGCATCGATCGCGCCGGCAATGCGGCCGTTGAGCTCGGCTGTCGCCGCATCGAAGGCAGCACGGGTCACCGTCAGGTCGAGCGCCAGCCCCGGCTCGTGTAGCGTGACGGCTGCCTGGGTATCCTCGGTCAGGGCGATCTTGGCCGCCTCAACCGCGCCGGCGAGGCGATGGCCCGAACGGTGGGCGAGGAGATGGGCATAGCGCGCGAGCTTGTCCGGCTCGGCGGCCTCGCGCTCCAGGCCGCGGATGTCGCGGCTGTTCTTGGCCGTGTAGAGCGTGTTGATCCGGTGCCAGGTGGCCATGTCGTTGAAATACCAGACCGGCATCGCCCGCTTGCCGTCGGCGGTGGTCGAGCCGAGGCCGAAATGCGGCATCACCGCCGCGAGGTTGAGGAGGCGGTCGAAATCCGTGCCGCCGACATGGACGCCGGTGGTGGCCAGAATGTCGGAGCGGCGGTCGACCTGGCTCGTGGTCGCGCCCGCGGCGTTCGGCGACAGGCGCAGGATCGAGAAATCCGACGTGCCGCCGCCGATATCGACGACGAGGGCGAGTTGCTCGGACGTGACCGTCCGCTCGTAATGGAGCGCGGCGGCAACCGGCTCATACTGGAACTCGATATGGCGAAACCCTTGCGCGCGGGCGGCGGCCTCCAGTTGACCTTGGGCAGCGCGATCGGCCGCGTCGTCCTCGTCGACGAAGCGCACCGGGCGGCCGAGCACGATCGAATCGAGGGCGGCGCCCGCAGTGGCCGGGTCGGCGACGACGGCCTCTTCCAGCCGCTCGCGCAGATGCTTGAGGAACCGGCCGATCAGTTCCTCGAAGCTCATGCGCCTGCGGCCGATGGGCGTCGTCTCGACCATCAGCGAGGTGCCGAGGATCGACTTCAGCGCCCGCATGAAGCGCCCCTCGGCGCCGTCGCGATATTCGAACACCGCGGCGCGGCCGACATAGGTCTCGCCGTCCTCGAGACTGAAGAACAGCGCCGAGGGGATGGTCAGATGGGCGCCCTCCAGCGGCACCAGCCGCGGCGCCGCGCCGGGCGCCGCGAGCGCCAGGGTGGAATTGGTGGTGCCGAAATCGAGGCCGGGAAACAACGTCGTCATGCAAAGGCTCTGGAAACAGGCGGAACGCGCCGGGGGGCGAGGACGTCCGGAGATGGAAAGGGACGGGGAGAATGTGGAGCCGCGGTGCTTAGCCGAAGCGGCGGGCGAGATGAAGGCATCACCGCGCGTTTCCGCGCCCGTTCCATCGACTCGCCCAGGATGGGCCAGCGGGCAGAGGATTATGCGCGAGGTTACGAGGGGGGTGAGAGATTTTTTTGGGCGGCGCTGTTTCTTGGGAGCGCGCTGCCCTTGAAACCTCGTCATCCCGGCCTTGAGCCGGGACCCATTCCGCGACTTTTATCCATCCTGTCTGGCAACGGATTGGGGGCTCGGATGATTTGGAATGGGTCCCGGCTCAAGGCCGGGATGACGACTTTGGATGAAGGCCGTTCCCTCTCGTCCAGAGGGGCGCGCTCCGTTCGTCTCGGTGCGGGCAGTGGCACGCATCCACACGCTGCGCGCGGGGATGCCGAAGCTCAGCTGTCCATCTTCAATGCGGCGATGAAGGCTTCCTGCGGGATGTCGACCTTGCCGAACTGGCGCATGCGCTTCTTGCCCTCCTTCTGCTTGTCGAGGAGCTTGCGCTTTCTGGTGGCGTCGCCGCCGTAGCATTTGGCGGTGACGTCCTTCCTGAGTGCCGAGATGGTCTCGCGGGCGATCACCTTGCCGCCGATCGCCGCCTGGATCGGGATCTTGAAGAGGTGGTTGGGGATCAGTTCCTTCAGCTTCTCGCACATGGCCCGGCCACGGCGCTCGGCCTGATTGCGGTGGACCAGCATCGACAGGGCATCGACCGGCTCGGCATTGACCAATATGCCCATCTTGACGAGGTCGCCCTCGCGGTAGTCGGTCATCTGGTAGTCGAAACTGGCGTATCCCTTGGAGATCGATTTCAGCCGGTCGTAGAAGTCGAACACCACCTCGTTCAGCGGCAGCTCGTAGACCACCAGAGCGCGCTTGCCGACATAGGAGAGATCGATCTGGACGCCGCGCCGCTCCTGGCAGAGCGTCAATATGTTGCCGAGATACTCGTCCGGGGTGAGGATCGTCGCCTTGATCCAGGGCTCGTCGATCCGCTCGATCTTCATGATGTCCGGCATGTCGGCCGGATTGTGCAGCTGGATGGTCGTGCCGTCGGTCAGCTTGATGTCGTAGACGACGCTCGGGGCCGTCGCGATGAGGTCGAGGTCGAACTCGCGGGACAGCCGCTCCTGGACGATTTCCAGATGGAGGAGGCCGAGGAAACCGCAGCGGAAGCCGAAACCAAGCGCCGCCGAGGATTCCATCTCGAAGGAGAAGCTGGCGTCGTTGAGCCGCAGCCTGCCCATGGCGGCGCGCAGATCGTCGAAATCGGCGGCATCGACCGGGAACAGGCCGCAGAAGACCACCGGCTGGGCCGGCTTGAAGCCGGGCAGCATCGTCGTGGTGCGGCGCTTGTCCTCGGTGATGGTATCGCCGACGCGGGTGTCGGCGACTTCCTTGATCGAGGCGGTGATGAAGCCGAGCTCGCCGGGGCCGAGCGCGTCGACCTGAACCATCTTGGGAGTAAAGACGCCGACCCGGTCGACCGGGTATTTGGCGTCTGTGCCCATCATGCGGATCACCTGACCCTTCTTCAGCTCGCCGTCGATGACGCGCACGAGCACGACGACGCCGAGATAGGAATCGTACCAGCTGTCGACCAGCATCGCCTTCAACGGAGCGGCGCGGTCGCCTTCCTTCGGCGGGGGCAGGCGGTGGACGATCGCCTCCAGCACATCCTCGATTCCGAGGCCGGATTTCGCGGAAATCATCACGGCTTCCGAGGCGTCGAGGCCGATCACCTCCTCGATCTGCTCCTTGACCTTGTCTGGCTCGGCGGCGGGCAGATCGATCTTGTTGAGGACCGGCACGATTTCGAGATCGTTGTCGAGGGCGAGATAGACGTTGGCGAGCGTCTGCGCCTCGACCCCCTGCGCCGCGTCGACGACGAGCAGCGCGCCCTCGCAGGCCGACAGCGAGCGCGAGACCTCATAGGCGAAATCGACATGGCCGGGCGTGTCGATCAGATTGAGGACGTAGGTCTCGCCGTTCTTGGCCGTATAGTGCAGGCGCACGGTCTGGGCCTTGATGGTGATGCCGCGCTCGCGCTCGATGTCCATCGAATCGAGCACCTGTTCCTTCATGTCGCGCAGCTCCAGCCCGCCGGTGGACTGGATCAGCCGGTCGGCGAGGGTCGACTTCCCGTGGTCGATATGGGCGACGATCGAGAAGTTGCGGATATGGTCGAGGGGCGTGTTCGCGGGCATGGTGCTCATGAGCCGCGATATAGAGATTTGTAACGGTTCTTGGAAGCACCCTTTCGCAGTGCGGGGACGGGGGCCGAATAGCGAACGGGGGGCGGCGGCCGTTCGACGACCGCCGCCCGTTCGTTTACTCGCAGATGGTCAGCGGCCCGAAATCGATGCAGGCGCCGCTCCGGCCGATGCGGCGGCCAGTGACACGCCGGCAGAGCCGGCGGTTTTCACGACGGAAACGCCGGTCGCCGCGGCAGCGACGCTCGAGGTCCCGGCGACCCATCCGTCGGCGGCCGCGGCGTTCGCGGCGGCGGTCGTCACGGCGCTCGCGGCGTCGGTTGTCACGACGGTCGTCACGATGGTCCTCGCGTCGTCGACGCTCTTCACGACGCTGGGCAATGTCGAAGCCCTCCTCGGCGTCGGCGGACGCCGGCTCCGCCGCATCGGCCGGGCCCACCGTCAGCAACGCCGGCGCGACCACCGCAAGGCTGCCGGCGATGCCAAGACCGACCAAAAACCGGCGGCGCGACGGCTCGCAGAAATCATCCGGCCCGGCAGAAAGTTTCCCGAGTGCCAGTTTCAATGTCGTCCATTGCATGCTGTCCTCCTGTCGCCGCCATTCAAGCAGCGATCTGCCGGCATGCCTCCTGACCGGTCCGGCGTTCCGGTAGGTCGTAAAGGTCGACCTGAAATAAAACATAGATGGTAATGGCGAATGATCCAGTTGGAAGCCACGCGAAGGTGCATTTTTTGGCCGGGAAATCTTTATATATTCCGCAAGGTCATAACCGCTATGCGGCCGGTGGTTTCCTTGCGCCGGGAGATTGCGGGGCTGCGCGGGCGCGGCACGCCGTGCCGCAGGTCTTTCGGCTGATGGGACGCGAGATCGAACGCAAATTCCAGGTGACCGGCGAGGACTGGCGCGGCCAGATCAGCGAGACACAACGTCTCGAGCAGTTCTATCTGGTCGTGCGCGAGGATGCCTCGGTGCGGGTACGCATTCGGGATAGAGCAAGCGCGCGACTGACGATCAAGACCGGCAGCGGCATGGATCGCGGCGAGTTCGAATACGACATTCCACTCGCCGATGCCGAGGCGCTGCGGGCGAGCCGGGTGGGGGCGGTGGTCGAAAAGACCCGTCACATCGTGCCGCTCGGGGCGTTCCGGGTCGAGATCGACGTCTTCGAAGGCGCGCTCGCCGGGCTGGTAATGGCCGAGATCGAGCTTCGGGACGCGAGCGACAAACCGGATCTGCCGGCCTATCTCGGCCGCGAGGTGACGGGCGACGCGCGCTTCACCAACGCCAGGCTTGCCCTCGACGGCCGGCCGGGCGAGGTTTGAAGCCTCGGCAACAAGGAAAGTCGCAATGGCGTTCAGGATCGATCCGGGACAGGCGCTCGACGCGGAGATTCGCCGAATTGCCGGCGAACAGCTGCGCAAGGCGGAAGCCGACCTCGGCGAGGCGGGGGACGACCGGCACGCCGCCGTCCACGCCGTGCGCAGGCGGCTGAAGAAGCTGCGCGGCCTGTTGCGCCTCGTGCGCGATGCGGACGCGGATTTCTACGCCGAGGAAAATGCCCGTTTTCGCGAGACCGCGCGGGCGCTGTCGGCGGTGCGCGATACGGCGGCACAGATCGAGGCACTGGACGCGCTGGAAGAGCGCTTTGCCGGGGAGGTCGACACGAAAGCCTTCGCGGCGATCCGCGCCCGGCTGACCGAACGGCGCGACGCCGTCGCCGTCAACGAAGCCGACCTCGCGCCGCTGGTCGAGACGACGCAGCGCAGTCTTGGCGAGGCGCGGCATCGGCTCGACGGTTTTGTCGTCCGGCGGCCCGACCGGAACGGTGCGGCGCTGGCCGCCAAGGGCTTCGGGCGGACCTATGCGCGAGCGCGGCAGGCGCTCAAACGGGCCGAGAAGCGGCGTGATGCGGAGTCCCTGCACGAATTGCGCAAACGGGTGAAATATCACTCGATGCATCTGCGGCTGCTCGCGCCGGTCTGGCCGGAAGCCTTGGCACCACTGCGCGATGCCGCCAAGACAATCGCCGACGATCTCGGCCTCGATCATGATTACGCGGTGTTTCGCGCGGAGGCGGCCGAGGCGCCCGCGGACTTGGGGTCGTCGTCGGAGCTCTCGGTGGTGATGGCGCTGATGGATCGGCGCCAGAGCGAATTGCGGCAGGCGGGGCTTGATGCCGCGCGCCGGCTTTTGGCGGAAGACGCGAAGGCGGCCGGCCGGCGGATGCGGCGTCTCGCCAAGGCCGCTGCGGCGGTCGCGGCGCGCGAACCCGAGGCTCCAGCCGAAGCCCCCGAGGCCGGCCGGCGGCGTGTCGCCGCCAGCTGAGATTTCCAACACGCTCGGGCGCCTCGCTCGTCGGAAAACGATCGCGGGACGGCATTTTCTTTCGGCGACGCGCGAGGCATAACCTCCTCCTGCAAGGGAGAGATGCCATGACCGACGCCTTCATCTGCGACTACATCCGCACCCCGATCGGGCGATTTGCCGGGGCGCTGGCGTCGGTGCGGTGCCGATGCGAGTTGCTGGGGCCGCAGGGGCCGGTCCGCCCGGATTCCCTCATCATCGGCCTCGTCCTGTTCGCGCCGAACACGATCTACCCCCAGCACAGCCATCACGAGATCGAAGAGAGCTATGTGTCCGTGTCGGGTGCCTGGTCGGAGAACGACGTGGCCGTCTATGCGCCCGGATCATCGATCTGGAATCGATCCGGCCACGGACACAGAATGACCGTTGGTGGCTTCGACGCGTGTCTGCTGACTTGTGCCTGGCTTGGGCCGGCGGAACGACTGGCCGCGCCGGAAATGCGCTTTTCCAAGCCGGCCCGTAAGGGCTGAGTGCCGTTCGGAACACGAACCCCGCGAAACGTCACCCTTGTGTCTTATGAGAAGCCTTGATCTGCGAGGGTTTTCGAGATCCGGCGCCGGAGCGGGCCATCCGCGAACGGAAACGAACTGAAGAAATGGGTCTGCGAGATGTCGTCGCGGCGTTGGCGCGCGTCGGCGGCCCAGAGCGCCGCGCGCCGCTCGTCGCCGTTCATGGCATGAGCGACGATGGCGATCATGACGATCAGTACGTGGGCGCCCGGCGACCGCGCCGCCCTGTCCGCCCAGTCGGCGGCCTCGGCGGTATCGCCACGGATCAGGCAGGCGAAGGCCCGCGTCCCCAGCATGGCATAGCGAAACGGATCGAGCGGACTGAGCGACAAAGCGATCCGGGCATTCTCCGTGCCTTTCATGTCGCGCTCGCAAATCGTGTCCGCCCAGGCGCGGGCATAGAAGCCTTGCGCGTAATTGGGACTGAGCCCGGTCGACCGGTCCAACCAGGACAGGCTGCCATCGATATCGCCCGTGAGCCAAAAGGCCCGCCCCATGGTGAAATTGGCGAAGGGGTCGATCGGGTCGAGTTCGACGCTGCGCTCGGCGAATTTGCGCGCCGCCGCGACGGCCCTCGGCGGGTCGTCCGTGTAGCGCAGGAAGGCGTTCTGGAACGCGGTCGAGGACAGGCCGGCATGGGCGCGGGCAAAGCGTGGCTCCTTGGCGATCGCACTTTCGAAGAGGCCCGCGGCCACCGCGTTGTCCTTCTTGTTGAACCGGTAAAGGTGCTGAAGCCCGAGGTGATAAGTGGACCACGCGTCCAGATTTTCCGGCGCGCCCAGGCGAGCGAGATTGGCCTCGTTGAGAGGAATCTGAATCTCCAGAGCGGCGATGATGTTCGCGACGATCTGGGAGCGAATCTCGTGAATGTCGTCGAGTCTGGCGGCGAAGCGGTCGCCCCAGACGACGCCGCCAGTGCGTGTATCGGCCAGTTCGACGATGACGGTAGTGGCGTTCCCGAATATCTCGACGATACCCGACAGGCAGTAACGGACATTGAGAATCTCGCCAATTTCGCCGACGTCGGGATCGGGTGAGCGGAAGCGGAACGAGGACCCGCGCGCAATGACGAATAGCCAGCGCAGTCGCGACAGAGCGGCAATCAGGTCGTGGGGCAGGGCATCGGCGATGGCGCCGTGTGATCCGGCGACACCGAGCAGCCGGAAGGGCAGGACGGCGATCGACGGGCGGGCGTCGTCCGCGACCTTGATCGGCCATTCGTTCCGGCAAGGTGAGGCTGGTAGCCGCAAGCCTTGCGACGCGACCGTCTTGACCTCGGCGATGAAACGTAGACCCTGACCATGCACGGTGCGGATAAAACACTGCGTCCTGCCATCGTCGCCAAGCGCGCGACGGGCGGATTTGATGCGGCTGGTGATGGCAGAGTCGGACACGATGCGTCCGTCCCAGATCTTTTCGACGATCTCGTCCTTGGAAATCATGCGCTCCCGGTTTTCGACGAGCAGCACAAGCAGCGCGAAGACCTGCGGCTCGACCGGCACGACCGTGCCGTTGTGCCGCAACTCGACCTGGCTGGCGTCCAGTTCGAAGGGTTCGAAAACGTAAAGCATCGTCCAACCGTCGTAGAGCGCATGCTCCGCTGGCGAGCCTAGCATATCTCCACGAATTCTCCCCGATCTCTCCCTCTGGCCTCCCAGCATCATGCAAGGGAACGGGCTACGCCATTATTGCCGGCCCGGACATACTGGGCGACGGCAGGTTCAAACCAAGGGAGCAAGATCATGCCACTCGTCGACATTCAGCTGATCGAAGGCGTCTTCTCGGCGGCGCAGAAGAAGGAAATGATCGAGAAGGTGACCGACACCATGGTCAAGATCGAAGGCGAGGCCATGCGCGGAGTCACCTGGGTGCGGGTCCAGGAACTCGCCAGCGGCGAATGGGGCATCGGCGGCAAGGCGCTGACCACCGAGGACGTCAAGGCCCTGCAAGCCTGATTGCCCGCGACCCTCGTATCAAAGGACCTCCCGCGTCGCCGCGTTTGGGCGCGGCCGCGGTCAGACTTTTCGCACAGCCCGACAACCGGCCCGGCGCCGATCGCCGAATGGGTCGACCGCGGCATCCGCGGTGCTCGATCCAATCAATACCCAGGAGGACCCCGCCATGTTTTCGATCCCGTCATTCCGTTTCAATGAAGCCACCCGGTTCAGAGCCACCGCGTGCGGCGTCGGTGCCGCAGTGCTCCTGGCGGTCGCATTCGTGCCGGTCGGCGCGGCCGCTCAGAGCGAAGAGGAATTGATCGCGGATGCGCTGCGCGCTGCGACTCCGGGCATTTCGGAGACCGCCACCGTTTCGGATCTGGCGGGGAAGGTCCTGCGCAAGGGCAGTGGCGGTTACACGTGCTTTCCGGCAC